>NZ_JBFRDL010000013.1:0-93718 GCF_052113525.1 Rhodococcus sp. TAF43
TGTTCGGACCCGAGGACCTCGAACACGTCGCCCAGGAACTCAACGGAACTCAACGGCCGTCCACGCAAAACGCTCGACTGGGATACCCCAGCCGAGCGTCTGCGTGATCTACTTACCGCCTAAAACCAGGCAGTGTTGCGACGACCCCTTGAAACCGCCAAGCCATCGCTCGGGTACCGGGGGCCTTCCGTCATCGCACCGTCAGTGGCCCTCCACGACGGCGGCAGCACTTTCCGGTCCCTCTGGCGACGGCGCCTGCGTGCGGTGGCCCAGGTCGACGAGCACGACGCCGACGATGATCAGCGCGATCCCCGCGATTGCCGTGAGGGACAGCGATTCCCGGAACACGAGAACGCCGAGCAGGGCGACGACCGTCGTTCCGACGGCCGACCAGATCGCGTAGCCGACACCGACGTCCAGGCCGCGCTGGAGGGCGAACCCCAGGAGCGCGAACGCCATCGCATAGCCGATCACGACGATCACGGACGGTGCGAGCCGGCTGAAGCCGTCGGCGGCCTTGAGCGAGAGCGTCGCGACGACCTCGCATGCGATCGCGCCGGCGAGCAGTCCGTAAGCGCTCACGACTGCACCTGTTCGGGGACGGAACGCCGATCCTGCACGTTGCGTCGGTACAGCCACAGCGCGACCGCCACTGCCAGCACGCCGAACGCCACCGACAGCTCCTTGAAGCCGCCGTACCCCGTGACCTCGAATCCCGTGGCTCCTACGACGAGAATGACAGCAAGGAGTGCCGAGAGCACCAGCGACAGCGGAACGAAGACTGCTGGCAGGCGAATCGGACGGGTCAGGTCGGGGCGGTCCTTGCGCAGCAGGAAGAAACCCGACAGCGCGAAGATGTGAGTCAGGATGTAGCCCAGGTTGCCCGTGACGATGATCGCGAGCGGCGTCTTGAGCACGGTCAGGACCAGCACGTTGACCACCAGCGCCACGGTGAGCGCCCGGACGGGAACACCGCGCTTGTTCAGCACGCCGAGCTGCCGGAGGCTCGTTCCCTCCTTGCCCATGTTGTAGAGAACGCGCGAGCCGTCGGCGAGACCGGTCACCATGATCAGCAGCAGCGAGCAGATCAGGAACAGAACCATGATGTCAGCCGCGCCGCCGACCAGGTTCTGGAAGGCCTCGACGTAGAACGTGGTGGGCGCGTCCGCAATCGCGCCCTCGCCGACGTACCCGGTCAGGATAAGCGGCAGCAGCACGAAGACGCCGAGCGAGAACAGGACTCCCGCCTTGAGGGCCTTGGCCGTGTCGGAGACGGTGTTCCGGTACTCCGGCGCGAACGTCGCGCAGACCTCGACGCCGAACGACGTCCATGCCATGACGTAGAGCCAGACGAGAGCCGTGCGCAGGCCTTCGACGCCGTGCAGGTTCCAGGTCAGACCGGAGACGTCGAAGCCGTTGGCCAGCAGTGGTCCGACGATGAACACCGCGAGCGGGATGAGCAGGATGCCGCCCGTGATGTACACGAACGTCATGGTGATGCGAACGCCGACGACGTTGAGCAGGTAGAGGATTCCGATCACACTCAGGCCGACCACGATCGGGAAGTTCAGCTCGATCGGCCCCAGCTCCCACGACCAGTCCTGATCCGGGAACCACTGTGATTGGACGAGGGCGCCGATGATGCCGGCGTAGACGGATAACGATGTGGTCCACGGGAACCAGTACCCGATGGCGGCGAGCGGTCCGACGATCGGCGCACGCTTCTTCCACGCCTCGGCGGCGTACGCCGCGATACCTCCCGACGACTCCGGGAACATCGCGGCGAGTTCGGTGTAGATCCAGTTCGCCCCGGTTGCGAGGAGCATCGAGACGCTCCACAGGAGCACTGCACCCCATCCGCCGAGGCCGACGATCGAGGCGCCGAGCGAGGCGATCAACGCGGCAGGCATCGTCAGCGACATCGCGAAGCCGTCGTACCAGCGCATCGTCTTGTGCAGTTCGGTGGAGGTCTGTTCGGTGGACGTTGTTTCGGCCATGGCATTCCTAAGTCCCGTTGGGGGGCGCCACAGGGGCACCCGGATATGACGGTGACTCGGACGGAACAGTGCGGAATCGACCCCCGCGGCAAGGGGATCGAACCCATCGACCCGGAGACCCGGAACCCGACGACGTCGATGCGGCGGACGAAGTATGGATCACGCCGCGAGCGATGACAAGCCCCGACAGCCTCACTCACGCCCGTAGGCGTTGGACAGAACCGCCTCGCAATCCTTGCCGATGCCGGAAGAATTCCGACATCGAACTTGCTCAATTGACAGTACGAACCCGCTGCTTTTGCTCATCGAAGTGACAGGCGCCTCCCGAGTCGCTATCGTGACCGCACTCGACGGAACGAGTGACTCAGCACACATTCATGGCGTCGGCAGCGCCACATCACACAGCACGCCGTCACAGGAGAACCCAGGTGAAACCAGTCAACGGTCCAGATATCCAACTGACGCGACGCCGACTGCTCGGATACGGCGGCGCCGTAGGCCTCTCCGCGGTCCTGTTCGCCCGCACCCCGCAGGCCCGAGCGCAGACCGGATCGCTCGGATCGCTCGCCTCGAACGACGCGGACGTCATCGTGCTCGGCGCCGGCGTATCCGGTCTGGGCGCGGCGCGAACGGTCGTGGACGCGGGCAGATCGGCAATCGTCCTCGAGGCCCGCGACCGCATCGGCGGGCGCCTGTGGACGGATCGAACGACCATGGGCATCCCTGTGGAACGGGGCGCCGAGCTCATCCACGGCGCCGACGTCTCCACGTGGGACATCGTCGGACCGGCGAACATCTCGACACATCGCTGGGGAACCGAGATGTCCCGATTCGATCCGAGCTCGCCGTGGGTGGACCAGAACACGTGGGAGTTCTACAACTTCCCGCAGGGAAAGCCGGATCTGCCATCACCGCCTCCTGCCCCGAATCCCGGCGAGACCGCCGAGAAGTACCTCGCACGGCTGGGGATCACCCGGTCGAACTACCCGCTCGCCTTCCTGGTCATCGAGGTGGACAGCGAGCAGTTCGACAAGCTCCCCGCCAGATACGTCGTCGAGGACCTCGAGACCGCGCTCACGGCACCGGACGGCGGCGAGATTCCCAGTGACGGCTACGGGGATTTCCGAGTCGTCGGCGGCTACGACCAGATCGTCCGGATTCTCGCCGAGGGAATCGACGTACGAATGAATCACGAGGTCACCCGGGTGGCCTACACCTCCCACGGCGTGGAGGTGCTCGCCGGAGGCACCCGGTTCACCGCCCGCAAGCTCGTGATCGCGCTGCCCGCGGGCGTGCTGCAGCGAGAGGCGATCGCATTCGACCCACCGTTGCCGTCGACCCAGCGTTCGGGGATCTCCGAGGTGGTCTATCTGCCGGTCTACAAGGGCCTGCTGGAGTTCTCCGCACCGGTCCTGCCGGACGGCTGGGACCTCGCGGAGGACTACCTGGTGAACCCGCCGACCCTGTGGAACGGGTCCGCCGCGGCACCCGGCTACTCGGGACAGGTCGTCGTCGCCTGGGCTACCGGAGACGAGGCCCGGGAACTGCTCGCCCTGCCGGAAGCCGAGCGCCTGGCCCAGTCGGTGGACGCGGTCAGGTCGATGGCCGGTGATGCCGGTCTGCAGACCGTGGCCGCGTCGACCTACGACTGGTCGCTCGACGAATACGCCCGGGGCGCCTACCCGGGGCCCACCTCGCGCCGCGACGGGCTGTACGAACCGATCGACCGGACCGTGTTCTGGGCCGGCATGGTCACCAGCACCGTCAGCTCGTCCCTCGACTCGGGTCGCGCTGCGGGGACCGCGGCGCTGGGCGCCCTGTAACTCGGCTCGACCACCGACGCCCCTGGCACCCGAAAGGACTTCGCGCCATGAAGAATCAGCGCCATCCGCAGGCAGAACGCCGTGCCGGTCGGTCCGAGGGCGGCCTGTCCTCGAACGATCTCGCGCGTGTGATCGAGGCACTGACCGGCGAACGACTGTCCCCTGGCGCATCGGACAGCTCATTCGACAGCACCGCACATTGAGCTGAAGATCAGCTTCAAATTTGCTCTTTGAACAACTTTTAGACGCATTATTTGCCCATCGGGGGTGACATCGACCCCGATTGCAGTTATCGTGACCACACTCGCACGGAACGAGTGATCCCCAGCACAGACTCCGAGGGCATCGGCAGCCCTACCCCACACCAAGAGGGTTTCTCATGACGACATCCATCCCGACCGCCCCGCGCCAGCAGCTCTACGTGGACGGCGCGTACACCGACGGCAGCACCGGCGAGTCCGTCGAGGTGATCAGCCCGGTCACCGGCGGCCACATCGGAACCATCCCGGTCCCCTCCACCTCGGATCTCGACAAGGCCGTGGACGCCGCCCATCGCGCCCAGGCCGAGTGGCGGAAGGTGGGCGTCTGGCAGCGCGCCGAGATCTGCCACCGCATCGGCGACGAGCTCGAGAAGCGTATCGACGTCCTGGCACGCCTGCAGACCCTCGAGCAGGGCAAGCCGCTCGCCGAGTCCATCGCAGACGTGACCGAGGCGGCACAGCTGTTCCACCTGCACGCCGAGGACGCCGTCCGCCTGCACGGCGAGACACTGCCGTCGAACGATCCGCAGAAGCGGATGTGGACCTTCTACCGGCCGGTCGGCGTCTGGGGCATCATCACGCCCTGGAACTTCCCGCTGCTGATGCTCACCGAGTTCGTCGCACCGGGCCTGGCCACCGGCAACGCTCACGTAGTCAAGCCGCCGACCCACACCTCGCTGACCGTGTTGGCTGCGATGGAGGCGTTCGAGGCCGCCGGTCTGCCGGCCGGTCTCGTGAACGTCCTTCCCGGAGAAGGCGACTYCGGCTCCGCCCTCGTCTCGCATCCGGGCATCGACGCCATCGGCTTCATCGGTTCGTCGCAGACCGGCGCGAAGATCCAGGCGACCGCCGGCCTGAAGCGGTCCATCATGGAGTGCTCCGGCAACGGCCCCCTCATCGTGCTCGCCGACGCCAACGTCGAGGCTGCCGCCAAGGCCGCCGCCGACGCCGCGTACTACTGCGCGGGCCAGGTCTGCTGCGCCACCGAGCGTGCCCTCGTGCATGCCGACGTGCACGACGCATTCGTCGAGGCGCTCGTCGCCTACTCCGACACGGTCCGCCTCGGCGACCCGTTCGACTCCGCGGTCAACCTCGGCCCACTCAACAACGAGGGCGTCGCCGCGAAGATGGATCGCCACCTGGCCGACGCCCGCGAGCGCGGGTTCGACATCCTCGTCGGCGGCGGTCGACGCGAAGGTTTCCCGACCGACCTGTACTACGACTTCACCGTCGTAGACGGCGTCACGCCGGACGGCCTCCTCAGCAAGGAGGAGTCGTTCGGCCCGGTCGTGCCGGTCATCACCGGCCGCGACGACGACGAACTGCTCCGCCTGGCCAACAGCGACGCGCTCGGCCTCCAGGCAGCGGTGTTCACCGAAAGCCTTTCCAAGGCTTACCGATTCGTCGAGGAGGTCGAGACCGGACAGGTGATCGTCAACGACAGCACCGGATTCTGGGACATCAACATGCCGTTCGGCGGCGCCGGCGGCAAGGGCACCGGCTGGGGCCGAATCGGCGGCAAGCACACGCTGATCGACATGTCCGACCTGCGCACCGGTGTCATGCACCTGAACCGTTGATTCGCGACGAACACGCTCTCCAATGAAAGGTCTCCGTATGCCCACCACCAGCCCGTCGACGATCGACGGGGTGCGCCGCTCCCCGTACTGGTTCGACGTGACGCCCGCCCCGACGCCTCTCCCGGCGCTCGCGACGACGCTGTCCGCCGATCTGCTGGTGGTGGGCGGAGGCTATACCGGCCTGTGGACCGCACTCATGGCCAAGGAATCGGACCCCGACCAGCGCGTGGTACTCCTCGAGGGCCACACCGTCGGGCACGCCGCGAGCGGGCGCAACGGCGGCTTCTGCTCCCCCAGCATCACGCACGGCCTCATGAACGGCGTGAACCGCTGGCCGTCCGAGGCCGCGTCCATGCACCGGATGGGGCTCGACAACCTCGCGGGGATCGAGCAGACCCTCGAGCGCTACGGCATCGACGCCGACTACCGGCGGCCGGGCAAGGTCAGCTTCGCCCGCACCACTTGGGAACTCGAAGGTCTGCGCGCCTACTCCGAGATGAGCGGCGGCTACGGCGAGCCGTCGCAGTTCATCCCGCCGTCCGAGGTGGGCGACTGGACCGCGTCGCCCGCGTACGTCGGCGGCCTGTACCTGCCCGACTACTCGCTGGTCGATCCGTACAAGCTCGTGCTCGGGCTCCGGCGGGCATGCCTCGACCTCGGTGTCGAGATCCACGAGAACACACCCGTCACGTCGATCGACAAGACGCCCGACGGGCGCATCGCCGCGACCACGCGGGGAGGACGGGTCGAAGCCCAGCGAGTTGCGCTGGCCACCAACGTATTCAAGCCCCTTCTGCGCCGGCTCACGAACACGACCATCCCGGTCTACGACTACTCGCTCGTCACCGAACCGCTGAGCGACGCCGATTTCGAGTCGATCAAGTGGACCGGGGACCTCGGTCTCACCGACGCCTCCAACCAGTTCCACTACTACCGCAAGACAGCGGACAATCGGATCCTGTGGGGTGGCTACGACGCGATCTACCACTACGGCTCCCGTCGCGACGAGGATCTCCTCGACCGACCGGAGACGTATGCGCGGCTCGCAACGAACTTCGCCACGACGTATCCCCAACTGGCCCACGTGCAGTTCACCCACGCGTGGGGCGGCATCATCGACTCGTCGACACGGTTCTGCCTCACCGCCGGAACGGCGTACGGCGGACGGGTCGCCTACGCGACGGGCTTCACCGGCCTGGGCGTCACCGCGACCCGCTTCGGTGCGCAGGTGATGCTCGACCGTCTGGCCGGACGCAAGACGGAACGGACGGAACTGGCGATGATCCGGCGCCCCGCCGTTCCGTTTCCCCCGGAACCGGTGCGTTACTTTGGTGTCCAGGCGACCAGATGGTCGCTGGCCAGGGAGGACGACCACGGTCGCCGCAACCTGTGGTTGCGACTCCTCGACAGCATAGGACTGGGATTCGATTCCTAGTCGTACCGAACCGGTTCGGAGGTCATCTTGAACACACCGAGCATCGACACGATCGACGCAAAGATCATCGAGCTCCTGCAGAAGGACGGTCGCCTCCCGTACCGGCAGATCGCGGAGGCGCTCGACATCCCCGCCTCGTCGGCGCGATACCGCGTGCAGCGACTCGAGGAGGCCGGGATCCTGCAGATCGTCGGGATCGCCAACCCGATGCGAATCGGCTTCGACCGTATGGCGATGGTCGGCATCCACACCCGCGCCGGCACCGCACGCTCGGTGTGCCAGGCGGTGGCGGCACTGCCCCAGACGAGCTACGTGATCGTCACGTCGGGGCGGTACGACGTCATCGTCGAGGTGATCTGCAAGGACACCGAGGACTTCACCCGCCTGATGCACGACCAGTTGCACGCCATCGACGGGGTGCTCTCCACCGAGTCGTTCTTCGTGCTCGAGGTGGGCAAGCTGGCGTACGGCTGGGGAGTCGGCAACCCGCCGATGCTCCACGACGTCGTCTCGGCGGACACCGCACCGGTCGGGCTCGACGAGTGACCGCGGCATGGGCGCACCCGTTCGGGGGCGCCCGTGCCAGGCCTCGCTCGGGTCCGACCCTCACTACTCGAAACACGACTCGACAGGCCCACCAATGACTTCCACGCATCCACAGCCCGCCCCGCACCAGGACAGCGTCGTCGTTCCCGACGTCACTCTGGACCACAAGGCCCTCCCGGACGAACTCGTCGTCGACGGATCGCCGACCACCGCCCACCAGGCCCTGTCGTCGCTGTCGGGGTTGACGATCGGGGTATGGGAGCACACCCAGGGAACCTCGCGCGACGTGGAGGCGGACGAGGTGTTCTTCGTCGTCGACGGCCAGGGCACCCTCGAGTTCGAGGACGATTCTCCCGCAGTCGATCTCCGCCCCGGCACCCTCGTCCGCCTGCACGCCGGACAGCGCACCGTGTGGACCGTGCGCGAGACGCTCCGCAAGATCTACATCTCCTGACCACCCGGCTCTAAGACTCCGACGACGAAAGCATGGACACGATGCACCAGTACATCGACGGGATCCGGTGCGAAGGGGCCTCCGGTTGCACCCAGGACGTGATCGACCCCTCGACCGGCGAGACGATCGTCACCGTCACCCTCGCGAGCAGCGACGACGTCGACCGCGCGGTCGCAACCGCGCGCCGCGCCTTCGGATCGTGGTCGCGGACCACCCCGGCCGAACGCTCGGCGCTCCTGCTCCGCGTCGCCGACATCCTGCGCGGCCGCTCGGACGAACTCGCGGCGCTCGAGAGCCGGCAGTGCGGTAAGCCGATCCGGCTGGCACGGGAGTTCGACGTCCCCGGCTCGATCGACAACATCGAATTCTTCGCGGGCGCCGCGCGCATCCTCGAGGGAAAGGCGACGGGCGAGTACTCGCCGACGCACACCTCGAGCATCCGCCGCGAGCCGCTCGGCGTCGTGGGGGCGATCGCGCCGTGGAACTACCCGCTGCAGATGGCGGTGTGGAAGATCTTCCCCGCGATCGCCGCCGGGAACACCGTCGTCCTCAAGCCCGCCGAGATCACACCCCTGACCGCGCTGCTGCTGGCCGAGGCGATCACCGAGGCCGGCGTCCCCGACGGCGTCGTCAACATCGTCGTCGGCAGCGGCCAGGAGTCCGGCGCGGCGCTGGCACGCCACGTCGGCGTCGACATGATCTCGTTCACCGGATCGACCGCGGTGGGGCGCTCGATCCTCGAGGCCGCCGCCACCAATGCCAAGCGCGTCCACCTCGAATTGGGCGGCAAGGCACCGTTCGTCGTGTTCGACGACGCCGATCTGGAAGCCGCCGTCCACGGGGCCGTGGYCGCGAGCCTGATCAACGGCGGACAGGACTGCACGGCCGCAACCCGCGCGATCGTGCACGAGTCGGTGATCGACGCGTTCGTCGCGGGCGTGGCCGAGCTGTACGAGTCGGTCACGCTGGGTCCGACCGGCGACGAGGCGACGGACATGGGCCCCCTGAGCTCGTACGCACACCGCGACCGCGTCGCTGCAATGGTCTCGCGCGCACGCGATTACGCAACGATCGTCACCGGCGGCAGCGCCGGTGACGGACCCCTCGCCACGGGCGCGTACTACCGTCCGACGCTGATCACCGGAGCCTCGGTCGACAGCGAGATCTACCGCGACGAGGTGTTCGGCCCGGTGCTGACGGTGACACCGTTCCGCGACGACGACGAGGCCATCGCCCTCGCCAACGACACCCCGTACGGGCTCGCCGCATCGGCGTGGACCACCGACCTGCACCGCGCGCTGCGCGCAACGCGCGAGATCGTCGCCGGCTGCGTCTGGGTCAACGACCACATCCCGATCATCAGCGAGATGCCGCACGGCGGGGTCAAGCAGTCCGGATTCGGCAAGGACATGTCGACCTACTCGTTCGAGGAATACACCACCGTCAAGCACGTGATGTTCGACCTCTCGCGCGACGCCCGGAAGGCGTGGCACAGGACCGTCTTCCGCACGGACTGAGTGGCTCGTGGCGTTCGCACTCCTAGGCGCCCAGCGCGAACGCCACGAGGAACCCGAGTGCGGTGGAGATCCCCACCCACCAACCGCCCTCGCGGTAGGCCTCCGGCATCAACGAATCCGCAAGCACCGCAATGGTTGCCCCGCCGGCGAAGGCCTGGATGACGGCAATTCGGCTGTCCGGGATGGTGTCGGAGACGGCGTTGGCCGCGACGACGACCAGCACCAGGACCGCGGCGGTGGCGGCCCACACCCCGAACGCCCGCCGCGAGTTGAAGCCGGGCTGCTCGCGCATCGACGCGGCGCCGGCGACGGCCTCGGGCACGTTGCCGACCGCGACCGCGACCAACAGCACCACTCCCCCGCCCTCCATGAGCGAGACGCCCAGGGCGGTGTTCTCGGGGATGCCGTCGAGCAGGGCCCCGAGCATCAGCGCCCACCCCAGCGCCGCGGGACCGAGCTTGTTCTCGATGAGGTGATCGGCCACCACGTACACGACGGCGCCGGCCAGCAGCGCCGTCCCGGCGACCCACACGCCCTCGATCGCGAACGCCGGCGCGAAGAGCTCGGACGACACCGCCGCCACCATCGTGCCGGCGCCGAAGGCCATGAGCGCGGCCAGCAGTGGCCGCGGCAGGCTGTAGCGCAGGCCCACCCACGCACCGAAGAGCAACGGTAGAGCCGTCCCGAGACCGTACAGCGCAGCTGTCAGCATCGATCGATCGTAGTAAGCACTGCGACCTCCTGCCGGGATCGAGGACAATCGACCCATGGCATGGCTCGAAGTCCTGCGCGCCGGCGCACGCACCACCGTCCAGGATCGGGGACGGCCCGGGTATGCGCGTCTCGGCGTCGGCGTCTCGGGGGCCGCCGACATCGTCGCGCACGACTGCGCGAACCGCCTCGTCGGCAACGATCCCCGCGCCGCGACGCTCGAGGTGACCCTCGGTGGTCTGCGGGTGCGGGCGGTCGGGCCGGCCACCCTCGCCGTCACCGGCGCGCGGGCACCGCTCACGGTGAACGGGGAACCCCGCCCGCACTACTCCACCCTGCACGTGCGCGACGGCGACGAGGTGGTGCTGGGGCTGGCCACGGCGGGACTACGCACCTACCTTGCGGTGCGCGGCGGCATCGACGTCACGCCGATCCTGGGCAGCCGCGCCACCGACACCCTCTCCGGCATCGGCCCCGAACCGATCCGGGACGGCGACCGCCTGCCGGTGGGAAGCCTCCACGGCGAGCTGCCGATCGAGGAACTGATCCCGCCACCCGCGCCGCCCGGAGATCCCGTCGAACTACGCGTTCGCACCGGTCCGCGCGACGACTGGTTCACCCCTGCCTCCCTGGCCGCCCTGGTGCACCGGACGTGGACGGTCAGCACCGACACCGACCGCGTGGGCGCACGCCTCGACGGGCCGGGACCGCTGCACCGCTCCCGTCACGGCGAACTGCCGAGCGAGGGCATGGTGACCGGCGCGCTACAGGTGCCGCCGAACGGCATGCCGGTGCTGTTCCTCGCCGACCATCCGGTCACGGGGGGCTATCCCGTGATCGCCGTGGTCGTGGAAGACGACATCCCGGCCGCAGCTCAGCTGCGACCGGGATGTCGGATCAAGTTCCGTCAGCTACGACGCTGACGCGCGATCTCGGACAGCACGACGCCCGCGGCGACGGACGCGTTGAGCGACTCCACCGGTCCGGCCATCGGGATGCTCAGGACGGCGTCGCACGTCTCGCGCACGAGCCGCGACAGTCCCTTGCCCTCCGAACCGACCACGATGACGACCGGGCCGGTGCCCTCGTAGGTGTCGAGGGTGGTGTCGCCGCCGGCGTCCAGGCCGACGACCTGGACACCCTTGGACTGCCAATCCTTCAGTGTGCGAGTGAGATTCGTGGCCCGCGCGACGGGGAGACGGGCCGCGGCACCGGCGCTGGTGCGCCAGGCGACAGCGGAGACGCTGGCGCTGCGACGCTGCGGGATCACCACACCGTGACCGCCGAACGCGGCAACCGAACGCACGACAGCGCCGAGGTTGCGCGGGTCGGTGATGTTGTCCAGGGCCACCAGCAGCGCGGGCTCCTGGTTGGTGCGGGCCGACGCCAGCAGATCGTCCGGGTGCGCGTACTTGTACGGCGGCACCTGCAGGCCGATGCCCTGGTGCAGTCCGTTGGCACTCATACGGTCCAGGTCGGTGCGCGGCACCTCGAGGATCGAGATCCCCATGTCGGCCGCACGCTGCACGGATTCCTTGAGGCGATCGTCACTCTCGGCGCCCACCGCGACGTACAGCGCCGTCGCGGGGACACCCGCGCGCAGGCACTCGACGACCGGGTTGCGGCCCAGCACCATCTCCGGACCGTCCTCGGCCTTGCGGCCGGCCGGCAGACGACCCGCGCCGGGGCGGCCACCGCCGGTGGGACGCTGCTGCGCCGCCTTCGCCGCGGCCCGGGCCCGCTTCGCGGCGGGATGCTTGGTGCGGGCCTCCGCCGGAGGCGTCGCGCCGCGGCCCTCGAGACCCCGGCGATGCTTGCCGCCGGACCCGCTGACCTGCCCCTTCTTGGTGCCGTCCTTGCGGATCGCGCCGCGCCTGCTCGAATTTCCAGCCATCACTGTCCCGATTCGTTAGAAGCTTGCTTGAGGGACCATTCGGCCCCGTTCGCGGTGTCCGTGACCTCGATACCGGCCTCGGCCAGCCGGTCCCGGACCTCGTCGGCCACTGCCCAGTTCTTGTCGGCCCGGGCCTGCTGACGCCGGTCGAGCTCGGCCCGAACCAGGACGTCGAGGGCATCGAGCGCCGTCGAGTTGTCCGTCGCGGACGCCCACTGCGGATCCAGCGGATCGACACCGAGGATGCCGAGCATCGCCCGCACCTGCGACGCCAGCGCGCGAGCACCGTCGAGATCACCGGACTCGAGCGCGATGTTGCCTTCGCGGACCCGGCCGTGGATCTCGGCCAGCGCCGACGGCACACCCAGGTCGTCGTCGAGTGCGGCGGCGAACTCCGCCGTCCACTTGCCCACCGGGACCTCACCGGCCCGCTCTACGACGCGCGTCACGAACGACTCGCAGCGACGGTAGGCGGCCGCACCCTCGTGCAGCGCGGTCTCGGAGTACTCGAGCATCGACCGGTAGTGGGCGCTGCCGAGGTAGTACCGCAGTTCCTGCGGGCGAACCTGCTTGAGCACGTTCGGCACCGACAGCACGTTCCCTAGCGACTTCGACATCTTCTCGCCACCCATGGTGACCCAGCCGTTGTGCAACCAGTACTGGGCGAAGTCGTCGCCCGCGCACTTCGCCTGCGCGATCTCGTTCTCGTGGTGCGGGAACACCAGATCCATTCCACCGCAATGGATGTCGAACGCCTTACCGAGGTAGAACTCGGCCATCGCCGAGCACTCGAGGTGCCAGCCCGGTCGTCCCGGGCCCCACGGCGTCGGCCACGACGGCTCGCCCGGCTTCGCGGCCTTCCACAGCGTGAAGTCCCGCGGATCGCGCTTGCCCTCGGCCACGCTCTCGCCCTGGTGGACGTCGTCGAGCTTGTGACCGGACAGCTTGCCGTAGTCGGGGTAGCTGACCACGTCGAAGTAGACGTCGCCGGCGGACGCGTACGCGTGGCCGTTGTCGATGAGGCGCTGCATCATCTCGACCATCTGCGTCATGTGCCCGGTCGCCCGCGGCTCCACAGACGGCGGCAGCACACCGAGCTGCTGGTACGCCCAGTCGAACGACCGCTCGTACGTCGCGGCCCACTCCCACCAGGGGCGGCCCGCCTCGGCGGCCTTGTTCAGGATCTTGTCGTCGATGTCAGTGACATTCCGCACGAACGCGACGTCGTAGTCGTGCGCGAGCAGCCAGCGGCGCAGCACGTCGAATGCGACGCCACTGCGAACGTGCCCGATGTGGGGGTCGCCCTGAACGGTGGCGCCACACAGGTACACCGAGGCATGTCCGGGGGTCAGCGGAACGAAGTCACGCGGAGCCCGTGTCACGGTGTCGTATAGGCGCAAGGTCACGACGTGCGATTCTACCGGTCGCGATCAGCGGGGATGATCAGCGCGGTCGCGACGGCAGCGATGCCCTCTCCGCGACCCGTGAGACCCAGTCCGTCGGTCGTCGTCGCCGACACCGACACCGGTGCGCCGAGCACGTCCCCGAGGACGCGCTGCGCCTCCTCCCGACGCGGACCGATCTTGGGCCGGTTGCCGATGACCTGCACCGACGCATTTCCGACGACGTATCCGGCGTCGGACAGCAGGCTCCGGACCTCGGTGAGCATCCGCACACCGCTCACGCCGTCCCACTCCGGACGACCGGTGCCGAACACCGAACCGAGATCGCCCAGGCCCGCGGCCGACAACAACGCGTCACACAGCGCGTGCGACGCGACGTCGCCGTCGGAATGCCCGGAGCATCCGTCGGCGTCCTCGAACAGCAACCCTGCCATCCAGCACGGACGGCCGGGCTCGATCGGATGGACGTCGGTGCCGATTCCGACTCGCAYGCGTAGGGCTCCCTGTGCTCGAAAAAGAAACTCAGACTTACTCAGACTTACTCGGACTCCGCCGGTCCCGCCTGCCCCAGCAGAATCCGGGCCAGAGCGAGATCCCACGGTGTGGTGATCTTGAATGCTTCGGGCTCACCGACGATGGTGCGCACCCGCTCGCCAAGTCGCTCGACGAGGCCGGCGTCATCCGTCGCGTCGCCGTCGACGTCCAGGTAGGCGCGGCGCAGTAGCGACGCCTCGAAGCCCTGCGGCGTCTGGACGGCGCGCAACTCCGAGCGTGGTGGTGTTCCGGTGACGGCACCGAGCACGTCGACCGTCTTGATGGTGTCGCTGACGGGCAGCACCGGAATGACCGCTTTGCGTCCCGCCTGAAGTTCCGCGACCACTCGAGCGATCAGCGACGGCGGCGTCAGAGCGCGCGCCGCGTCGTGCACCAGCACCAATTCGGCGCCCGTGGCTGCCGCGAGTCCGGCGCGGACCGAGTCGGTCCGCTCCTCGCCCCCGACAACCACGACGACGCCGCCAGGCAGATCCGCCCGCGCCTCGTCCACGAGCGCCTCGGGCACGATCACGACGACCATGTCCACGACGCCCGACTCGAGGAGTCCGTCGACGGCTCGGCGCAGCATGCTGCGCCCGCCCAACTCGACGAACGCCTTCGGGACGGACTCGCCCAGCCGGACTCCACGTCCGGCTGCAGGGACCAGCGCTACGACCGGTCCTCGGTTCTCACCCACTGTCAGGACGCGGCGGCGAGGACCTCGTCGAGAATGATCTCGGCCTTGGCGTCGTCGGTGCCTTCCGCCAGAGCGAGCTCACCCACGAGGATCTGCCGCGCCTTGGCCAGCATCCGCTTCTCACCCGCGGACAGGCCGCGGTCCTGCTCACGCCGCCACAAGTCACGAACGACCTCTGCGACCTTGTTCACATCACCCGAGGCCAGCTTCTCGAGGTTCGCCTTGTACCGGCGAGACCAGTTCGTCGGCTCCTCGGTGTGCGGCGCACGAAGCACCTGGAACACCTTGTCGAGACCCTCCTGGCCGACCACGTCACGCACGCCGACGTACTCGGCGTTCTCCGCGGGAACGCGGACGGTGAGATCGCCCTGCGCGACCTTCAGAACGAGGTATTCCTTCTGTTCACCCTTGATGGTGCGGGTTTCGATTGCCTCGATCAGCGCCGCTCCGTGATGGGGGTATACGACGGTGTCTCCGACCTTAAAAATCATCTGTCCCGTGCCCCTTTCGATCTTTCGAGTTTAACACGTGACCAATCGATCGTCCCATCAACGGCGCAGGTCAGGGGCGTCCTTACCTGATCTTAGGGCTTGACAGGCCGCACCAACCGTGCATTTCGGGCCGCGCGAACCGCCTGCGGAGCGACCCGTGGGGCGCCACCGAACCTGCACGCGGACAACCGTTGTGCGCCCGACACGACCTCGTAACGAGTACCCAGCGCACAGCCGCTCCGAGCCGACTACTACTCTGCCTAGTGGATTGTGAACCTGACCCATGGAGGACAACCCGTGACTGCTCTCAATGCGTCGCCGACTCGCCGAGTCATGGCCGCTGTCGCTCTCGCTGCCGGCGCGACGCTCGTGCTGTCCGCGTGCGGCGCAGGTCAGGTCTCGCAGACCGCCACCCAGGTTGCTGCGGTGAACGGCAACAAGGCGACCAGCGGCGACATCGCACTGCGCAACGTGCACGTCGTGTACCCGAACTCCGAGGAGTTCAGCATCGAACCGGGCGGCAACGCGCAGCTCGCGTTCACCGCGATCAACCTCAGCGAGCACGAGTCCGACCGCCTGAAGGGCATCAAGACCGACTTCGCCGGCGCCGTCACCATCGACGACAAGGAGGGCGGCCGCGACATCAAGCCGCAGGCCGCTCTCGGTGCGGGCAACCCCGACGTCTCGGTGCCCGAGCAGGCCCCCGAGCACGTCAGCCTGATCGACGTCACGCTCGAGGACATCCGCGAGGGCGTCCGGCCCGGCCTGACGTTCCCGGTCACCTTCTCCTTCGAGAACGCCGGCGACGTCGTCGTGCAGGTGCCGGTCGACGCCGGCCCGAAGACCGAGCGCCACGAGTCGGAGAAGTCCCCCGACGTGGCCGAGGGTCATCACTGATCCGTCGGATCGGACGTACTTCCGGAGGAGCCCGGGCGACACCGTCGCCCGGGCTCCTCTGTCGGTCGGGACCACTAGGCTGCGCGCGTGGCAAAAGCTAAATCGAGCTTCCGGTGTTCGTCGTGTCAGCACACTGTGGCCAAGTGGGTCGGCCGCTGCCCGGAGTGCGGCACGTGGGGCTCGATGGACGAGGCTCCGGTCCTCGCTGCGGTCGCGTCCCGCCCGGGCGCGTCACTGGCACGCGCCGGTGCCGCCGCGCTGCTGCCGACCACGCCGGCGTCCCCCATCACCCAGATCGACGGCACCGCCACTCGCGCCAAGCCGACGGGCGTCGACGAACTCGATCGGGTCCTCGGCGGTGGCGTCGTTCCCGGCTCGGTGGTGCTGCTGGCCGGCGAGCCCGGCGTCGGCAAGTCGACGCTGCTGCTCGAGGTCGTGCACCGGTGGGCGTGCCGCGGACCCGACGACCGCGCGCTGTACGTCACAGGCGAGGAATCCGCGGGTCAGGTCCGGCTGCGCGCAGATCGCACCGGGTCGGTGCACGAACGGGTGTATCTGGCCGCCGAGTCGGATCTCGCGACGGTACTGGGACACGTCGAGCAGGTCCGCCCGACGCTGCTGATCGTCGACTCCGTGCAGACGATGCTCGCCGCCGACGTCGACGGCGTCGTCGGCGGCGTCACGCAGGTGCGGGCCATCACCAGTGCGCTCACGTCGCTCGCGAAGGCCAGCGGGGTTCCGGTGCTGCTGATCGGCCACGTCACCAAGGACGGCGCGGTGGCCGGTCCCCGATCGCTCGAACACCTGGTGGACGTGGTCCTGCACTTCGAGGGCGACAAGCACTCGACGCTGCGGATGATCCGCGGCATCAAGAACCGGTTCGGCGCGGCCGACGAGGTGGGCTGCTTCGAACTGCGCGAGGACGGCATCGTCGGGGTGAGCGACCCGTCCGGGCTGTTCCTGCACCACCGGGCCGAGGAGGTGCCGGGCACCGCCGTCACGGTCACGATGGACGGCAAGCGTCCCCTGCTCGGCGAGGTCCAGGCACTGGTCGCGCCCACCAACAACCCGTCGCCGCGTCGCGCCGTGAGCGGACTCGACTCGGCGCGGGTGTCGATGGTGCTGGCCGTCCTGGAACGCCGCCACGGCATCAAACTGTCCGACCGCGAGGTCTACGCCGCGACGGTCGGCGGCATGCGGATGACCGACCCGTCGTGCGATCTGGCGCTCGCGGTCGCGGTCGCATCGGCCGGCAAGGACCGGTCGATCCCCGCCGGCACCGTGGTGCTCGGCGAGGTCGGCCTGGCTGGTGAGGTCCGACGCGTGGCGGGTGTGGGCCGCCGCGTCGCGGAAGCCGCCCGGCTGGGATTCACCCGCGCCGTCGTTCCGCTCGCCTCCGGCGAACTCCCGAAGGGCATCCGTCCCGTCGAAGTGGGAAACGTCGGAGATGCCCTGCGGGCCTTGAATCTTCGGTGAGGGTCAGACCGCCGACGTGCCGAACGGCGACATCGGTTCGCCGTCGACGAAGGCCGCCGTCGGAGCGAAGTGCTCGGGGTTGACGGTCAGGAACAGGCCGCGCGAGGTCGCGACGGGCGTCTCCGGGTCGACGCCGGGCCCCTCCACGATGAACGCCTCCGAGGTCGTGTACGCCTTGCGGCGGACCGTGCCCTCGATGCGGGCACGGAACTCGAGCACCGAACCCAGCGGGATCGGACGCGCGAAGTCGATCTCGAGGTGCGCAGTGACGACGGGGCCGCCGAGAACCATGCACGCCATGCCCTGCACCTCGTCGAACGCGGTGGAGAGGATGCCGCCGTGGATCACGCCGGGGCCACCCTGGTAACGCTTGGCAACCTCGAGGCGCCCGGTGACGGACAGGTTCTCTCCCGCGAGAAAGGTCATCGCCATACCGGCGGGCTGGTCGTCACCGCAGCCGAAGCACTTGGACCAGTGCTGGGGAAGCGGCTCTCCCGGCGCCGGGAAGAAATCCGGCAGCTCGGGAAGGACAAGGTCATCGGGCAAGGTCCAAGTACTGCTCACAACTAGGTAATGTAGAGGCGGCCCGACCGCGGCCGGAATGCGGCTCGGCCAGATGTGACGTCTAACGCACTCGGGATTCCGTCCGATCGGACCCGAGGCGCCGACCGGAAAGCGCCGACCGCACGAGGGGGGATTTCGCGATGAACGATGCCACGCCGTCCGCGGTGCTCCGCGAAACGATCGCGCGCCTGGCCCCCGGAACCGCGCTGCGCGACGGACTCGAGCGCATCCTGCGCGGGCGCACCGGCGCCCTGATCGTGCTCGGCTACGACGACCAGGTCGAGGAGCTGTGCGACGGCGGATTCGAGCTCGACGTCGAGTTCGCGCCCACCCGCCTGCGCGAGCTGTCGAAGATGGACGGTGCCGTCGTCCTCTCCACCGACGGCACCCGCATCGTCCGCGCCAACGTACAACTGGTGCCGAACCACAAGATCCCCACCGTGGAGTCCGGAACGCGCCACCGCGCGGCCGAGCGCACCGCGATCGAGACCGGCTACCCCGTCGTGTCGGTGAGCCAGTCGATGAGCATCGTGAGCGTGTACGTCGGCGGAATCCGACACGTCATCAACGGGTCGGCGACCATCCTGTCCCGCGCGAACCAGGCCGTCGCGACCCTCGAGCGGTACAAGGCCCGGCTCGACGGGGTCACCCGTCAGCTGTCGGTCGTCGAGATCGAGGACTTCGTCACGCTGCGCGACGCGCTGACCGTGGTGCAGCGCCTCGAGATGGTGCGCCGGGTGTCCGTCGAGATCGAACAGGACGTGCTCGAGCTGGGCACCGACGGCCGGCAGCTCGCGCTGCAGCTCGAGGAACTGGTCGGCGACAACGACACGGTCCGCCAGCTCATGGTGCGCGATTACCTGGCCGGATCCGAGCCCGCCTCGACGACGGCGGTGGAGAGCACGCTGTCCGCGCTCGACAAGCTCACCGACGTGGATCTGCTCGACCTCACCACCCTGGCCCGCGCCTTCGGTTACCCGGGCACCATCGAGGCGCTCGACGCACCGATGAGCCCGCGCGGTTACCGGGTGCTCACCCGGGTGCCCCGGCTGCAGTTCCTGCAGATCCACCGGCTGGTGAGCTCGTTCGGGACCCTGCAGGGGCTGCTCGCGGCCACGGCCGCGGACCTGCAGTCCGTCGACGGCATCGGTGGCCTGTGGGCCCGGCACATCCGCGAGGGCCTCTCACGGCTCGCGGAGGCCTCGATCAGCGGACCGTACGACTAGTTCGCCGCGTCAGGAGAAATTGAACGGCTCCGGGGAGCTACGCAGCTCGCCGAGTTGCGCGACCACCGTGTAGGCGCCCGGCGCGACCTGAACGCGCGGGGCCTTGCATCCCGGCTCCGAGGTGGTGCCCGACCACTTGACGGTGAATCGTGCCTGCCCACCCGGCTCGAGGACCTGCATCGCCGGATCCGCATCGGGGTAGCAGTCGACGTTGGACCACAGCCGGTTGCTGCCGTTCAGCGAGTACACGAGCGCCTGCTGCAGTCCCGAGCCCAGGTCCCGCTCGCACTTGCTGGTGCCGATGTTCGTGATCGCGATCGAGAAGCTCGGCTCGTCACCCGCTTTGTACTGGGGACGGTCGGGCGACACCTTCAACGCCAACGACTGGTCGGCACACGGGGCCACCTCGGGGCCGGCACTCGTGGAGGCCGCAGTCGTTCCGGACACGCTGGTGCCCGAGGCGTCGGCCGTCGAGGACCCCGACCCGTCCGAGGGCCCGGCCCCAGCGGTGGTACTCGGCTCGGTGAGCTCGGAGGTGGCCGCCGCGGCCGCCGACTCCGGGTCGTCTCCGCCACCACGGACCGACGCGATGATCCACACCAGCAGCGCGACGACCACGACGACACCACCGATGGCGAGCGCCCGTCGACGCCAGTAGATCTCAGGGGGCAACGGTCCGTTCGGTTCAAGCACGACTCAACCGTAATTCCATACGACCTGCCCTCGCTTCTTCGGTCCCGGCGTGTCGCGTCTGCGAAGACGGCCGGGGTGGCCGAGTGGACACGTTCGGCTCGGCCTCAGTCCACCGACTCGCCGATGTCACCCACCACACCCTGCAGCTTGATGTCGCCGTCGGAGAGCTTGTAGGTGACGCCGACGATTGCGCACGTGCCCTTCTCCACCCGGTCGGCGATGATGCGCGAACGCTGCATCAGCAGCGAACCGGTCTCGACCACGTGCCGGCCCTCGAGCTCGTCGACGGTTGTGAGGCCCTCCTGCCGACCCATCAGGATCGACGGAGCCACGCGTTCGACGACGTCGCGGATGAAGCCGTTGGGGATCCGGCCCTTGTCGAGGGCGTCGAGCGTGGCCTTGACCGCGCCGCAGCCGTCGTGGCCGAACACGACGATGAGCGGCACGTTGAGGATCTCGACGGCGTACTCGATGGACCCGAGCACCGAACTGTCGATGACGTGACCGGCCGTGCGGACGACGAACATGTCGCCGAGACCGACGTCGAAGATGATCTCGGCGGCGACGCGGGAGTCGCCGCAACCGAAGAGCACTGCCGTCGGGTGCTGGGCGTCGACCAGTTTCGCGCGGTCGGCAATACCCTGACTCGGATGCAGCGGGGTGCCACTGACGAAGCGCTCGTTACCCTGCTTGAGGGCTTTCCAAGCGGAGATCGGGTTGGAATTGGGCATGCGGCAATTGTGCACCTTCGCGTGGCCGCCGTCTCGGTTGGACCGATGGCGACGGCGCGACGAGCGCCCGGCAGTGTGCGGAGAAGGGTGAGAGTTTCGATGTCGGTGGACGGTTCAGCACTGCTGCGCTGGTACGACGAGCAGGCCCGGGACCTGCCGTGGCGTCGCGACGGCGTGACGGCCTGGCACATTCTGATGAGCGAGATCATGCTGCAGCAGACCCCCGTCGTCCGCGTCGCGCCGATCTGGGAGGAATGGGTGCGGCGCTGGCCGGTGCCGTCGCTGATGGCCGCGTCGAGCCAGGCGGACGTGCTGCGCGCGTGGGGAAAGCTCGGCTACCCGCGCCGGGCACTGCGCCTGCACGAGTGCGCGGGCGTGCTGGCCGACCGGCACGGCGACCAGGTGCCCACCGACGTCGACGTCCTGCTGGGCCTGCCGGGGATCGGCGACTACACCGCCCGTGCCGTGGCATGTTTCGCATACGGGCAGCGAGTTCCCGTAGTGGACACCAATGTTCGACGCGTCGTCGCGCGTGCCGTTCACGGCCGGGCGGATCAGGGCAATCCGTCCGCGAAGCGCGACATGGCGGACGTCGATGCGCTCCTGCCGCGCACCCGGGCCCGCGCCGCACGGTTCTCCGCCGCACTGATGGAGCTCGGCGCCACGGTGTGCACCGCCCGGACCCCCGACTGTGCGAGCTGCCCACTGGCGACCTGCGCATGGGTGGAGGCCGGGCGGCCCGCGCACGTCGGCGAGCCCCGCAAGGTGCAGAAGTTCGCGGGAACGGATCGCCAGGTCCGCGGGAAGCTGATGGACGTGCTGCGCGACAGCTCCCACCCGGTGGAGCGCGCGCGACTCGACCTCGTGTGGCTCAGCGACCCCGGGCAGCGCGACCGCGCACTCGATTCGCTCCTCGTCGACGGGTTGATCGAGCAGACCGAGGACGGACTGTTCGCCCTCGCCGGCGAGGGCAGTTGAGGATCAGTCCAACGTCTTCAGGAACTCTTCGACGGCGTCACGGTACCGCTGGGGCTGATCGTCGTGGACGAGGTGCCCGGCTTGAGCGACCCACACGTAGCGGGCGTCGTCGTGGCCGTCGAGCATGCGGCGCATCTGTCCCTCCGGGGTGATCGTGAACTCGCCCTCGATCAGCAGCGCGGGGGCCGTCACGGACTCCCACTGCGCCCAGAAGTCGCGGGTGCCCCACTCCTCGGAGATGTCGCGGAACGTCTCGACGTCACCGTGCAGGTACCAACCGTCGGCGCGGCGCTCGAACGAGTCGAGGAAGTAGCGGCCGGCCACCTCTCCGAAGTAGTCCAGGACGGACTCCTCGGTGGGGAACGGCTGCGGCCACGCGGAAACCATTGCCGCCCAATCGTTTGCCGTCCGACCACGGAAGTCCGGCGCCATGTCCTCGAGCACCAGCGCGCGAACCCGCCCGGGATGGGCGGCCGCGAAGCACCACGCGTGCAGCGCGCCCATGGAATGGCCGATGACGGTGATCGGCTCGTCGACGGCGGCGAGCGCGTCCGCGAGGTCGGCCACGAAGAGTTCGGTCGTGGGAGCCGACGCGATGGGGCGTCCGTGCCCGGCGGCGTCGAATGTGTAGACACGGCCGTGGTCCCGCAGCCAGGGCACGTGCCGCACCCACGTCCGCGAGCTGCCCATCAGCCCGTGGAGCAGCAGTATCGGCCGGCCCGTCCCACCCTCGTCGTGCAACACAAGACCGACGGTAACCCACCGACGTCCGGAGTACCCTCACGTCATGGCAGTCGTGAAGATCAACGCAATCGAGATCCCCGAGGGCGCCGGCCCCGAGCTGGAGAAGCGGTTCGCCGCTCGCGCCCACGCCGTCGAGAACTCCCCCGGGTTCCTCGGATTCCAGCTCCTGCGTCCGGTGAAGGGCGAGAACCGCTACTTCGTCGTCACGCAGTGGGAGTCCGACGAGGCGTTCCAGGCGTGGGCCAGCGGCCCGGCCCGCGAAGCCCATGCCGGCGAGCGCGCGAAGCCGGTCGCCAGCGGTGCGTCGCTGCTCGAGTTCGACGTGGTGCTCGACGTCGCAGCGGCGTCCGGTTCCTGACGAATCCCCCTCCACATCGGACAAATCGTCCGGTTCGGTCACGGTGCCCATCGCTCGATTGACACCGTGACCCCCTGGGTGCAAAAGTGCGCTCGACAGAGCGATGGATCGACGGAACCGGCAGCGATCGGAGCCATCACCGTCGCAGTAGTTCTCCACGCAATGCTGGCCCTCTACCTGGTCGGATTCGACCAGGGGGCAATCTCCCGCAGCGGCATGTACATGCACAAGCTCATGCATGACGGTCGGCACCTGCTGGGCCTGCCGTGCCACTGACCACGCTCACGGACAGTTTCAAGACCCTCCTCCGCGGGCTGCTGGCCGGCCTGATCGCGGGCTTGCTCGCCGGTGCCGTCGCGTTCACGCTCGGCGAGCCGCACGTGCAGGCCGCGATCAACATCGAGGAGTCGGCAGCAGCCGCCGAGGCGCCTGGAGCGGACCATCACGCGGGCGAGGCCACCACGGATCCCGGCGCCGCGGAAGAGTCCGCGGGACACTCCCACGGTGACGAAGAACCCCTCGTCAGCCGCACCGGCCAGCGCGCAGGCCTGTTCCTCGCAACCGCGTTGGCCGGGCTGGCGCTCGGTGCGATCTTCGCGGTCGTCGTGCACTACGCACGCCGTTTCACCGCCGTGAACGGGCCGCTACTGGCAATCGCCGTCGCCGGATGCGGTTGGCTCGCAATCGAAGCCGTGCCGTTCTTCAAGTACCCGGCGAATCCGCCGGCCGTCGGYGACCCGGACACCATCAACGAGCGCACCCTGCTGTGGCTCGCGTCGGTGATCCTGGGACTGGCCGCCGTGGCCGTGGCCGTGTACGTGGGGCGCGCACTGCGCAACCAGCAACTGGTGACGCTGCGCGTCATCGGCCAGGTGGCCGCGTTCCTCGTCGTGGCTGCAATCGGGTACATCGCGCTTCCCGGCATCAACGAGGTCGGCGAGGACTTCCCGGCCACGCTGCTGTGGGAGTTCCGGGTCTCTTCGCTCGCAACGCAGGCCATGCTGTGGCTCGCGCTGGGGCTGGCGTTCGCGTTCCTCACGGAACGCGCCCACCGCCGCGTGACCCGCTAGATCAGATCGCGCACGTATCGTCAGTGCAGCCCTCGGCATCACCGCCGGGGGCTGCACTGGTTTCGCCTGCCGTCTGGTCGTACGCCTGACGGAGCAGCTCCGCGAACACGTCCGCCGGCTGCGCGCCCGACACCGCGAGACGCCGATTCGCCACGAAGAACGGCACCCCCGACACCTGCAGCTGGCGGGCCGTCTCGATGTCGGCCCGCACCAGGTCGGCGCCGGCGTCGCCGTCGAGCGCCGCCGTGACCTCGTCGGCGTCCAGGCCGGCGCTCGCGGCGAGCTCGACGAGCACGGTCCGGTCGTCGATCACCTTGCCGTCCGTGAAGTATCCCCGGAACAACGCCTCGAGCAGCTCGTCCTGCCGATCGCCGGCCAGATGCAGCAGGCGATGGGCGTCGAACGTGTTGGACGCGGTCAGGGTGTCGAGATCCATCACCAAACCGTCGACTGCAGCCGTACGGGCGACGTGCTCGTACAACTCCCGCGCCTGCTCGACCGGCACGCCCCGACGCTCCGCGACGACCTCGAGCTGACTGCGCCGGGCACCCACCGGGGTGTCGGGAGCGAGCTGGTACGACCGCCACACCACCTCGACACGGTCGCGGTGCGGGAAGTCGGCGAGGGCCGCCGCGAAGCGGCGCTTACCGATGTAGCACCACGGGCAGGCGATGTCCGACCACACCTCGACCAAAACGGTCGGCTGATCGGATTCGGATACGGCATTGTTCTCGATGGTCACGAGCCATTCGAACACATGCCGCCCGCATCCTGTTCCGCGCCCACCGGGGGCGGTCAGCCGCGACTCAACTGCTCCCGTAACTCCCGCTTGAGGATCTTGCCGGACCGGTTGCGCGGCAGGGCTTTGGAGACGACCAGGCGCTGCGGCGCCTCGTCGGCGCCGACACCCCGGCTCTCGAGGTGCTCGACCAACTCGTCGAGATCGAGGATCGATCCGGGCCGACATCCCACGACCGCGACGACGCGTTCGCCCGTCCCGCCGTCGGGGCATCCGACGACCGCCACCTCCGCGACAGAGGGATGCTCCGCGATCAGCATCTCCAACTCGGCCGATCCGATCGGGACGCCGTCGCGCACGATGAGGTCGGCAGCCCGGTCGACGAACCTGAGGTACCCGTCGCCCGGACCGTCGATCACGAACAGGTCGCCGGTCCGGAGGAAGCCGTCCTCGTCGAACGGATCCCGGTCCCGCGCCGGGTTGAGGTACCCCGCGAACACCGTCGGCCCCTTGACCCGGAGTTCCCCGGGAACGCCCGGGACGACGATCTCGTCTCCGGTGCGGCCGTCCACCAGATCGACCTCGGCTCCCGTGGCGTCGCCTGCCCGCGGATACAGCAGAGTCCGCTGTCCCCGCGCCACGCCCGTCGGCGCCGAGCGCAGGCTCACGCCCTCGACGCTGCCGAAGAAGTTGATCAACTCGACCCCGTAACTCTCCTTCCACTTCCGCACCGTGTCGGGCGACATCGGTCCGGCGCCTACGCCGATCCGGGTGAGGGTCGACAGGTCGACCGTGGGCCCCTCACGCCGTTCGATCTCAGCGAGTACCGCCGGCCGCCCCGCGGTGTAGGTGACCTTCTCCTCCGCGATCTGACGCAGAAAGACATCGAGGTCGGGCGGCTGATGCTGCACCAGCACACATCCGACGGAGAGCCACGGCAGCAGCGTTCCGACGATCCCCGCGGCCGTCATCATCGGGAACGGGTTGAGGATCACGTCGTCGACGGTCAGCGACGCGTATCGGACGAGGGCCCGAGCCTGGGCGAGCGACTCGTAGTGGGCGTGCGGCACCCCCTTGGGTTCGCCCTCCGTTCCTGCCGTCCAGCAGATGGCGATGCAGTCGTTGGGGTCGACGACGTGCGTTGTCGCGTACTCGGCAACCCTTTCGATGTCGGCTGCCGTCGGCACCGTGTGCCCGATCCGCACGACGCCGTCGGGCACACCCACCCCGTAGCTGAGGACGACCCGAAGCGTGGGGATCTGCGACCGCACGGACATCACCCGACCGGCGACGGGACTCGATCCGATCCGACCCGCGGTGACGAAGGCACTGGCACACGACTCGTTGCACGTCTCGACGATCTCCGCATCGGTCGAATGCACCGGCAGCGGCGACACGACCGCACCGATCCGCCAGGATGCGAGGAAGACGACGACCTGTTCGACGGTGTTCGGCAACTGGACGGCGATCACCTCGCCGGCCCTGATCCCGGCCTCGAGCAGCACCGCCGCCAACCGGTCGACCTCGACATCGAGTTCGGCCCACGTGACCCGACGCGGCAGCGCGTCGACCTGCTCGGCCTTGTTCACGGGATCGACCACCGCAAGCTGGGATCCACGGTCCCGCACCCGATCGGCGAAGAGTTGTCGGACTGTCTCCGGAGTCCACGCGCCGGAAGCGGTGTACTCGGTGATCCGGATCTGAGGGTGAATCTTCAGGCTCCCCATATGCCTTCCCTTCCGTCGATCCGACGCCCCGACCGTCGTCACTTCAGTTAGAGGTGTGATCTAGGTCACTAGATTTACCACGGACTGTTATCCACGCGCGACCTGGGCGCCCGGACCGAGACTCGCAGTCACGTCGTCCAGCCCGGCCGGCTCCCGGCACCGCGCGCAAACCATCACCGGGGTGAACTCGGCCCCGCAGTCGACGTGCCGCACCCGCAACAGACCGGCCGGACCGTCCGGCGCCCACTCACGCTCCCACGACCACATCGCCGCCAGGATCGGCCACACCGCGCGGCCGCGATCGGTGAGCAGATACTCGGGCCGCGCCGAAGCGATCGGGAACACGACCTTGTCGAGCAGGCCCGCGTCGGTCAGCCAGGCGAGCCGTCCGGTCAGGACCGAGTTCGAGATCTTCCCCCTACCCGCCCAGTCGCTGTACCGTCGCGCCCCGCGCAGGGCATGGTCGAGGATCCACAGATTCCACTCGTCGCCGAGCAGACCGAATGCGATCGCGAGCACGTTGTCGCYACCCGGATCCACTACGTAGCCGCCCCCACGCATGACCAGCTCCCCGTCGTCAGTGGGCGGAGTATTGCACAGACCACGTCGGCGAATCGGCCGAAAGTCCGGTTTCCGGGGTCGTACCCGTTTGCCCGACATCCCGTCTCGTTCCGTCGCGTCCGACGATGCATTCGCAGTTGTGTGAAGTCCACAAGTCCGCGAGATCCACCGCATCGGCCGCGTAGCGTCAGTGACGCCTTCCGCCCGGCCGTCGGCCGCTCCCACAGTCGGCGGTCGCCCACGGCTTCGGCCGCCCAGCCGAATCGAGTTCTCCGGCCGCTTCGATCGCAGCGCATGACAAGCCAGCGGTGTTCGGACGCACCCCAGGAGGAACCATGACTCTCGCCCACAGCCCGAATCGGGCGATCGAATCACTCGGCATCGCGCTCGTCGCGGTGGGTGTGATTCTCCTCGCCCTGCTCACGCTCTATCTCGTCGGCTTCGACCAGGGCGCGATCTCCCGCACCGGGATGTACATGCACGAACTGATGCACGACGGCCGCCACCTCCTGGGGCTCCCGTGCCACTAGCAGGATCGTTGAAGAGCCTGCTGCTGCGAGGCCTTCTCGCCGGGCTGATCGCCGGACTCCTCACCGGCGCAGTCGCCTTCGCGCTCGGTGAACCGCACGTCACGACTGCCGTCACGATCGAGGAATCCGCGCCCGCAGTCGGCGATCCGGACACCATCAACGAGCGGACGCTGCTGTGGCTGGCCGCGCTCGTACTCGGGCTCGCGGCCGTGGGGGCCGCCGTCTACGTCGCCAAGGCGCTTGCGTCGCAACACTACTGGACGGTACGGACCGCCTCCGCGATCGTCACCTTCCTCGCGATCGTCACCGTCGGCTATCTCCTGCTGCCGACCGTGAACGAGGTGGGAGAGGACTTCCCCGCAACTCTGCTGTGGCAGTTCCGGGTGTCGTCGCTGGCGACGCAGGCCACGCTGTGGCTGAGCCTGGGACTGGTCTACGCCTACCTCACCGAACGGGCACAGCGCGGCCCGGCCTCCCCCACCACGGCCCCCGCATCCACGCCGGGGCAGGCGCCGACCGGCACCTCACGACCGTAGGAGGGGACCTGACGAGGATTCGGAGCACCACGAACCACCGGACCCACTTGGAAGGGAGACCTCCGTGAGCACCACCCAGGCACAATTCCAGACCCTCACCGACGGTCTGGCACAGATCACCCCCGCAGTCCACGACGTGCAGGACTCGCCGAACTCGATCACCAACGCGCAGTACGACATCCTGCGGCACGTCCTGCACGACGTCGGCGGGCAGCCGGCACTCCCGGTCGAGTACAAGGAGAAGCCGGAAGAGGACTGGGAGATGAACACGTACCTCACGTGCGAATGCCTCGCGTGGCGCGGTTCGTGGAACTCCGAGATGCGCCGTCGGGCCGAGGTCGACCTCGGTGAGACCCAGTACTTCGGGCTCCCGTACTACGCACGATGGATCACCGTCGCCGCGAAGGTGATGGTCGACAAGGGGCTGATTCCCCTCGACGAACTCTCCGACAAGATCGACGAGGTGCGGGCACGGCTGCAGGAGGCGAGGAAGTGATGCCGAAGTTCAAAGTCGGCGACCGCGTGGTCGTCAAGGACCAGACCAGCCTCTTCCACACGCGCACACAGGCTTACGTGCGCAACCAGACCGGCACCGTCGTCGCGCACCGACCCGAATGGGTGATTCCGGAGGACGAGGCCTTCGACAAGCTCGAGACCGGCCGCAAGGAACCGTTCTACGTCGTCTCGTTCAAGCAGACCGATCTGTGGCCCCGCTACACCGGGTACGACATCGACACGCTCGAGACCGAATGCGCGGAGGGCTGGCTCCGGGCTCCCGAGAAGGACCAGTAGGAGGAGAAGTGAGCGACTCACACAGCCATTCCGGCAAGGATGCACACGCGCCCATCCAGGCCTCCGAGGAGGTCAGCGAGTTCGAGGTCCTGGAACTCGCGCTGCGCGAACTCGCGATCGAGAAGGGTCTGTTCTCCGCCGAGGATCACCGCCGCTTCTCCGAGTGGGCCGAGTCGATCGGACCCTCCGGCGGGTCGAAACTCGTGGTCAAGGCTTGGACCGATCCCGAGTTCAAAAAGCGCCTGCTCGAGGACGGGACCGAGACCTGTAAGGAGGTGGGCATCGACTGGACCGACCCCACCGGCTCCGGAACACCGAGTGACTACACCTACTTCTACGTCCTCGAGAACACCCCGACGGTGCACAACGTGATCGTGTGCACGCTGTGCTCGTGCTACCCGCGCCCCGTGCTGGGAATGTCGCCGGACTGGTACCGGACGCCGAACTACCGTCGACGCATGGTGCGGCGCCCCCGCGAGGTTCTCGCCGAGTTCGGACTACACTTCCCGTCCGATGTGGAAGTGCGCGTGCATGATTCGAACCAGAAGTCGCGGTTCATGGTCATGCCGATGCGCCCCGGGGGCACCGAGGGCTGGACCGAGGAACAGCTCGAGAAGATCGTCACCCGCGACACGATGATCGGTGTGGCACTGCCGTCCGCCGACTGGGACGCATCCGAGGCGCCGTCCGCGCCGTCTTCGGGAGGTGGCAAGTGACCACGGCACAGGGATACGAGGTCATCCTCGGCACACTGAAAGAAGGCTCCGAGCGCGGCGGAGCCCTCCCCGACACCGACCGCAAGCCGGACCCGTGGGAGTCGGCAATGCAGGCCACGGTCGAATGCCTGTCGTGGCGCGGCGCGTGGGACAACCTCGAGCGCCGGCACACCGAGGACGAACTGGGCGAAACCATCTACAGCGAGTTCCCGGTCCACTCCCGGTCCGCGATCACCACCGCGCACACGCTGCTCGACCGCGGCATCGTCACGCAGGACGAACTGAAGGCGAAGATGGACCGGATCCGGGCGAGGCTCGAACGAGCCTGACCGCAAGGTCACCGGAAGCGATTCCGCCACAGTAACGTTCGAGCACCCGCCATACGGACTACTCGAGCGCGGCATCCAGCGTGACCGTGACGCCGGTGAGGGCCTTGCTCACAGGGCAGGACTCCTTGGCCGCCTGGGCCACACGGGCGAACCCCGCAGCGTCCAGGCCGTCCACCTCACCGCGGACAGTGAGCGTGATCCCGGTGAGCTTGAAGCCCGGATCGTCGGGGCCGAGCGATACGTCGGCGCGGATGTCGAGACTCTGCGGGACCCCACCCGCCTCGCCGATCAGGGCGGACAACTGCATCGCGTAGCAGGACGAGTGCGCGGCCGCGATCAGTTCCTCCGGACTGGTGGTGCCCCCGGCGTCCTCGGCGGCCCGCTTCGGGAACGACACCTCGAAGGTGCCCGCCCCCGAACTGGTGAGTTCGACCTGGCCCGAACCCTTTTCGAGCGTCCCTTTCCAGGCGGTGCGTGCGGTACGTGTGGGCATGGGAGTCCTTCCGTCGGAGTGTGCGGGTGACATCCACCAGTGTTCACCGACACCTCGTCCGGTACTCGCGATTTGCTCAGGATCACCGGTCGGCGCGCTCGGTCGCCTCGTCGGTCTCGTGATACTGCGCGAACAGTTCCCGTTCCCGATCGCGGTGCGGGTAGGCGAAGAAGACGAGCGCCGCACCGACCAGGACGATCACGATCGCCGCGCTGTACGCGCGGGTGTCACCGTCGAGGAAGGCCGCACGGGCGGCGGCGGTGATCGCGTCCGCGTACTGCGGGTACCGCTCCGCGACGTTCTCGGCACCGGCGAACGACTTCTCCAACGCGGCCTCGGTCTGATCACTGACGGCGCCGGAGTCCGGACTGGCGGCGATCGAGGCAGCGAACGAGGCCGCGTATCCGGCGGTGAGCAGCGCGCCGAGCACCGACTGCACGATGGCGCCACCCAGGTCGCGCTGCAGGTCCGCGGTGCCCGACGCCATTCCCGCCCGCCACACCGGCACCGACCCGGTCAGCGAATGCGAGGCGGGCGTGCCGGCGAGTCCGACGCCCGCGCCGAGGAACATGTAGCCGAGCGCGATCTTCCAGTACTGCGCGTCCTCCTTCCACAGCAGCAGGGCCACCAACAGTCCCAGCACGATCGCCGTGTATCCCAGCAAGAGGGTGAACCGCGCGCCGTGCGACTCGACCAGCTTGGCCGACTGCGGCGCCACCACCACCATGACGGCCGCCGCGGGCAGACCCGCGGAGCCCGCGGCCAGCGTGGAGTAGCCGAGCACGTTCTGCATGAACTGCTGACCGATGTACAACGTCCCCATCAGCGTGCCGAACACGACGATGCCCGCGACCGCCGCCACCCAGAAGATCCGCCTGCGGGCCACCCGCAGGTCGAACAGCGGGTACTTCGCCCGCAACTGCCGTATTCCGAACGCAATGCCCGCGGCGGCCGCGACCAGCAGCATCGACAACGCGGTCATGCGCATACCGTCGACGGGAGCGAAGTTGATCCCCAACACCAGTGCAGCCACCAGGACCACGGAAACGATCCCGCCCAGATGGTCCACCGGATCGGTCGACTCGTTGACGTGGCTCGGCACGAAGAACACGGCGAACCCCAGTGCGACCAGCGCGAGCGGCACCGTCACCAGGAACACCGAACCCCAGTCGAACGACTGCAACAGGGCACCGGACACGAGCGGGCCGAGCGAGGAGATGCCGCCCCCGATCGCGGACCACAGAGCGATCGCCTTGGTCCGGCCGGCCCCCGACCAGAGCGCGGTGATCAGCGCGAGGGTGGTCGGGAAGGCCATCCCGGCCGCGACACCCCCGAGCAGGCGCGCGAGGATCAGCACCTCGACGGTCGGTGCGAACGCGGCGATGATGCACGCGGGCAGCGACAGCACCATGCCGAGCACCAGCATCATCTTGCGGCCGAACCGGTCACCGAGGGCACCGAGGTAGAGCACCGAACCCGCGAGCCCGACGGAGTACCCGACGGCGATCAGGTTCAGCTGCGTCTGGCTCGCGTCGAAGGCCCGACCGATGTCGGGCAGCGCGACATTGGCCACCGCCAGGTTCAGGTTCGCCACGGCGGCGACGAGGATCAGGGCCGTCAGGACCAACGAGGCCCGGGCGGGGCGTGTCCCGACCGCAGCGGACGTCATGCGGCCAGTTCACACCATCGAGGTCCGTCCCGCTCACCGACAGGCCGACACGACCGGGACGAACCCCGCGGTGATCTGGTGGCAGGCCCCCGGCAGCCCCCCGGAGCCCACTCGACCGCCTCGGCGAATACCGACCGGGGCGACGATCGGCATAGCGTGCTGATCGTGACCACCGACGACGATCAGACCGGCCGGGCGCAGGCCGAGGGGGCAGCTCGGACCGCGGCTCTGGCCCGTGCCGCCCACCGACGGCGGCGTCGAGGACGCCGGCCGATCCTGGTAGGCATCGACGGTCCCGCGGGCGGCGGAAAATCGACCCTCGCCGATCGGGTCGCCGCGGCGCTGGGCGACGCGCCGATCGTCCGGATGGACGACCTCTACCCCGGCTGGGACGGTCTTGCGGCGTCCGTGCCGCTACTCGTCCGGTGGGTCCTCTCTCCCGCCGAGCACGGCCGGATCCCGCGCTACCGGCGCTACGACTGGTATCGCGGCGGATACGCGGAGTGGCGCGCGGTCCGCCGCCACCGCTACCTGATCGTCGAGGGTGCCGGATCGACCTGTGGCATCGCGCGCGGGTACTTCGCGGTCCGGGTGTTCGTCGACGCCTCCCCGGACGAGCGGATGCGTCGCGCCCTGCGGCGCGACGGCGACATATTCCGGCCGCACTGGGACCGCTGGGCCCGGCAGGAAGTGGCGTTGTTCGGGCCGGACCGGACGCGCCGCGCCGCGCACGTCGTGGTGATGACGGGGTCGACGGGCCCCTGCACCTGAGTGGGTCAGCCCGGTTCCGGCACCGGACGGGCGGCCCGGTGCCGATCGGCCATGCCCGACGCCCGGAGCCTGATCCCCTCGCGCAGACTCTCGGGCCCGAGAAGTTCCGCATCCTCGCCGAGCATCCACAACACTCCCCCGGCGTGAGCGGCGTCGCCGAACTCGACCTCGGCCGTGATCCAGCCGTCCGCGCGAGTCTCCGAGGCGGCGGAGAGCACCGAGCCGAGAAGGTCCTCCCGCCGCTCGGCCCGCACCCGAACGATGGCCGCCACGGACTCGTGCAGCGCACGGAACTCGGACCGCCGCCGGTCCCAGATCCCGGCCAGGTCGACGACGGGGTCGCGCCGCGCCGGCTCGTCGAGCTCCACGGCGTCCTGGATGCGGGACAGCCGGTACGTGCGCTCCGAACCGCGATGCGTTGCCACCAGGTACCACCTGCCGCCGGCATTGACCAGGCCGATCGGATCAACTGTGCGCCAGCGTGATTCGCTGCCGCGGGCGGCGTACCGGAGCCGAAGCCGGCGCCCCGCGAACACCACCTGCTGGATCAGGCCGAGATACGCCTCGTGGGACGGGTCGGTGAGCCAACCGCCCTGCCGCACGAGCACCCGTTCCGCAACTCGTGTGGCGGCCGAGCGATGCGTGTCGGGCATGGCGGCCGACACCTTCCGCATCGCGGACGCGAAGGCGGGCGCCATCCCCAGCGCCGCAGGGGTGGCCGCGGCGCCGGCCGCGAGCAGCGCCTTCGCCTCCTCCACCGTCAGCCCGGTGAGGTCGGTGGTGAACCCCGGCAGCAGGGCGAACCCGCCGTCCCGGCCGCGTTCCGCGTAGACGGGGATCCCTGCCGTCGACAGGGCCTCGACGTCACGCAGCACCGTGCGAGTGGACACCTCGAGCTCCCGGGCGAGGGCCGTGGCGGACATCCGTCCCCTGTTCCGCAGCAGCAATACCAGCGAGAGGAGGCGGTCGGCGCGCATTGCCCCATCCTCTCAGCAATACATGACAGGAGATGTCGTGATTAGAGACGAGAGTGGGCGCGGTCCGCACACGTGCACTCGATCGAAAGGCCCCACCATGACCGACATCACCGATCCCCGCCCCCTATACCGCGAGGCCCTGGCCTGGGTGACCGCCTTGATGGCCGAGGTGCGGCCGGACCAGCTGACGGATCCGACGCCGTGCGACGAGTTCGACGTCGCGACCCTGATGGGCCACCTGGTCGCCACCGTCGACCGGGCGCGTGTCATCGGGGAGGGCGGCGACCCGACCACCGTGCCGTTGGTCGCGATCGCCGTCGACGGCGATCGGTGCGCCGCGTACCGGATCGCCGGCGAGAGGATGTGGGCCGTCTGGAGCGACGACGCGCTGCTCGACGTCACCGTCACCGCGCCGTGGGGCCGCGTACCCGGCCGCGCCGCGATCTGGGGATACCTCAACGAGACGCTGGTCCACGGCTGGGATCTGGCCGCCGCGACCGGGCAACCCACCGAGACCGACTCCGCACTCGCCGAATCGGCACTCGCGGTGGCCCGCCGCGCGATCCCCGCCAGCCCCCGCGGTGGGCACGTGCCGTTCGGCGCGGTGGTCGAGCCGGCCGAGGGAGCGGGACCGACGGAACGCCTCGCCAACTGGTCCGGCCGGACCGGCATCGGCCGGCCCACGATCTCCGCCTGACACACGACGACGCCCCGCACGCTGCTGCGTGCGGGGCGTCGTCGTGCCTGTGAACCTACTCGGCGGAGCCACCCTCGGACGGGGCGTCGCCGGCACCGGCCAGCGCCTCGGCGGGCGAGTCCGGCACCTTGACCGGCTTCGGGTTGGGCGTGAACGTGAACTTCGCGTCCTCGCCCGCGCTCTCGCCGTCCCAACCCTCGACGTCGACGAGCACGATCTGACCGGGGCCGACCTCGTTGAAGAGGATCTTCTCCGACAGCTGGTCCTCGATCTCGCGCTGGATGGTGCGACGCAGCGGCCGCGCGCCGAGCACCGGATCGAACCCGCGCTTGGCGAGCAGCGACTTGGCCTGCTCGGTCAGCTCGATGTCCATGTCCTTGTTCTTCAGCTGCTTCTCGACGCGGCCGATCATCAGGTCCACCATCTGGATGATCTGATCCTTGGTCAGCTGGTGGAAGACGATGATGTCGTCGATGCGGTTGAGGAACTCGGGGCGGAAGTGCTTCTTGAGCTCGTCGTTGACCTTGAGCTTCATCCGCTCGTAGTTCGACTCGCTGCCCGTTCCGGCGGAGAAGCCCAGACCCACGGCCTTCGAGATGTCGGAGGTGCCCAGGTTCGAGGTGAAGATCAGCACGGTGTTCTTGAAGTCGACCGTACGACCCTGACCGTCGGTGAGACGGCCGTCCTCGAGCACCTGCAGGAGGGTGTTGTAGATCTCCTGGTGAGCCTTCTCGATCTCGTCGAACAGGACCACCGAGAACGGCTTGCGGCGCACCTTCTCGGTGAGCTGGCCGCCCTCTTCGTAGCCGACGTAGCCGGGAGGGGCACCGAACAGACGCGACGCGGTGAACCGGTCGTGGAACTCGCCCATGTCGATCTGGATGAGCGCGTCGTCGTCGCCGAACAGGAAGTTCGCGAGCGCCTTGGACAGCTCGGTCTTACCGACACCGGACGGGCCGGCGAAGATGAACGAACCGGACGGACGCTTCGGATCCTTCAGGCCGGCGCGGGTGCGGCGGATCGCCTTGGAGACGGCCTTGACGGCGTCCTCCTGGCCGATGATCCGCTTGTGCAGCTCCTCCTCCATGCGGAGCAGACGCGTGGTCTCCTCCTCGGTGAGCTTGAAGACCGGGATACCGGTCCAGTTGCCCAGCACCTCGGCGATCTGCTCGTCGTCGACCTCGGCGATGACGTCAAGGTCACCCGAACGCCACTGCTTCTCGCGCTCGGCACGCTGTGCGACGAGGGTCTTCTCCTTGTCGCGCAGGTTCGCGGCCTTCTCGAAGTCCTGCGCGTCGATCGCGGACTCCTTCTCGCGACGGGCGTCGGCGATCTTGTCGTCGAACTCGCGCAGGTCCGGCGGTGCGGTCATCCGACGGATGCGCATCCGGGCGCCCGCCTCGTCGATGAGGTCGATGGCCTTGTCCGGCAGGAAGCGGTCGTTGATGTAGCGGTCGGCCAGGGTGGCCGCCGCGACCAGCGCGCTGTCGGTGATCGAGACACGGTGGTGCGCCTCGTAGCGATCACGCAGACCCTTGAGGATCTCGATGGTGTGCTCGACCGTCGGCTCGCCGACCTGGACCGGCTGGAACCGGCGCTCGAGGGCGGCGTCCTTCTCGATGTACTTGCGGTACTCGTCGAGCGTGGTGGCACCGATGGTCTGCAGCTCGCCGCGGGCCAGCTTCGGCTTGAGGATCGAGGCCGCATCGATGGCGCCCTCGGCCGCGCCGGCACCGACGAGGGTGTGCAGCTCGTCGATGAACAGGATGATGTCGCCGCGGGTGTTGATCTCCTTGAGCACCTTCTTGAGGCGTTCCTCGAAGTCACCGCGATAACGGCTGCCGGCCACCAGGGAGCCCAGGTCCAGCGTGTAGAGCTGCTTGTCCTTGAGGGTCTCCGGGACCTCGCCGTTGACGATGGCCTGTGCGAGGCCCTCGACCACGGCGGTCTTACCGACGCCCGGCTCACCGATGAGGACAGGGTTGTTCTTGGTGCGGCGGCTCAGCACCTGCATGACGCGCTCGATTTCCTTCGAGCGGCCGATGACCGGGTCGAGTTTGCCTTCGAGGGCGGCCTGGGTGAGGTTGCGGCCGAACTGGTCGAGGACCAGCGACGTCGACGGGGTGCCCGCCTCGCCACGGCTGCCGCCGGCCTCGGCCGGCTCCTTGCCCTGGTAGCCCGAGAGCAGCTGGATGACCTGCTGACGGACACGGTTGAGGTCGGCGCCCAGCTTGACGAGCACCTGGGCCGCGACACCCTCGCCCTCGCGGATCAGGCCGAGCAGGATGTGCTCGGTGCCGATGTAGTTGTGGCCGAGCTGCAGCGCCTCGCGCAGGCTGAGCTCGAGGACCTTCTTGGCACGGGGGGTGAACGGAATGTGGCCGGACGGGGCCTGCTGGCCCTGGCCGATGATCTCCTCGACCTGGCTACGGACACCTTCGAGGGAGATACCCAACGACTCCAGCGACTTCGCCGCCACGCCCTCACCCTCGTGGATGAGACCGAGCAGGATGTGTTCCGTGCCGATGTAGTTGTGGTTGAGCATCCTGGCTTCTTCTTGCGCCAGGACAACAACGCGCCGCGCGCGATCGGTGAACCTCTCGAACATCGCTCTCCCTCACACTCTCCGGCGGTCCAGGTCCGAGGCCCCGCTTGTCACAGTGTCTCGTACCCGCCCGCCGCGTTTCGCTCCGGCACAACAGGCTGACGGCCTCCGGAACCGACGAAGGTTCCACGACCCCACCTCATACTCTAGTGGGCTGCCATTCGACCCGCCGCTCCTCCACCCGTCAAACGTGCGGAGTCAACCTGCTCGAAGTCTTCAACGCCGCAGGTGGCGGAATCGTTTCCCGCCGGCTGTACGCCTGAAGCGAACACTTCCGCAATGACCGCCGACACAGGGAATCGGCGAGGTTCGTAACGGTGATCCCGCTGGACGGCGCGTCGCGGCACCGTCAATCGACTCGACTGGGAGTAGCCCGGGTCGCCGCCGCGTCGACGTCGGGCACCGCCGAGTCCACGACGGATGCGCGCCGGGTGACGGTCATCGCCCGCCGCTCCGCCCGCGGGCCGGTGGGCAGCACGCGTTCCAGCGTCCGGTGCAACACCCACGCGATGGGGACGGAGAAGGCGACGGTGACGATGAAGACGCCCACGGTCGAGCCCTGGAAGGTGCGGTAGCCGAGCATCTCCATCACGAACTCCATCACCACGAGGTGCACCAGGAACAGTTCGTACGAGATCTCGCCCAGCCACACCATCGGTCCGGACGCGCACAGCTTGCCGAGGGGACCGGGCCAGTCGCCGATCACCAGTGGTGCCATCAGCGACATCGCGAACAGCAGGTAGAGCGTCGATTTGGTGACGGCCTCGGTGACGTCCATCGGGATGATCGTCGCCTCGCCCGCCAGCGGCGTGCATGCCAGCAGCAGGAAGTACAGCGCCAGCAGACCCATCGCGTACGGATTGCACCGCTTCACCGTCAGCGACGCCACCGCGAGCAGCATGCCGCCCGCGAACCACGCGATGAATCCCGGCAGCCACAGCCGTGCGGTGTACGTGAGGTCGGTGTTGTGCGTGATCAGCGTCCACAACGGCGTGATCGCGACGACCACGAGCAGCGCGATCGCGAGCCGGACCGGATGCCACGAGCGGCGGCAGACGACCACGACGAGGAACCACCCGAGCACTGGCAGCAGCAGATAGAACGTGGCCTCCACCGCCAGGCTCCACATCTGGGTGAGCCCGGTGTGCAGGTGCCCGGTCCCGTAGATCTGGGTGAGCGTCATGTTCCGCGCGAACCCCGACCAGCCCAGACCCGTCTCCCCCGGCTCCCGGAACAGATAGATCACGTAGGTCGCGACGACGGTGATCCAGTACGCCGGCAGGATCCGTCGGACCCGATGCCACAGGTACGTGCGCGCCGACGGCAACTCCTGCTGCCCGRCCGCCGCCCGTAGCCACGGACGGAAGAGCAGAAAGCCCGACAGCGCGAAGAACACCGCGACGCCGATCTCGAGGCGGGAGAACGCGCCGCCCGCCAGGTCGTTCGTGTACCGGCCGGTCCAGAACGCGGCGTGCGCGCCGACCACGAGCAGCGCGGCGACCGCGCGCAGGCCGGTGAGCGACGCCAGATACCCGGCGTCCCCGTCCGTTCTCACGAGCCGGACCCCGCAGCCGGGACGACGGCACCGACCGGACCGGCTCCGACGCACAGCGCCAGTCCAGGAGTCACCGGTTGCACGCGCACCGCGGTGCCGGGGCCGAAAAGCCGCACGAACACCTGGTTCAGCCCGGCCTGGACGGGGACAGTCACAGCGTCGGCAGCCGGGCCGCTGCCGCTGAGCCCGACCTCAATCGTCCCGTCGGCGCTCGCGAAGTAGTTGAGCTGGGCGGTCCACTCCCAGTCGATCAGCGGGCCGTCGAGCGGGATGTCGGTGGCGCCGTCCTCGACGCGGTAGCCACAGCCCGGCACCGGCCCCTGACCGATGTTGCGGATCGACGTCACGGCGGCGGGGATCAGCCGGCCGGAGTCGTCGAGGAGTTGCAGGTAGTTGGTGGACCGGCCGAACTCGGGGCGCTCGTCCAACGGGGCGAAGATGTGGCTGGTCGTGTTGTGCGGGTACGCGACGGGCAGCAGCACCCAGATGGACACCGGCTGATCCAGCAGCGGCGAGCCCTGATTCGCGGCCAGCGAGGCGCGGGCGTTCGCGAGGTAGTCGACAGTGGGGTTGTCGCGCCACCGCTGGACGAACGTGAACGTCGACCACACACTGCTCACGACGAACAGGACGGTCAGGGCCAGCGCGACGACCGCTCGTCTCTCCGGCTTCTGGAGCGCAGCCGGGGTGCGCAGCCGAKGATTCTCGCGACGCGGTGCGCGGACGATCAACGCCCAGCCGATCGCGATGACGACGGCACTGTCGGCGACGTAACGGAGCGTCTGCGCCAGCTCGTAGGCGGTACCGGGACCGGACCGGGTCAGCACCATCGCCGCCTCCGACGCCGCGACGTAGGCCACCAGCGCCAGCCACACCGCACCCGTGCGCTTCCGGCACAGCAGCGACCACGCCAGCGCCGCCAGCAGCACCGCCCAGGCGAGCACGACCAGGACGGTCGGCGGCGTCGCCCAAGGCGGGCTCGGCGGCCACCGATCCCACGCCCACGGTCCGCCGAGCAGTGTCGGCACCAGGCCCAGCGACGTGCCGTGGTGGGCGAGGCCGACGGTCTGCGCCGGACTCGGGACGACGAACCTCGACTCGGTGAAGTACAGGTACGCCGCCGCCCACAGCGCGGTGACGGCGACCAGCGGAATCCACAGCACCCGACCCCGCCGCCACGCCGAACGCAGCGGCCGCTCGATTCCGTCCAGCCGGAACAGCAGCACCACGGTCGCGAACGCGACGATCGGCACCAGCACCGATTTCTCGAAGAACGCCAGCGACAGCGCGGTCACCACGGAACCGGACACCGCGAACCGGACGCGTCCGGTCCGACAGAGCCGGATCGCGTCGCCCGCCACCCAGGCGAGGGCGATCTGCATCGGCAGCGAGTTCAGTCCCGCGGCCCACCACGCGAACGACGGCAGGGTCAGCGGAGAGAACAGGTAGAACGCGAGCGGCAGCAGCACGATCGGGCGCATCCCGAGCAGCAACCGCAGGACGCGAAGGACCGCGAGCGACGCCAGCAGTTGCAGTAACAGCAACATCAACGCAGGGACCGCCCAGGTCAGCGGTGCCACCGTGGTCGCGAACCAGGCCGCCAGGAACGCGGCAGGCATGAAGTGACCGTCGTGGTCGTAGAACAGGAACTCACCCGACAACGCCGGGTACTGCCCCGAGCGGCTGATGAGGATCAGGTCGTCCCAGTAGAAGTCGCCCGAGAAGGCGACGATGCCCCGCACCACCATCTGCAGGGCGACCATTGCGGCGGCCACCGCAAGGACTCGTCGGGAATCGAGCAGCCACCAGGGATTCCGCGTCGGTGTGGGCAAGTCGATCTCGTCGCCGAGGCCCGCCTCCGGAACTGCTCGCACCCGCACACGCTCCTTCCCGTCGGCCCGATCGCCGGAGCGGAACCTTACTGACGCAAATTAATGCGAGTCTGAGGAGCCGCCGGAGTGCTGTGCGAGGTGCTTCAGCCTCCTGTGATCGGTGCGACGAACTGGCACGGAATCGGACGCGGGCGGCCGCGGTCCAGCGCATTGAGCATGCGCGCCGCCATCGACTCCGCGGCGATCGCCGCATGCCCACCGTAATCGGTGCCCCGCCGGCGTGTCCTCTGCTCGATCGGCTTCATTCCGTCGAACGCCGGAATCGACCAGGAGCGATCGGCGAATGGAACGGGAGGAAGCGAGAAGACGCAATATTCCTCGGTCGCCGGGGGCGGGGCATACGTGGCCCCATTGTCCGGGCCGGTTCCCCCCGGTGCCGTGTACCGGCACAACCGGATTCGGATAACTGTCGAGCGGATTACGCGACGAGTGGTTCGATCTCGGCCCGGACCCACCCGGATTGTCCAATATCGAAGGCACTGCGTCGGTAAACAATCGCCTCAGCCGCACATCGCGGACACTAGCAGCGCGCCTTTACACGCGGGGCCGAATCGGCGGAGGCGACGTCCGGCCGTAATCAGTGCGCCTTGTTGTACGCCTCGGTGATTTCCGCCGAGATTCGACCGCGAGAGGACACCGGATAACCGTTCCGGCGTGCCCATTCGCGAATCGCCGCACTCTGCTCGCGGTCTACCGAAACACGCGACGAGGTCGCACTGCTACTGGAAGTACCCTTGCCGCCACGACGACGAGCCGTCGCCTTGCGGGCATGCGAAACCCAAACATCCAACTGTTCACGAAGCTTCGCAGCATTCTCCGAAGACAGATCGATCTCGTACAGAACCCCATCCAGGCCGAACTCGACCGTTTCATCGGCAGTGGCGTCCTGATCGACGTCGTCGATGAGCGTTACAGTGACCTTCTTTGCCATGGGGTCAATTCCTTCCGAATGACGCGACGTTGCTCAGACGCGATGCGCCCCAGCCGGTAACACGAATGCAATCGTACCCCTGAATCACCAAAAGTGATGACTCGGCAATAGGAGCGAATTGAAACTCCCGGTCAGCGCGCGCTCGGTCGGACAATTGGGAACAAGATGGTTTCCCTGATTCCCAATCCGGTGAGTGCCATCAGCAGACGGTCGATTCCCATGCCGGTTCCGGTCGTCGGCGGCATACCCTGCTCCATCGCCGCCAGGAACTCCTCGTCGAGAGCCATCGCCTCGTCGTCGCCGGCCGAGGCGAGACGCGCCTGATCGACGAAACGCTCACGCTGAATGATCGGATCGACCAACTCCGAATATCCGGTGGCGAGTTCGAATCCGCGGATGTACAGATCCCACTTCTCCGTGACACCCGGCAGGGTGCGGTGCTGGCGGGTCAGCGGCGACGTCTCGACCGGGAAGTTCCGCACGAACGTCGGCGCGTACAACTGGTCACCGCACTGGTGCTCCCACAGTTCCTCGACGAGCTTGCCGTGGCCGTATCCCTTGTCCTTCGGGACCTCGAGACCCACCTTGGCGGCCAGCGCCAGCAGCTCCTCGACCGTGGTGTCCGGGGTGACCTGCACGCCGATGGCCTCGGACAGCGACGGATACATGTCCATCGTCTTCCACTCGCCACTGAGGTCGTACTCGGTGCCGTCCGCGAGCGTGACCACCTGCGTACCGAACGCCGCCTGCGCGACCTCCTGGACCAGCTCGCGGATCATCTTCGCGGAATCGTCGTAGGTGCCGTAGGCCTCGTACGTCTCGAGCATCGCGAACTCCGGCGAATGCGTCGAGTCGACGCCCTCGTTGCGGAAGTTGCGATTGATCTCGAAGACCTTCTCGATGCCGCCGACCACGCAGCGCTTGAGGAACAGTTCGGGCGCGATACGCAGGTACAGGTCGATGTCGAGCGCGTTGGAATGCGTCACGAACGGGCGGGCCGCGGCGCCGCCGTGCAGCGTCTGCAGCATCGGCGTCTCGACCTCGAGGAACCCGCGCCGCTCGAGGGCATTGCGCAGCTCACGAACGACGGCAACACGCTTGCGGGCGTTCTCCCGGGCCTCGGGGCGGACGATGAGGTCCGCGTAGCGCTGACGCACGCGGGACTCCTCACTCATCTCCTTGTGCGCGACGGGCAGCGGACGCAGCGACTTGGCCGCCATCTGCCACGAGTCGGCCATGACGCTGAGCTCACCGCGACGGGAGCTGATGACCTCACCCTGCACGAACACGAAGTCGCCGAGGTCGACGTCGGACTTCCACGCGGCCAGGGCCTCTTCGCCGACGTTGGCCAGGCTCAGCATCGCCTGCAGCTGGGTGCCGTCGCCCTCCTGCAGCGTCGCGAAGCAGAGCTTGCCCGTGTTGCGCACGAAGATGACACGGCCCACGACGCCGGCCTGCTCACCGGTAGCGGTGTCGGGCTCCAGATCGGGGTACTTCGCGCGCACCTCCGCGAGGCTGTGAGTGCGGGGAACGGACACCGGGTACGGCTCCTGCCCCTGGGCAAGCAGACGCTCCCGCTTCTCGCGGCGGATCCGGAGCTGCTCGGGGGTGTCGTCTACTGGCTGGGCGGGTGCTTCACTCACGGGATACAAGACTATAGGGCGGCATCTGCCGAGCGTGTGGCCGGTAGCGCGGCAGCGATCGCGAGCACCACGCCGGATGCGAAGTAGAGGCCGACCCGGACGTGATTCCAGAGCGTCCATCCGGTTCGGTAGCTCTGCCAGGCGTTCGCGTCGGCCAGGTCCGCCGACGCGAACGCGTCGTTGCGCGGAACGTGGTAAATCGCGGTGACGGCGAAGGCCGCGATCGTCCCGACGACACCCACCAGCACCAGGACCCATCCGGTGGGGCGGACGACGACCGCCCACACGCCGCAGACCGCGGCGGTGAGCGCGGATCCCATCAGCGGAATCATCAGCGCACTGCGCGGCGCCGCGACGTTGATCGCCTGCATCGACTCGATCGCCGAGTGTGCGGGAATCGAACTCAGTGCGGGCATCACGAACGCGGAGAACGCGAACAGGGCCCCGCCGGCGATCACGGCGCCCAGCGCGGTCACTCCGACGAGGATCTCGAAGGCGACTGCTCCCGACGACGACGTGCCGTCCGCTGTTGTGGTCATGAATCGATACCACCGCAACAATGCGAGACGATCCATGGCGCAGCGTCGCAGAAACATACTCGAGCGTCTACCGTCGCGGGCATGGACGCACTGTCGATGGTGCTCTCCGACTCTCGGGCGGAGGGGGCATTCCTACTGCGCTCGGTGCTCGCTCCGCCGTGGTCGCTGCGCATCGAGGACCACGCGCCGGTGACGGTAGTGGCACTGCTCCGGGGATCCGCGGTCGTCGTCTCGGATACCGGCGCCGGCGCGACTCTCACACCGGGCGACATCGCACTCGTGCGCGGACCCGACGCCTACACGGTCGCCGACCGCCCGGACACGCCGCCGCACGTGATCATCGACGAGAACCAGGCCTGCCACACTGCCGCCGGAGCACCGGCCATGAGGATGACCGACCTCGGCGTCCGAACCTGGGGCAACGCGCTCGACGGCCGGACCGTGATGCTGACCGGCACGTACCGGTTCGACAGCTACCTCAGCCGGCAACTGCTCGACTGCCTCACCCCGATCGCGGTGGTACCGCGCAGCACCGACACCGAACCGATGACCGCCCTGCTGGCGCAACAGATCACCTTGGACAGTCCCGGCCAGAGCGTTCTGCCCGATCGGCTACTGGACCTCGTCCTGATCGCATCGCTGCGGGAATGGTTGGCCCACAACTCATCACGGTCACCGAACTGGATCGCGGCCTACGACGACCCGATCATCGGGAACGCGCTGCGGCTGATCCACAACCAGCCGGAGCAGCCGTGGACCGTCGAGGGCCTGGCCCGCGAATGCAACTGTTCCCGAGCCGCTTTCGCACGACGGTTCTCGGCGCGCATGGGCGTCGGGCCGGTCGGCTACCTGACCGGATGGCGCCTGTCCGTCGCCGCGGACCTGCTGTCGGATCCCGGGCGGACGGTGTCGTCGATAGCCGCCGCGGTGGGTTACTCCAGTCCGTTCGCGCTCACCGCAGCGTTCACCAGACACCACGGTGTGAGCCCACGCGAGTTCCGCCGCCGGCCGAATGTCACACGCGTTCAGTCCAACTGAACGTATGTGACATTCGGCCGAGCGGCCGGTGACCTCAGTGGGCGGAGACCGTCGCCAGCTCGCGGGTGCAGTGACGCTCCCCCATCAGCGCGCCGAGCAGACCGGCCGACTTGATCGCCTTGTAGCCGCCGACGAGGTCGGTGGCCTTGTTCAGCCCGAGCTGCCGCAGCGACGCCGCAGCCAGGCTGGAGGTGTACCCCTCGGAGCACACGATCACCCATTCGACGTCGTGGTCGACGGCGAGCGCCAGGTGCGCGCTGCTGGTGGGGTCGAGTCGCCATTCGAGGACGTTGCGTTCGATCGCCAACGCGCCGGGCAGCGTGCCCTCGAGCGCGCGCTGCGCCTGCGGGCGGATGTCCACGAAGATGGCGCCGCGCCGGTAGGCCTCGGTGAGTTCGAAGACGTACATGCGGTCGATCTGCGAACGAGCGTCGTCGAGCATCTGGTCGATGGTCACTTGGAGCCCCCTTCGGGCAGATCGGTCAGCTCGGTGCGGGTGCGGCGCAACGCCCCGCGATCGGTGACCTCGTAATAGGACATGACGGTGAGCGGCGGCGAGTACGCGTGCACGCTCAGCGTGGGTTCGGTGGTGACGGTGACCGGGCCCGGAGCCCGCATCACGTCGTGCACCCATCCCAGCGGGAACGACGCCTGGTCGCCGGCCTCGAGGGTGCGGCGACGCAGCTCGCCACCGGTCCAGCGGCACTCCGCGAGGTTGCCGCTGAGCACCGTCAGAGCCCCGAAAGAGCCTGCGTGGTCATGTAATTCGGTGGACCTGTCGGGTACCCAGCCGATCAACCAGACGTCGACGTCGTCGTCGGCGTAGAGGCGGGTCGACCACCGCTCCCGCGTCGGGAACGCGCCCGGCAGCAGGTGGTCGTGACGGCCTTCGAGGACATCGGAGGCACCCTGGTCGGTGATACGCAGCAGGTCGGCGGGGCGCAGACGCGAGGGCAGCGCGGCATCGAAGCGGCGAGCACCGCGGTCGGAAGCAGACGTGAAGACGTCAAAAGAATATGCAGAAAGCATGAGTAGAGCTCCAGGAAGCGAAATTGGTCAAGGCAGCGTTCAGCCTCGACAACACTCCTGGGCACTCATGCAACGGGACACGTCGAACAGTGTGACACAACATCAGCGACGACGGAAGCCCACGGAACCCCGGACGCGCAGTGACGCCGGTTACTCCGGCGCTCAGACCTCGGTGCGCCGTGCCCGTCGGGCGAGGTTGCGCTCGTACACCAGCCGCAGACCCTCGAGCGTCAGATCCGGCTCATGATGCTCCACGGTGGCGCACTCCGGCATGATGAGCGGCGCGCTGTCCCCGGTCGCGATCACGGCCACGTTCGAGCCCGCGAAAGCGGTGAGCTCCGAGCGCACCCGGCTGACCAGACCGTCGACCAGGCCGGCGAACCCGAAGATCGCCCCCGACTGCATGCACTCGACCGTGTTCTTGCCGACCACCGAGCGCGGCCGCACCAGTTCCACCTTGCGGAGGGCCGCCGACTGGGAAGCCAGTGCGTCCGTGGAGATCTCGATCCCCGGCGCGATCGACCCGCCGAGGAACTCCCCCTTCGCGGAGACGACGTCGACACACGTCGAGGTGCCGAAGTCGACGACGATGCACGCACTGTCGTAGAGGTGGTGCGCGGCCAGACTGTTGACGATACGGTCGGCGCCCACTTCCTTCGGATTGTCGACCAGCAGCGGGACACCGGTCCGGACACCGGGTTCCACCACGACATGCGGCACGTGATCCCAGTACCGGCCGAGCATCACCCGGATCTCGCGCAACACCGACGGCACCGTCGACAGCGCGGAGACTCCGGTGACCTGTTCTGCGTTCACGCCGAGCAGTCCCCGGATCTTGAGCGCCAACTCGTCGGCGGTCAACCGGGGATCGGTACGCATCCGCCAGTCCTGCACCAGCTTCGAGTGCGAACCGCTGCCGGTGAACAGCCCGAGAACGATGTTGGTGTTCCGGACGTCGACGGTGAGGAGCACCGTCTACACCAGACTGGAGAGCATCCGCGGGGTGATCAGTCCGGAGCCCTCGGGCGCGTGCGCCGGATCCGAACCGAGTTCCACCGGCTTGTTGTCGGCATCGACGAACACCACGCGCGGCGCGTACTCGCGAATCTCCTGCTCGTCCATCACGCCGTACGCGATGAGGATCACCAGGTCGCCCGGGTTCACCAGATGCGCTGCGGCACCGTTGATCCCGATGACACCCGAACCGCGCTCGCCGGTGATTACGTACGTCTCGAGGCGGGCGCCGTTGTCGATGTCGACGATCGTGACCTGCTCACCCTCGAGCAGGTCGGCCGCCTCCATCAGATCCTGATCGACGGTCACCGAACCCACGTAGTGCAGGTCCGCGTGCGTGACCGTGGCACGGTGGATCTTCGACTTCATCATGGTGCGCAGCATCTTCGGCCCTTCGGTTTCAGTGGGAGAGGAGGTCGTCAGTGGCCGGATCGCCGGGCTGGGGGTCGCGCTCGAGGAATCCGGTTCCCACCGCGACGCCGACGTTGTCGATCAGTCGAGTGGTACCGATGCGGGCGGCGACGAGCAATCTGCCGTCACCGCGCTCGGGAGCCGGGCCGAGGTCCACGCCGCGCACCTCGAGGTAGTCGACCTCGACGCCGGGAACGGACGCGAGCACGTCGCGGGCGACGGCCAGGATCCCCTCCGCACCGCCGGCGGCCGCGTGGGCCCCCGCGACGAGCGCAGCCGACAGGACGGTCGCCAATTCGCGCTGCTCCGCGTCCAGGTAGCGATTGCGGGAGGACAGCGCCAGGCCGTCCTGCTCGCGGACGGTCGGCACGCCGACGATCCGGACGTCGAAGTTGAGGTCGCGCACCATCTGCCGGATCAGCGTCAGCTGCTGGTAGTCCTTCTCACCGAAGTACGCGGCATTGGGCGCCGCGATCTGCAGCAGCTTCGCGACGACGGTGAGCATGCCGGCGAAGTGCGTCGGGCGGCTCGCACCCTCGAGCTCGGCGCCGAGCGGACCCGGCAGCACCGTGGTGCACGGGCCCTCCGGGTACATCGCCTTCGCGCTGGGCGCGAATACCAGCTCGACGCCCTCCGCGCGCAGCAACTCCAGGTCCGCGTCGAGGGTGCGCGGGTAGGCGTCGAGATCCTCGTTCGCACCGAACTGCAGCGGATTGACGAAGATCGACACGATCACGACCGCACCGGTCAGCTTCGCCTGGCGGACCAGCTCGATGTGCCCCGAATGCAGAGCACCCATCGTCGGGACGAGCGCGACCTGACGGCCCACGCCCCGCAGCGCCTTCGACACCCGCGTCACGATCGCGGGGTCGTGGTGCACGGTCAGTTCGCCGCGCTTGTATCCGCCCTGCAGTGCAGAAGCTTCGGTCACAGTGCCCATTCCCTGCTCATTCCCGATCATCGAGTACTTCCATCAGTTCCGGCTTGGCCCCCGTGCGCTGCGCCGTCCGCAGCGACAGGGCCCGATATCCGGCGGCCAGTTGCGGGTCGACGTCCTCGAGCACCTCGAGGTGCTTCGCGACGGCCGCCGCGTCCCCACGCGCCACGGGCCCGGTCAGTGCCGACTGCCCGCGCCGCAGCGCGTTGTCCAGCGCCGCCGACAGCAGCGGCTGCAGCACCCGCTCGGGCAACCCGTTGGGCTCGTCGCCGACGAGTTCCTGACCCATCAGTTCCTGCCCCTCGAGGGCCACCCGCAGCGCCGCGACCGCGTCGACGACGAGCGTCACGAGGTGATTGCTGCCGTGCGCGAGGGCCGCGTGATAGAGCGGGCGGACGTCCTCGCGGACCCGCACCGGCTCGCCGCCGATCTCCAACACGAGGGACTGCCCGATCGCGTAGCCGATGTCGTCGGCCGCAGTGATGCCGAAGCAGGCGTCGGACAGACGCGCGGTGTCCTCGGCGTGACCGGTGAAGGTCATCGCGGGATGAATCGCGAGCGGGACGACGCCCTGCGCGGTGAGCGGTTCGAGAATCCCGATGCCGTTGGCACCGGAGGTGTGCACGACGATCGTGCCGGGGCGCACCGCTCCGGTGGCGGCCAGGCCGTTGATCAGGCCCGCGAGCTCATCGTCGGGGACGGCAAGAATCAGTAGTTCGGCGCGGGCCGCGACGTCGGGCACCGGCAGGATCTCGGTGTCGGGAAGCCGGGTCTCGGCACGGAGGACGGACGCGTCGGACACCGCGGAACAGGCGACGACGATATGACCGACCCGCTCGAGCGCGGCGCCTACGGCAGTTCCGACCCGGCCCGCCGAGACGATTCCTACCGTCAATCGTGCAGGCGCAGGCCCGTTGGTGATCCCGAAAGAGGTCACACTTGTCCTCTCGTTCGTTCCAGTCCCGCTCGGCGGGTACCAGACGTTCTGCGGAGAGAATAGCCCCGCGCGAAGACACGCCGCCACGGGCCAGTGACGTGATCTACAGCTCACTTCACGACCGACAGCCGCGGGACCTCGACGATCACTCGGCGCGGCGACGGCGACGCGGCTCGGCGTCACCCGAATCCGCCGACTTCATGTTCGCCATGATCTCGGCGACCGACAGCCCATTCGAGTGCGCGCCCCCGGCGTCCCCGGCGTCCTCGGCCCGGCGACGCGACCGCCGCGACGCGGGCACTTCGCCGGCCGCGTCCGCATCGGCGTCGGCCCCGGTGTCGGGATCCGGAACGGGAGTGGGAACGGGTGCGGGCTTCTTCTCCTGAACGCGCTCCTGGACGGCGGGGGCCGGCTTGCGCTCTTCTCGCGTGACTCGCTCGACGGGCGTGGCCCGCTCGACCGGCTTGACCCGCTCGACCGGCTTGACCCGCTCGACCGGCTTGACCTGCTCGACCGGCTTGACCTGCTCGACCTTCTCGGCCCGCACGACCGGCTGCGGCACCACCGGCTCGGCAACCTCGTCGACCTCGACGTCGATCGGCTCGGGTGGAACGACCGACGTTTCGGCGGTCACCGGATCGTCGTACGGCGACGCGAACGACGGCCTGTTCGGTGCCGGCCGCGGGGCGTTGTTCCGCGCCGGTGCCTGAGCGCCCGGCCGGAACAGGCCCGGCGCCGCCGGCTGAGGGCCACCTGCCAGCTCCTGGACCCGCATCGACTCCGCGCGCAACGCCACCCGCTCCTCGGGCAGGCGTCCGTCGAACAGGACCTCGAGGTTCTTGCGCAGCGCCGCAAGCTCTTCGCGCAACGCGGCGATGTTCTCGGCCTCGGCGCCCAGTTCTCCACGAACCCGGGCCTCGACGCCCAACTCGTACTCGCGGCGAGCGCCGATCTCGCGCTCCAACTGCAGCTCGTACACCTTCTGCAGGTCGCGAACCTTCGCCTTGTCGAGGGCGGATTCGCGCCGGTACTTCGTCATCGCGATTGCACCGAGCGTCGCGGCCCACAGCGCGATCACCAAACCGACCCGCAGCAGCTGGACGCTTTCGCTGAAGATCATGAACAAAGAGGCGGCGACGGCGAGCACAACGAGACCTGCAATGATCATCTGGCTCGCACTGCGCCGGTTGCGGCGTACTGACTTGGCGCGACCCGGAACCGTCATGCAGATCAGGGTAGCCGCACTCAGAGGGAACCTCCGCCCGGACACATCCGGGCGCCAATCCCGTTTGTCCGGTTGCGCAGATCAGTGCGCGGGTTCGTCCGGCGGCTCGTCCGGAGTCCGGCAACAGTGCTCGAGCCACATCGCGGCCACCACCAGCAAGACCGCGGCAACCAGCCCGACGATCGCGCCGGGACTGTCCGACACCGCCGCCCGCAACTCCGAACGCTGCGGCCACAGGAACACCAGGAAACCCGCCCACACGCCGGCACTCGCCGCACCGACCAGTGCCGACGCCTTCGCCAGCGCCGCCGCTCGGGCCGCGGTGATCGGGTGCAGCTGACGCGGCCCCGGGCCGATCGCGTGCCCGCGAACCCGGGCTCGGATCACGAACGCCAACACCACCTCGATGAGCGCCACCGGGTACAGCGATGCCCCGGCGTAGATGGGAATCGGGGGCAGCGAGCCATACGAGACACGCACCAGCAACCATGTCGCGACTGCGGCCAGCAGTGCCAGCGACAGCAGGTCCCAGATCCGGGTCGGCTTCATCACGGCTACCGTAGTTCCAGTTGCAGCGCCGTCCGGCGAACTCCGGCTCTTTCGGCCGCGTCGAGGCCCGTGACCAGCTCATCGACGCGGACGGTGATCCCGCCCACATCGAGCGTCGCATCCGGGTCCACATCCAGCCAGGGCACCAATACGAAGGCGCGTTCGTGCGCGCGGGGATGCGGAAGAGTCAGCTCCGGATCGTCGCTGCGCACCCCGTCACACGTGACGACGTCGACGTCCAACGTGCGCGGTCCCCACCGCTGCTCACGAATCCGATCGGCCGCAGCCTCGAGTTGCTGTCCGCGTCGAAGCCAGCCCCGGCAGTCGGTGCCGGGATCATCGACGATCACCGTCGCGTTCAGAAAGTCCTGCTGCTCGACACCGCCCCACGGAGCGGTCGCGTAGACCGGCGACACCGCCACGATCCACTCGCGGAGCCCGTCGACGACACCCTGCAGATGCGCGAGGCTGTCCCCGATGTTGGAGCCGATCGACAGGACCGCCCGACTCACCGGGAGCCCTCGGCGGCCACGCGCGATCGACTCGCGACCACCGCGACATCGGCGAATGTCAACGGGATCGGCGCGGACGGCTTGTGCAGCACCACCTCGACGCGCCGGACGCGGGCGTCGCGCATCACGTCGTCCGCGATCTCCGCGGCCACCGTCTCGATCAGGTCCCGCGCAGGTCCCCCGACGATCGTCGCCGCACGCTGAGCGAGGTCGCCGTAGTCGAAGGTGTCCTTCAGATCGTCCGACGCGGCAGCCGGCGCCAGATCCATCCACAGCGTCACGTCGACGAAGAAGTCCTGACCGTCCCGCTTCTCGTGATCGAACACACCGTGGTTGCCACGGACCTTCAGTCCCCGCAACTCGATGCGATCGCCCGAGACATCACTGCCATCACTCACCGCCGCCTCCTGGCACATCACCGCTGGGACTCGGGCTCTGGGAACCCCGCGCCCACGCCCCCGCGACCGCGATCGCGTCGAGCGAGGCCTGCGCGTCGTGCACCCGCACGCCCCACGCACCGTGGGTCACCGCGAGCGCGGACACGACCGCCGTCGCGACCTCGCGGCCGGCCGGTGGGCGCACGGTGCCGTCGGCGTCCGCGAGCAGCGAGCCGAGGAAACGCTTGCGGGACGCGCCGATCAGGACCGGGAAACCCAGATCGACCAGTTCCAGGAGCCGATTGAGCAGCTGCCAGTTGTGGTGCGGATCCTTGACGAAACCGAGGCCCGGATCGAGGGCGATCGCCTTCGGGTCCACCCCGGCCGCGACGGCCGCGTCCACCTGGACCATCAGCTCGTCCCGGACGTCGCGGACCACGTCGTCGTAGTGGGTCGACCCGCCGGCGTGGACGAACCCGCCGGTGGGCCGCCAGTGCATGAGGATCCAGGGCACACCGGCGTCGGCGACGACCCTGGCCATGTCCGCGTCAGCGCGTCCACCCGACACGTCGTTGACGATGGTGACACCGGCCTCGATCGCGGCCTGCGCCACCGATGCCCTCATCGTGTCGACGCTGACTGTGACACCCTCCGCGACGAGCGCGGCGATCACCGGCGCCACCCGGGCCGCCTCGACCTCCGGGTCGACGCGGGCGGCCCCGGGCCGGGTGGACTCACCCCCGACGTCGACGATGTCGACGCCGAGATCGTGCAGGTGCACTCCGTGTGCGACGGCGGCGTCCCGGTCGAGGAATCGGCCCCCGTCGGAAAACGAATCGGCGGTCACGTTGAGGACGCCCATCACGACGGGGCGGCCCGGGTTCGGTAAGGCGATCACTTGCGGAGGATCAGATCCAGAGCCTCGGCACGGGAGGCGGAGTTCGACTGGAACAGCCCCCGCACCGCCGACGTCGTAGTGCTGGCACCGGGCTTGCGGATGCCGCGCATCGCCATGCACAGGTGCTCGGCCTCGACCACGACGATCACGCCGCGGGGATCGAGCTTGCGCATCATCGCGTCGGCGATCTGGCTCGTGAGCCGCTCCTGCACCTGCGGGCGCTTCGCGTAGAGATCGACCAGACGTGCCAGCTTCGACAGGCCCGTCACCCGACCGGTCGGACCGGGGATGTAGCCGACGTGCGCGACGCCGTGGAACGAGACCAGGTGGTGCTCGCAGGTCGAGTACATGGGGATGTCGCGGACCAGCACCAGTTCCTGGTGGCCCTCGTCGAACGTCGTGTTCAGTACGTCGTCCGGGTCGGTGTAGAGACCCGCGAACACCTCACGGTATGCGCGCGCAACGCGCGCCGGAGTATCGAGCAGACCCGGGCGGTCGGGATCCTCACCGACCGCAATCAGGAGTTCACGAACCGCGGCCTCGGCCCGTGCCTGATCGAAAGGCCTTCCCGTCATGAGCGCGACCGGCTCACTCCCCAGCTGATTCACCGACAACCGACCGCACCTCCAGTATCGGGGCTGAATGCCCTGACCCACACCGAAACGGGGTGAGCCAGGGCTAAGCCTAGTTCCGAGCCGACTACTGCGGGCCGCTCGGCCCCTCCCATGCCTGCGTCCGCGCATCGTCATCAGACCGTCCGGTCCCCTGATCGCCAGGTCGGTGGACCGGACGTCCCTCGGGATCGGTGGGCCGCTGCTGCTGCGGCGGCTCCCACTGCGGATACGGCTGCCAGCCGCTCGGGTTCTGCGGGCGACCCCGGCCGTCCGGTTCCTGCGGAGGCCAGCCCGGGGCCGACCAGCCCGCGGGGGCGCCGTAGTCCGGTCTCGTGCCCTGCACCGGCGCGGCCGGCTGCTGCGGGTGCGCCTGCTGCTGGTGCCGTGACGGATCGGGTGCCGCGTGCCCGTTGGCGGGCGGGGTCGGCACCGTATCGCGCTTGACGAAGGTCGGCTGCGGCACCTCCGGCGTCGGCTCGGGCTCGACGGTCGGCGGCCACGTCTCGCCGCGCTCCACCGCGAGTTCGCGCGGCGTCTTGATCGGCGGCTTGTCCGACGGCGTGCGCTCACCGAAGACGTTGAACGCGGTGATCCGCGGACGCTTCTCGACGCTCGTGAAGATCTGCTCGAGATCCTTCCGGGTGAGCGTCTCCCGCTCGAGCAGCTCGCGCGCCAGGATGTCGAGGACGTCGCGGTACTCGTTGAGGATGGACCACGCCTCGGTGTGCGCGGCCTCGATCAGGTTGCGCACCTCCTCGTCGATCTCGCGGGCGACCTCGTGCGAGTAGTCGGAGTTCATGCCCATCGACCGACCCAGGAACGGATCGCCCTGTTCCTGGCCGTAGCGGACCGCACCGAGCTTGGCGCTCATGCCGTATTCGGTGACCATCGCGCGCGCAATCTTGGTGGCCTGGTCGATGTCGGAGGACGCGCCCGTCGTGGGCTCGTGGAACACGAGCTCCTCGGCGGCACGACCGCCCATCGCCATCACCAGTCGAGCGATCATCTCGGACCGCGTCATCAGGCCCTTGTCGTCCTCGGGCACGGTCATCGCGTGACCGCCCGTGCGGCCGCGGGCCAGGATCGTGACCTTGTAGATCGGCTCGATGTCCGGCATCGCCCACGCCGCGAGCGTGTGACCGCCCTCGTGGTACGCGGTGATCTTCTTCTCGTGCTCGGAGATGATCCGGCTCTTGCGGCGCGGACCACCGATCACGCGGTCGACGGACTCCTCGAGCGCCGCCTCGGTGATCACGGTGCCGTTCTCGCGCGCGGTGAGCAGCGCGGCCTCGTTGATGACGTTCGCCAGGTCCGCACCGGACATGCCGACGGTGCGCTTGGCCAGACCCTCGAGGTCGGCGTCCTGCGCGATCGGCTTGCCCTGCGAGTGGACCTTGAGGATCGCGCGGCGGCCGGCCAGGTCGGGCGCGCCGACCGGGATCTGCCGGTCGAAACGTCCGGGACGCAGCAGTGCGGGATCGAGGATGTCGGGGCGGTTGGTCGCGGCGATCAGGATGATGCCGGTGCGGTCGCCGAAGCCGTCCATCTCGACCAGCAGCTGGTTGAGCGTCTGCTCGCGCTCGTCGTGGCCACCGCCGAGGCCGGCGCCACGCTGGCGGCCGACCGCGTCGATCTCGTCGACGAAGATGATGCACGGGCTGTTCTGCTTGGCCTGCTCGAACAGGTCGCGGACACGCGAGGCGCCGACACCGACGAACATCTCGACGAAATCCGAACCGGAGATCGTGAAGAACGGCACGCCGGCCTCACCGGCGACGGCGCGCGCCAGCAGCGTCTTGCCGGTACCGGGAGGACCGTAGAGCAGCACGCCCTTCGGGATCTTCGCGCCCAACGCCTGGTAGCGAGCCGGATTCTGGAGGAAGTCCTTGATCTCGTAGAGCTCCTCGACCGCCTCGTCGGCGCCTGCGACGTCCGCGAAGGTGGTCTTGGGCATGTCCTTCGACAGCTGCTTGGCCTTGGACTTGCCGAAGCCCATCATTCCGCCGCGGCCGCCGCCCTGCATGCGGTTCATGACGAAGAAGAAGATGCCCAGCAGGATGATCATCGGCAGCACGAACAGCAGGAGCGACGTCAGCCAACTCTCCTGCGTGACGCTGGTGTTGAACTCCTGCGCCCCGGATCCGGAGACCTTGTCGAAGATCTGCTCGGACGCCGCGTTCGGGTACTTGGCGATGATCTGCTTCGAATCCTGGGTCGCCTCGTTGCCGTTCTTGAGCCACAGGCGCACCTGCTGCTCGCGGTCGTCGATCTGCGCCTTCTCGACGTTCTTGGAGTCGAGCTGCGAGRTCGCCACCGAGGTGTCGACCGACTTGAACCCGCGCGTGTCGTTACCGAAGTAACTGAAGGCGTAGATCACCAACAGGATTCCAGCGACTATCGCCAGGTTGCGGAACACAGTCTTGCGGTTCATACAGGTTCGGCCACGGCGGCCGGTCCTTTCGATAGTGCGGGCTACGCTCGTGCAGGTACGGGGTCGACCGTCCGGATCCCCGGACAGTCGGCGTTCGGGCTGCTCGGACACCTCAGATTACCGCGAACGATGATGCTCGACGCCTGGTAGCAGCCATCCACTCCGAGAAGTGGAGTCAATCCGTTCAACGCACGCCGGCCCCCCGCCGGTTCCCGCTGGCCGCCGAAATCACTCGACACAGGACGATACGTGCCGCAAGTCACACGGGTGCGTGGCGAGGCCAGGCCTGTCGCCGCTCGAGTTCGGCCGCGACCGCGAGCACCGTCGATTCCCCGCCCGGCGGTGCGACGATCTGGACCGCGATCGGCGTACCCGACGTGGGGTGCATACCGACCGGCACGCTGGCAGCCGGCCAGCCGAGCACGTTCCACATCGCGCTGAACGGGGCATATCGTACATTTGCGACAAGGTTGGCCGCCCACGACTTCTCGCTCCACGGGAGCGCCTCGATCGGCGGTTGGGCCAGCGACGGCGTCAACACCACGTCGTACGCGGTGAAGAAGGACCGCATGCGCGCATCGAGACGGTCCACCTGCGACGACCGCACCAGCCCCGCCCGGTTGACGGCCCGCCCGATCGCGGCGTGCCACCGGGTCCGCGGCTGCAGCAGCGCGGGATCGAGGTCGGCGGCGTCGTCGGCGGTGCCGGCGAACCAGCGCAGGAACGCCGCCGACATGTTCGGCGGGTACGGCACCCTCGTCTCGCTGGTCCGGTGTCCGGCCTCCGCGAGGACAAGCCTGGTCTGCTCGACACCGCGCGCCCAGTCCGCGTCGACGCGCAGGATCGGCGACGCCGTGTTGACCGCGACACCGACGCGCAGGGGTCGCGACACTGGGATCTCCGCCAGCGACGGATCATCGGCCAGCACCGACAGCATCAGCGCCGCATCCTCCACGGTGGTCGCGATCGGCCCGTTCTCCGACATCCCGAACCACGAGTGCGCGCCCAGCTCGGCCGGCACCAGACCACGGCCCGGCTTGATGCCGAACACTCCGCACGCGGCCGACGGGATCCGGATCGAGCCCATGCCGTCGGCCGCCAGCGCGATCGGCACCATGCCGTCGGCGACGGCGGCGGCGGAACCACCGGACGAGCCGCCGGGGACCCGGTCCGGATTCCAGGGATTGCGCGTGATCACGCCGGGTGAGTCGACGGCACCCCAGACGCACAGCTCGGGCACCGCCGTCAGCCCCACCGGGATCGCCCCGGCCGCGCGCAGCCTGGCCACCGTGGGGTGGTCGTGGGTGGACGGGCCCGGATCGGTCGCCGCCGACCCGTCACGCATCGGCTCGCCTTCGACCTCGACGTTGTCCTTGATCGCGACCGGCACCCCGGCCAGCGGCAGGCTCGACAGGTCGGCGCGCGACGCCAGGGCCTGGGCCTCGGCGCGAGCCCGCTCCCCCAGCACTCGCACGAACGCGTTGATCCGCGGGTTGCGTTGCTCGATGCGGCGGAGCGCGTCCGCGACGACATCTACCGGCGACAGCGCACCGGAACGCACGCGGGCAGCGATGGAAACTGCGGTGAACTCCTCGATCAGGTGATCCTGCACCTGCCGAGTATGCCGCCGACGGCGATATCATTTCGAGTACCCCGAGGGGTGAGTCCACCCCACCCTTCCGGCCGCTGCCCTCTCCCGAACGGTGACGAGTGATGGATGGCCCAGGTTCGGCAAGCGCTGGTTCGGCGGACCTCGCTGCGACGACGGCTCCCACGGCCGCAGCCGGAGCGCCGCCGGATCTCGGCGCGCAGACCGTCTCGTTCCTGGCGGACGTGGTGGCCCGGTTCGCGGCCGAGTGGGAGACCACCGGCGAGCCGCCCGACATCGAGACGTTCCTGCCCGGCGGGCTGGCCGTGGGCGACGCGTTGCGCCGTGCCGCGCTGGTGGAGTTGATCAAGGTCGATCTCGACTACCGGCTGTTGCGGACCGACCGGCCGAAGCCGCTGACGGACTATCACTCCGAGTTCCCGGACCTGCACGCGAAGCCGCTGCCCCTCGACCTGATCTACGAGGACTTCCACCTGCGCCGACGCTGCGGCCGGGTCGCCGACGCGGAGGCGTACGCGCGCGAGTTCCCCGCACTCGCCGAGCAGCTGGCCCGGGTCGGCAACGGCGCGGGCGACTACCGCAGCACGCTGATCGCACAGCCCGGCGCGCAGCACGCCCTCGACCAGGTGGACGTCGGCGACTGCATCGACGACTTCGATCTGCTGACCGGGCTCGGCCGCGGGTCGTTCGCACGCGTGTTCCTGGCGCGGCAGCGGTCGATGCAACGACTGGTCGCGGTGAAGATCTCGCACGACCACGGCACCGAGCCGCAGACCCTCGCCCAGCTGGACCACGACTACATCGTGCGGGTGTTCGACCAGCGGCTCCTCACGGACCGCGAGCTGAAGCTGCTGTACATGCAGTACGTGCCGGGCGGCACGCTGCTCGGTGTGCTGCGCCGCGTGCGCGAGGAGCCGGACGATCCCGAGCACCCGCGCACCGGCCGGCTGCTGCTCGACGCGATCGACGAGACCCTCGAACGCAAGGGCGAGATCCGTCCCAGCGACTCGAGCGTGCGGGACGAGATCGCCGGGCTGACGTGGCCCGAGACGGTGGCATGGCTGGGCCGACGGCTCGCCGACGCCCTCGACTACGCCGACAGCCGCGGCGTCCTGCACCGGGACATCAAGCCCGCGAACGTGCTCCTGACGTCGGAGGGCGTCCCGAAGCTCGCGGACTTCAACATCAGCTTCAGCGACTGCGTCGCCGGCACCAGCCCGGTCGCGTACTTCGGCGGCTCGCTGGCCTACATGTCGCCGGAGCAGTTGGAGGCCTGCCATCCCGACATGGCCGGATCGGCGGCCGACCTCGACGTCCGCAGCGATGTCTACGCGCTCGGTGTGATGCTGTGGGAGCTGCTCACAGGTCGCCGGCCCTTCGCGGACGAGCAGGGCGCCGGCGAGTCGGCGACATCCCTCGAGCGGATGCTCGCGCTGCGCCGACGCGACATCGACCCGCAGTTCCAGTCCGATCTGCCCGACGACTGTCCCGCCGCGCTGCGACGCGTACTGCTGACGTGCCTGGCCCCCGATCCCGAGGGGCGCTGGGCGACCGGCGCCGAACTGGCGCAGCAGTTCGACCTGTGCCTGGACGCGCGCGCCCGCGACCTCGTCGATCCGCCGCCGAACAGCTGGCGGGCCCGGCTGCGGCCGTGGATGATCCCCATCGTCGCGGTCGGGGTGGGCGTGCCGAACGCGCTGGCCGCGATGTACAACTACCACCACAACCAGACGCTGATCATCGAGGAACTCTCCCCGGAGGCGCAGCAGCGGTTCGTCGAGATCTCGCAGGTGATCAACAGCACCCTGTTCCCTCTCGGGTTCCTGCTGATCGTGTACTTCTGCCGGCACGTCATCTCGGTGCCCCGTGGCCTGCGCAAGGGCAAGTCCTACGACACCGCCACCCTCGCGCGGGCCCGCGCCGACACGCTGCTGATGGGCGACCGGATCGTGGCCGTGGTGTTCACGCTGTGGCTGGTCGCGGGGATCGTCTTCCCCGTCTCGCTGCAGTTCGCGGCGGGCAGCATCCCGCATGGCGCGTACGTGCACTTCCTGGGATCGCAGATCGTGTGCGGCGCGGTCGCCGTCGCGTACCCGTTCTTCGTCGTCAGCTTCTACGCCGTCCGCTGCCTGTATCCGTCGCTGCTGCCGCACGGCATCACCAGCAGCAGCGACGAGCGCCGGCTACGCGGACTGGACCGCCGCAGCACCCTGTATCTGGCGGTGGCCGCATCAGTGCCGTTGGTCGGAGTCGCCGGGGTGACGTTCCTGTCCCCCGACGAAATCTCCGTCGTCATCTACGCGGTGCGGGTGCTGTGCGTCGGTGGTGTGGTCGCCTTCGTGCTGGTGTACTGGCTGTTCCGCCTGCTCGAAGAGGACCTACGCGCCCTCGAGCGCGTGGTGTCGCAGGGGAACTATCCGCCGTACACCTTGGGTTCGAGGGTGCCGATGTAGGGCAGGTCGCGGTAGCGCTCGGCGTAGTCCAGGCCGTAGCCGACGACGAACTCGTTGGGGATGTCGAAGCCGACGTGCGCGACCTCGATGTCGACCTTGCACGCCTCGGGCTTGCGCAGCAGCGTCACGACCTCGAGCGACGCCGGGTTGCGGGTCTTGAGGTTGCGCATCAGCCACGACAGCGTCAGACCGGAGTCGATGATGTCCTCGACGATCAGCACGTGGCGACCGGCGATGTCCTTGTCGAGGTCCTTGAGGATCCGCACGACACCGGACGACGACGTCGACGAGCCGTACGAGCTGACGGCCATGAACTCCATCTGGGTGGGGATCGACAGTGCCCGCGCGAAGTCGGTCATGAAGAAGATGGCGCCCTTGAGGACACCCACCAGCAGCAGGTCACCTTCCGGCGCGCCCACCGGATAGCGCTCGGCGATGGCCTCGGCCAGTTCGGCCGTGCGCTCCTTGATCTGCTCCTCGGAGATGAGTACCGATGCGATGTCGCCCTCGTACACGGAGCATTCCCTTCAGTCGTTCACGAACCCCGCCGACAGCCTGCCACGCCGCCGGGATGCAACCAACCTGACTCCCGGTCTTCCGCCCCCGACTGCGACACCACCCTGCCCCCGCCACCGCCCGACCAGTTCGTCCACGGCACGTAACTGCCGGTCGGTCAACGCCTTCGCACCGCGGTCGTGGAGCCACAACCGCAGGACACGGCGCCGCACCGCGACCGGGACATCGATCAGCCGCTCGACTACGAGGTCGTCGCCGTCGCGGGCCGCCGCCAGCGCCTGTCGGGAAAGTGTGTCGAGCACCTCGCCGTCCTCGCGGAGCTGCTCGGCGGTGCGGGCCAGGGCCGGGGCGACACCGCCCCCGAGGACGTCCTCGAGCAGCGGCAGCACCTCGGTGCGCAGCCGCACCCGGGTGAACCCGGGATCGGAGTTGTGTGGGTCCTCGTGCGGTTCGAGCCCCAGTTCGGCGCACGCGGTCCGTGTCGTCGCGCGGCGCACCCCGAGCAACGGACGCCCCCACGGCACGTCGTACTCGGCCATGCCACGGATCGAGCGTCCCCCGGAACCCCGGGCCAGACCGAGCAGCACCGTCTCGGCCTGGTCGTCGAGGGTGTGCCCGAGCAGGACGGGCCGACCGCTCCGGCCCGCATCGAGAGCGGCGTACCGGGCGGCGCGGGCGGCGGCCTCGAGTCCTCCCGGGCCCGTCACGTCCACCGCCACGACGTCGGCGCCGGCGCAGCCCAATGCGCGTGCCCGGGAGGCCGCGACGGCGGCGACGTCACCGGACCCGTCCTGCAGGCGGTGGTCGACGACCAGTGCCCGCACCGCGGGTGCCTCGGCGACGGCGGCCGCGGTCAGCGCGAGCGAGTCCGCCCCGCCCGAGAGCGCGACGACGACACCACCGGCCGGTTCGTGCCGCGCCAGCCACGCACGCACCGCGTGCCGGATCTCGAGGATCGCGGGGGCCTCGGGCAGGACGGCGGGCACCGTCACCCCAGCACCCGGGTGATCCAGGCGTCGGGGTTGTCGATCTCGTCGACGGTCGGCATGGCCTCGGCCCCGGACCAGACGGCGTTGAACTGCTCCATACCCACGCGCGCGACGACGGCGTCGACGAAGCTCTTGCCGCGCACGTACTGCGCCATCTTGGCGTCCATGCCGAGCAGTGCCCGCACCAGTCGCTGCACCGGGTTGCTCTTGCGGCGGCGGCGCGCGTCGAACGCATTGCGGATCCGCACCACCGACGGCACGACCTCGGGCCCGACGGCGTCCATCACGTGGTCGGCGTGCCCTTCGAGGATGGTGCCGAGCATCAGCATCCGGTCCAGCGCTCGGCGCTGCGGTTCGGCCTGGGTGGCCCGCAGGAGCCCGATGACTCCGCGCTGGTCGGCGGGCAGGTCCTCGCCGCGGCGGCGGTCGCGCAGTGCCCCGGACAGCCGGGCGACGAACTCGCCCATCGGCTCGTCGGTCGACTCGCCGAGGGTGGCGACGGACTGGCGCATGTACTCGCCCATCCACGGCGCCGACGAGAACTGCACCCGGTGGGTCACCTCGTGCAGGCACACCCACAGCCGGAAGTCGCTGGGCGGCACCTTCAGGGTGCGCTCGACCTGCAGCACGTTGGGCGCCACCAGCAGCAGGGTGCCGTGTTCGCCGGTGAACGGGTCGTACTGGCCGAGAATCGCGGACGACAGGTAGGCCAGCATCGCTCCGGCCTGCACACCACCGGGCTTGCCGGCGATCAGCGTGCGTTGCGCGGCATCGATGTCGGTCCCGGTCAGCTGCGCCATCGAGTGCGCGGCGGCACGGATCCAGCCGGCCCGGTCCACGACCTGCGCGGTCGGGATCGGCAGCCCGTCCGCGAGACCGGTGACCTCCCGGACCGGGCCCTCCGCCCGGATCGACGCGGACTCGAGTTCCGCCACCACCGACTGCGCGGTGTACCGGGACGTCGACGGCCCGGCCGGAGCCAGCCGCGCACCCGTCCGGGCGGCCAGACTCCAGTCCACCGCATTCCCGAATCCGCTCTCCGGCTCCGTCACCTCACCGCTCACTTCCCCTCAACTCACCGGCATCCGCACAGCCGCAGCGCCCCGGCGACCGCGTCCAGCGCGGGACGGCTCGCCTCCGGTGGACTGTTGTTGGACATCAGCGCGAAGGTGAGGACCCGGCCGTCGACGTCGACGACATATCCGGTCAACACGCTGGCGACCGAGAGAGTTCCCGTCTTGGCCCGCACCCAACCCGCGCCGGTCCGGTCCCCCGAGGCGTACCGGTCCGAGAGCGTGCCGGTGGCGCCGGCGACGGGCAGGTCGTCGAGCATGGGCCGCAACTGCGGCTTGGTGTCGCCGGCCGCGGCCGTGAGCGTCTCGTTGAGGAGCCGGGCGGGAATGCGGTTGTCGACGGACAGGCCGCTGCCGTCGTGCAGGGTGAGCCCGTCCATCCCGAAACCGGCGTCGTACAGCGTCTGCGAGATGGACGCGGTGGCACCCGCGAACGATCGTTCGGCGTTCTTCGCGCCCGCGACCTCGCGGGCGATGGCCTCGGCGAGCACGTTGTCCGACTTGCGCATCATCTGACCGAGCCGGTCGCGCAGCGGCGCCGACAGCACGCTCGCGACGGGGGCGGCACCGGATTCGGCCTTGCCGAGGGTGACACGGGCGGGGTCGATGCCGAGGGCCTGCGCCAGGACGCGGCCGGCGTCGAGCGCGGGGGTGGCGCTGCGCGGCGACTCGTCGGCGAGCGGCGAGATCCGGCCACCGTCGATCATGAGCGGTTCGGTGGGCGCGATGTAGCCGGCGGCGACGTCGTCGGGCATCCAGCCCTGTGCCATCGTCGGGCCGGTGTACGCGCTGGTGTCGACGACGATGCTGTCCACCGGCGCGCCCGCGCGCTGGATCTGCTCGACGAGGTCCGCGATGCGCGGTGCCCCCGGGTAGTAGCCCGGCTGCCCTGCCGGCTGCGCGGTGAGCGTCGGGTCGCCGTCGCCGACGAGGACGATCTCACCGGGCCGCGAGCCCTGCACCACCTGCGTCGCGACCCGGTGGTCGGCGGGCAGCGCGAGCATCGCGGCGGCCGCGGTGAGGATCTTGGTGGTCGATGCCGGCGTCATCGGGGTGTCCGGGTTCTGGCTCCACAGCACGTTGCCGGTGAGGGCGTCGGCGACGGAACCGGTGAACGCGCCGAGCGCGGGGTTGGCCACGACCGGCGCGAGGGCCGCCGCCAGTGCCTGCGGCGTCGGCATCGGGGCGTCGTCGGACAGCGGCGCCACCTGCGGTGTCGCGCTGATGGGCGACGGCTCCGGGGGCGCGGCGACCACGTCCTCGGCGGCGGTGGCGGTCCCGCGCTGCATCACCACGATCGTGGTGCCGGCGGCGGCGAGGACGAGCACAGCCGCCAACGCCATCAGGATCCGGATATTTCGGCGTCGACGCCCCGCCAGGGTGCCGATCTTCTTCTTTCCCTCGCCCGCCAACATCCCTCCGGGTTCTCGCTCCACCGACTTCTCGGACTACTCAGACCGTTTCGCGCGAGGGGCCGACCAAGTGCCCGGCACCTGCACAACACAGTATCGCCGACCCGCTACCCTTTTCCCGAACCGTCTACCGAGGCGGCAGCCGCAGACAGGACAGTGAGGACAAGACGTGGAGTTCGACGTCACCATCGAAATCCCCAAGGGCCAGCGCAACAAGTACGAGGTCGATCACGAGACCGGCCGCGTGAAGCTGGACCGCTACCTCTACACCTCCTTCGGCTACCCCGCCGACTACGGCTACATCGAGAACACCCTCGGCGAGGACGGCGATCCGCTGGACGCGATGGTGCTGCTGCCCGAGTCCGTGTTCCCCGGCGTCATCGTCGAGGCTCGCCCGGTCGGCATGTTCAAGATGGTCGACGAGGCCGGCGGCGACGACAAGGTGCTGTGTGTCCCCGCGGGTGACCCGCGCTGGGATCACATCCAGGACCTGGCCGACGTCGCGCAGTTCGAACTGGACGCGATCAAGCACTTCTTCGTGCACTACAAGGATCTCGAGCCGAACAAGCACGTCACGGGCGCCGACTGGGTCGGTCGCGCCGAGGCGGAGAAGGTCATCGCGGAGGCCGTCGAGCGTCTGAAGGCGAACGGCGGACACTGAAGTAACCACCGGTGAAGGTGTGGGATCACGTTCGTGGTCCCACACCTTCGCTGTTTCCGGGGGTGTCCCCGGCCCCCACTACCATTCGCCGGGTGACCGGTTACGACGATCTCGACATGTTCGGTGGCCTCGACGCCTCCACCCTGCCGCCCCGCCGGCAACGGATCCTGCTGACGATCCGGGACTGGGTCGACGCGTACGGGTGCCCGCCGAGTACCCGTGAGATCGCGGACGCGGTGGGACTGCGTTCGACGTCGACGGTGTCCAAGCATCTGCGGATCCTCGAGGACAGCGGTTTCCTGCGCCGCGGCGGGGCGATGACCCGCCAGCTGGACGTGCGCCCCTTCCTCGCCGGTTCCGCGCCGGGACGGGCGACGGAGAACACGGTGGCGGTTCCCGTCGTCGGTGACATCGCGGCCGGCGCACCGATTCTCGCGGAGGAGCACGCCGACGAGGTACTGGCCCTGCCGCGTGAGCTCGTCGGCTCCGGCACCGTGTTCGCGCTGCGGGTGCGCGGCGAGTCCATGGTCGACGCCGCGATCTGCGACGGCGACACCGTCGTGGTGCGCCGCCAGGACGAGGCCCATTCCGGCGAGATCGTCGCCGCGATGATCGACGGCGAGGCCACAGTGAAAGTGCTGCGCCGACGGAACGGCCACGTGTACCTCGAGCCCCGCAACCCCGCCTACGAGGTCATCGACGGCGACGAGGCCGTCATCCTCGGCAAGGTGGTGTCGGTGATGCGGCGGATCTGATCCCGCTACGCACGCGAACGAACGTCCCTCGGCTCGACTTCGCGCGCTGCGCTCGCAAATCTCGACCGCGAGTTGCGGCCGACGTCCCGGATGCGCCCTCGGTATTTGGCCACTTTCGGCTATCTCTCCTGATTGCCACTTATGCCCTCCGATTTGCCCTGTTATGGTGCGAATTTGCAGTGGGCGACTATCCGGTTTTGCCTGCTTCCGAGTGGTGCCGCCGCTACGTCCGCCTGCTGGTGGTCACCGTTCACCACTCTCATACGAAGGAACCGATCTCGATGCTGCTCGCCGCCCCGGCCTCACCACACGGTGGGGACGCTCCGCCCCGACACTCGACCGGCCGCCGCGCGCCCCGATTCCGGCGTACGGTCCTGACGGCTCTCGCCGCGACCGGTATCGCCGTGGCGCTGGCCGCTCCCGCGGCCGCGGCCCCGGTCGGGGTCCCGGTCCCGCCCGGCGGCCAGGTGATCGCCTGGGGATACAACTACGACGGGCAGACCGCCGTGCCGACGCCGCCTACCGGGCAGACCTACACCGCGATCGCCGCCGGCCTCTACCATTCCCTCGCGTTGACCTCCGCCGGGCAGGTGGCCGCCTGGGGAAACAACGACAACGGGCAGGTGGCCCCCGAGGGCGACAACGGTCAGAACGCCGTGCCGGCCCCGCCGGCCGGGCAGACCTACACCGCCGTCGCCGCCGGCGGCTCCCATTCCCTCGCGTTGACCTCCGCCGGTCAGGTGATCGCCTGGGGAGACTACAAGGGTCAGACCGCCGTGCCGGCCCCGCCGGCCGGGCAGACCTACACCGCGATCGCCGCCGGCGGCTTCCATTCCCTCGCACTGACCTCCGCCGGACAGGTGATCGCCTGGGGATACACCAACGAGGGTCAGACCGCCGTGYCGGCGCCGCCGGCCGGGCAGACCTACACCGCGATCGCCGCCGGCTACTCCCATTCGCTGGCACTGACCTCCGCCGGGCAGGTGATCGCCTGGGGATACAACTACGAGGGTCAGACCGCCGTGCCGGCGCCGCCGGCCGGGCAGACCTACACCGCGATCGCCGCCGGCCGCTCCCATTCCCTCGCGTTGACCTCCGCCGGACAGGTGATCGCCTGGGGAAGCAACGAATTCAAGCAGACCGCCGTGCCGGCCCCGCCGGCCGGGCAGACCTACACCGCGATCGCCGCTGGCCGCGCCCATTCCGTCGCGTTGACCTCCGCCGGACAGGTGATCGGCTGGGGAAACAACGCCTACGAGGTGTCCGTCGTGCCGGCGCCGCCTATCGGGCAGACCTACACCGCCGTCGCCGCCGGCGGCTTCCATTCCCTCGCGCTCGCGTCGGTCACCTCCGAATCCTCGGCAACCGGCTCCCTCGGCCCGATCTTCGGATCCTGACCGGCTCCCACCACACCACCAACTCTGTGGCCGCCCACCCTGCGGGGTGGGCGGCCACGAGTGTCACAAACAGCGAGTGACCTCGAAGACATTCACCGACAAGCAACTTCCCATCGGCCGATCAGCGAAACCGCCTGCCCGGTAGCGTTCGCATTGGTTTCCAGTTTCTCCAGACCAATCCACGGAGACGGTGTTGAAGGGACGGTGAGCGTGCAGTCGCCACGGAAGCAGGGGCTGACAACTCTCGTGGTCGTTGCGGCAGTCGTGGTCCTCACCGCCGTGACGATCGGAGCGTGGAAGTACCAGTCCAAGGACACGTCCACCGCCACCAACAAACAGATCAACCACCCCGCGGCGCAGATCAATCACCCCGCGGCGAGCGCTGAACCACGCAGGGCATGTGCCCCCGGCGCCTCCGAAGGCGATGGACCCGCAGCCGCCGGCACAGCGCAGCGATTGACGGACGTCATGCAGCGCGCAGGAGAGTTGCTGCGCGTCCGCGGCGCCGCGTGGGGACGGCAGGTCGCTACCGGTACACAATTGTCCGCCAGCGAGGCGTTCGAGCTCGCGGCATCGGTTCCAGGTGATGCAACGGCCGTGGAGATGGAATGGCTTCGTCAAGCACAGCGGGACGGTGTGTACGACGACCCGAACAGATCGCTTGAGACGATCGTTCGACACATCGAGTCGACGACCATCACGGACGGTGATCTCCTCGACCATCTGGGGCAGAACTGGCCGGCGATCGTCAACACGGTCGGGGATGTCGCGGCTATCGGGTTCGACGACTACGTCGACCAGGTTCGCGCCTCCCCGCCGATGAGGTCCGCCGCTGCCCTCGACCTCCGTTCGCAGTTGCGGGTCAAGGCCGTCGCGTCCGGTCTGAAGGAGCAATGGGACCGGTCCCAGGAACTGGTCGGGGTCTACTTCCAGGAGTGCAGCAGCGATGCCGCGATGCGGCGGGACGATTCGCTGACCCGCTCGGTGCAACCGAACGAGAACCTCCACCCGGACGATGCCGCACTACTCGAACTGGAAGAACCTTCCCTCGACGATGAGTGATCTGACTTCGCCATCCCACAGTATCGACTCGATAACAAAGGGCTCCGCGAAATCAGCAGCGAATCCCTGGCCAACACCCCGTTGTGGACATCGTCCATGACCCAAGAGCGCAGCTCAACGGACCAGTGCCGCCGCAGGCTAAAGATATCGTTCGTTCTTCGACCTCGGTCAGCGAGCGTCGAACACGACAGTCTGTGCAGGAGAACTCGGAGAGTAGAAAGGAAAGGTGGGAAGACAGGCAACCGTCGTGCTCTACGTGCTCGCGCTGGTAGCCGTAGTGGTTGTTAGTGGACGTCCTGTTCTTCAGGCACCATTTCTGGGGGCGGTTGATGGTGAATGTCGGGATCGTCCTGGTGTTCACGGCGTTCTATCTGAGATTCCTGCAGCGTTCATGAACGAAGGAGTGCTGGCAGGTTTCCGTGATCTCGCCGGCTCTCACTGGAACGCATCAGTTCTGGGACGCACCGCACACAACTTCCACGACGACGGTGAGGTCATCCATCCAGCCCAGCTTGCGGTCGGCATGTCGAGCGCAGAACCCTTTGTCGGCGAGTCGAATTCGTTGTTACGCCCGATATCGGTCCAACCGTATCGAACTCGATTACGCACAAGTCCCTGTCGGTCGCCGGGCCTGCTGTCCAGCGATCTGGTGGATGGAGATGCCGCGGACGTCATGGGCACACGTCAGCCGATGTCGGATCGTGCCTCGTCGATGCCCGACTTCTGACGCAGCGGCACCTCGCGCCAGATCAGGATCAGCACCAGCGACGCGACGGCGAGGACGACGATCGGCGGGTAGACCGTCTCGAACGCGGTCGCGAAGCCGTCCTTGAACGGTGCGGCGAGCGTCGGATTCAGTTGCTCGATGAACGACGTGTCGTTCATCGCGGCTTGTGCGGCGGTCGGGTCTCCGCTCATGAGGCCGCGCGCGATCCCGGCTTCGACGGGGTTGGCACTGTTCACCCCGGCCGCGACGGCCTGCTGGAACTCGGGCGACTGGGCAGCGTCGTGCAGTTGGGTGGTGATCGCCGGCGTCAGTTGGGCGAACAGGATCGACAGGAACAGCGCGACGCCCAGTGTGCCGCCGATCTGTCGGAAGAACGTGGCGGCTGCGGTCGAGACGCCCATGTCCTTGGGCGGCAACGCATTCTGGATCGCGAGGGTCAGCGGCTGCAGCAGATTACCGAGGCCCAGGCCGAGCACGAAGATGAACACCATGAACACCGGCAGGCTGGTCTGCGCGGTCACGGTGTGCAGCAGCAGGGCTGCGACGGCGATCAGCACGGCGCCGACGATCGTGAAGATCCGGTAGCGGCCGGTTCTGGCGATCAGCTGACCGGACAGGATCGATCCGAGCGCTATGCCCAGCACGGCGGGCAGCATCTGGAAGCCGGCCATCGTCGGACTCGACCCCTTCACCACCTGCAGGAACTGCGGGATCACGGTGATGGCACCGAACATCACGGCACCGACCAGGAAGCTGATGAGCACGCCGAGGGCGAAGGTCTGGCCGCGGAAGAAGTGCAGCGGGAACAGCGCAGCGTCGCGCATGGCGTATTCGACGGCGACGAATCCGAGTACGCCGACGACGCCGATTCCGTAACAGATCAGGGCCTTCTCGCTGCTCCAGCCCCAGGTGCGCCCCTGCTCGGCGACCACCAGCAGCGGCACCAGCCCGATCGCGAGGACCAGCGCACCCCACCAGTCGATCCGCATCATGCGGTGCACGGGTGGCAGGTGCAGGACCCGCCACACCACCGCGAGCGCGACCAGTCCGATCGGCACGTTGACCAGGAACACCCACCGCCAGCCCGCGATCCCGAGGATCTCGTCCTGCCCCGCGAGCACGCCGCCGATCACCGGCCCGAGCACGCTCGACGTGCCGAACACCGCCAGGAAGTAGCCCTGGTATTTCGCGCGTTCGCGCGGTGGGACGATGTCGCCGACGATGGCCAGCGCCAGCGAGAACAGGCCGCCGGCACCGAGTCCCTGAATTGCCCGGAACACCGCCAGCATGTACATCGACTGCGCGAACGTGCACAGGATCGACCCGATCACGAACAGAACGATCGCGGCCATGAAGTACGGCTTGCGCCCGTGGATGTCGGAGAGCTTCCCGTACAGCGGGGTGACCAGGGTCGCGGTGATGAGATAGGCGGTGGTCACCCACGCCTGCAGCGCATACCCGTCGAGGTCGTCGGCGATGGTGCGCATCGCGGTGGCGACCACGGTCTGGTCGAGCGCCGCGAGGAACATTCCGAGCAGCAGGCCACTGAGGATCGCCAGGATCTGGCGGTGCGTGAACGTGACCTGCTGCCCGGAACCCTCCGGCGCGACGGCGGACTCGACGTCCCGATCAGAATCCTGAGGTTCCTCGGCCATGTCGGTCCCTCGCCGTCGCTCTCACAACTGCAGTGGCAAACGCCTTTCGAGCCTAGCGACCCTTGAACTCGGGCGGACGCTTCTGGAACACCGCCGTGATGGCCTCGGTCAGGTCTTCCGACGGCAGGAAGGCCGCATTCCACGCGGCCACGTAACGCAGGCTGTCGTTCACCGCCGCGGAACGGCCGTGGTCGAGCACGTCCTTGACGCCGTGCACCACGAGCGGCGGGTTCGCCGCGATGTCGGCGGCGGTCGCGTGAGCCGCGGCCAGGACCGCGTCGGCGTCCTCGAACACGTCGTTGACCAGACCGATCTTCTCCGCGCGGGCGGCGTCGATGTCCTTGCCGGTCAGCGCGAGCTCACGCAGGTGCCCGTCACCGATGATCGCGGGCAGGCGGGCGAAACTGCCCATGTCGGCGACGATGGCCACCTTGACCTCGCGGATGCTGAACTTGGCGTCGGCGCTCGCGTATCGGATGTCGGCGGCCGAGATCAGGTCGACGCCGCCGCCGATGCACCAGCCCTGGATCGCGGCGACGACGGGCTTGCGGCAGTCCGCGACGGCGTTGATGCCGGACTGCATCCGCTTGATGAGGTTGTGGAAATCGGTACGAGGTCCGGCCTGGGCCTTGTCGGCGAGGACGGCGCCGAAGCCGCCGCTCATCGCGGGCAGGTCCAGGCCGAAGGAGAAGTGCTTACCAGATCCGGCGAGCACGACGGCACGGACCTCGGGGTCGGCGTCGAGTTCGGCAAAGATGTCGGGCAGTTCCTCCCAGAAGTCCGGGCCCATCGCATTGCCCTTGCCGGGGCCGATGAGCGTCACCTGGGCGACGTGGTCCTTGCGCTCGACTGTGAACGCCTTCCAGCTCTGCTTTTCCGTCATTACTCGAGAGTAACCTTTGCGGCTCGGGCAGGCGAAGACCCGGTCGTCAGGGGGCAACCGGGTAGTGGCTGGTGATCGCGACCCTGTTCCACGCATTCATCACGACGGCGAGCCAGCTGACCGCCGACGCCTGCTCGGCGGTCAGGGATCCGTCGTCCCACGTACGTGTGTCCGGGACCGAGAGCCGGGTGACCTGTTCCGCCAGGGCCAGGGCGGCGCGCTCCCGCGCACTGAAGTACTGCGACTCCCACCACGCCGCCACGACCGCCAGACGATCGCTGGTCTCCCCCTTCGAGATGGCGTCGCGGGTGTGCATGCGCAGACAGAACGCGCAGCCGTTGATCTGCGAGACGCGGATCTTGACCAGTTCGGCCAGCAGCTGGTCCAGCCCCGACTCCTGCACGGCCGTTTCGGCCCGCGCGTTCAAGGCGCCCAACTGCTTGTACGCGTCCGGGTGCTGCTTGCTGAGGTTCACGGAGCTCATGCGGATTCCTTTCGACGCAGGCACGTCCGACGGGGTCGTTACCGATGTGGCCCTTCCCGATGTCTCACGATATTCAGAATGTTGCCGTCCGGTGCTCGGACGAAGAATCTGCGAACTCCCCACGGCTCGGTGGTCAGCGGGTACACGATCTCGTAACCGTGCTCCTGCGCTTCCGCGTATGCCGCGTCCACGTCGTCGATGTGAACCGATACGACCGAATCCTCAGGAGCGGAAGCATCTTTCGTGACGAGCTGGACGCTCGCCCCGGTGCCCGGCGCGGTGCAACGAGCGACCCAGCCCATGTCGAATTCCTCGGTGCTCGACCCGAGGTAGTCCGTGTAGAAGCGTTTGGCAGCATCGACGTCGGGCACACGAAGATTGGCGGTGATACGGGTGACGCGCATGAAGTCCTCCTGCCCCAGGCGTGGACGGACGCATTCGATTCTCCCCGTTCGAGGGAACCGGTGCGCCCGACTCGTGATTCCTCTGTCGGTGCCCGCCTGAAGAACTACCGGGGCAAGGCGCACGAAGGAGGCAGATCGGTCTTGGGCAAGCTTGTGAGAGGTCGAATCCCGGAGATCATCCGTTCGAACGGAGAGACGCCGGTGGTGCGGCAACTGACCGCAGCTCGGAATCGCCGCGTTCCACGGTTTCGACCTCGATGACATCCTGCGCATCGCAGCAAGCAAGCGCACCGCGCGATTTGGTTTCGCCGAGTGGACCCGGCTGGACCAGACCGGCGGTTCGATCGTCACCGAATCCGCACAATCCGGTGCGACTCGTTAATTGTGTGCAAACATCAGCGCCGACCGGCCGGTTCCCGCCCGCGAACGGCGGATGATCGAACTGCCCGCACGGGCACGTCCGCGACGCCGAGCGGAGGATGCGCATGCTGATGCACCAGGGAATCGGCCTGGACCGGTTCAACGACCTGCCGCGCCGACGCGCGGTGCACGCACTGTTCGAGTGCTGTTCCAGCCTGCCGTGGTCGGCCCGCCTGGCCGACGGCCGCGCGTATGCCACGCACACCGATCTGCTGAGCCGAGCGGAGAAGGAACTGCGAATCCTGCCCGAGCAGGAGATCCAGCAGGTCCTGCAGGGCCACCCCCGGATCGGGTCCCGGGCCCGGAGCCTGCAGTCGTATCGGGAGCAGTGCGCGGTGTGGGTCGAGGACGCGGCCTCGATGGGCATGCTCGACGAGGCCGGTTCCGCGTACGAGGAGCGGTTCGGGTTCCGGTACGTCTGGTGCGCCGACGGCCGGGACGGGCGCGCACTGCTGGCGAATCTCACGGCCCGGATGAGCCACGATCTCGAGACCGAGCGTGATGTCCGCACCGCGGAGCTCGCGACGATCACCCGCACGCGGCTCGAACGGATGCTCGGACCGGAGGGCGGGTTCCCGGACTACTGACGACGGGTGGCCCGGGCGACGGCGCCGGCGAACAGCGCGGTCACGGCGGCGCCCATCGCGCGCTGGTCCACTTCCTCGGGATCGACGGAGTGCTCGAGGACCAGGCCGGAGATGAGCGCCATCAACGAGATCGCGGTGGTCCGCACGTCGAGGTCGACGCCCCACTCGCGGGCGCGGTCGCCGATCAGTTCGACGAGTTTGCCGCGCAGATAACGGCGTTCGCGTAGATAGGCCTGTTTGATGTTCGGGTCGCGGCCCGCTTGGACCCCGAACTCGAGGACCAGCAGCGACCATCCCGGATCCGCGATGAGGGCCGACGCCACCTCCGCGCCGCCCTTGCCCACCGCGTCGGCGGGGTCGAGTCCGGAGATCTCGGCGAGGACCCGGCCGGCGAGTTCGAGGGACCGCTGTGCGAACAGCTCCGCGAACAGGTCCTGCTTGGACTCGAAGTTCGAGTACACCGCGCCCTTCGTGAACCCTGCCCGACGCGCGATCTCGGCGAGGCGGGCGGCGGCGAAGCCGCGTTCGGCGAACTCGTCGGCGGCCGCGTCCAGAATGCGTCCGCGCACCACATCCCGGGCCGGACGCGCCGTTGCGGCCACCTCGTCTTGACGACTACCAGTCACGATACCTACGGTATTCAATACCCGCGGTATCGACAAGACCGCCGGGGCCCACCCAGACTTCGAGGACGCCCGTGACCACATCGACCGAGACACCGACCATCCCCGCGGCAACCGCCACGCCCCCGCCCGCGCACCGCAGCCCGCTCGAGCGGTTCGGCAGCGGCAAGGTCATGGCCGCGCTGGTCATCGGCGTCCTGGCGCTGCAGCTCGGCTTCATCCTCAGTTACGTCGCCGCGTTCCATCAGCCGACGCCACGGGACATCACGGTCGCCGTCGTCACGGCCCGCGGCATCCCGGAGGGCGTCGGACAGCAGTCGGTGGACAAGCTGAACGCGCTCGACGGACATCCGCTGGACGCACGCGTCGCGTCCGACACCTCGGAGGTCCGACGCCTGCTGCGGGACCGCGAGATCCAGGGCGCATACGTCATCGACCCGAGCGGAACGGACACCCTGATCACCGCGAGCGCCGGTGGCAGCTCGATCGCATCCGCGCTCGAGGCGGTCTTCGACCGGGTCGCGGCGGATCAGGACCGGCAGCTGGTGGTGCGCGACGAGATCCCCGTCGGCGCCCACGACAACCGCGGGCTCTCGGGCTTCTACCTGTCGATCGGCTGGGTCGTCGGCGGCTACCTGCTGGCCGCGGCGATCGGCCTCATCATCGGAGCGCCGTCGACGATGCGTCAGGCGTGGACGCACATCGCGGTCCTGTTCGGCTATTCGGTGGTGTCGGGCGCCCTGGGCGCGCTGATCACGACGCACCTGCTGGGAACGTTTGCCGGACACTGGTTCCCGCTGTGGCTGCTGGGCACGGGCGTGGTGTTCGCGACGGCGCTGTTCACGCTCGGACTGCGGGCCGCGGTGGGCATTCTCGCGGTCCCGCTCGCGATCGCGGTGTTCGTGGTGTTGGGCAATCCGAGCGCGGGTGGCGCATTCGGCGCGAACGTGATTCCCAGCTTCTACGCCGCGATCGGGCAGTGGATCACCCCCGGCGCGGGCACCGAGGGTGTGCGCAGCATCGTGTACTTCGACAACGTCGGTCTCGGCCAGCCGGCGCTCGCCCTCGCGCTGTACGCCGCGGTCGGTGCGGCGATGCTGCTCGGCTTCACCGCGCGGCGAACACGCCGGACCCGGACTTCGCTCACGCATACGCCTACCCATGCCGCGAGTTAGTCCTACCCTGAGAACATGCCCAGGCTGCTGCATCCCAATGCGGCGCACGTCGCCGACACGCTGATCGCGCGCGGACACCACGGGGTCATCGTCACCCAGCCCGCGCCGACGCACAGTGCCGCGGAGGCGGCGGAGGCGCTGGGCGTGCAACTCGGTGCCATCGTCAAGTCGCTGGTGTTCCTGCTCGACGACGAACCGGTGCTGCTGCTGGTGTCGGGGGCGCACGAGGTGGACGTGGCCGCCACGGGCGTCCGTCTGCAGGGCACGCTGTCGCGGGCCCCGCTCGACGTGGTCCGGGAGGTCACCGGCCAACCGATCGGCGGGGTCGCGCCGCTGGGGCATCCCACCAATCTGCCCACCTACCTCGACAGCGCCCTGGCCGGCCATCCGGATCTGTGGGCGGCGGCCGGGCACCCGGACACGGTCTTCCGGACCACCTTCCCGGAGTTGCTGCGGGTGACGGCGGGTCTGGCCGTCGACATGGGCCGACCGGCCGAGGACGCCGCGATGGGACACGAAAACCAGTTGCCCGCTGAGTGAGCGTAAGCATGCCTGGTCTGTGAGCCCGGCCCTATAGTGACGGCAGTCAATCAGGTCCGAATCGGAGAATGCCTTGTCACAGCACGTCGAGAATGCGCCCGACCTCACCGTCGTCCCGAGCGAGGAGGGCATCGGCAACGACGAGTACAAGGCGGCCATGCGCCGCCACCCGGCCGGCGTCACGATCGTCACCCTCGACTCGGAGTCCGGTCCGGTCGGCTTCACCGCGACGTCGTTCGCGTCGCTGTCGATGAATCCGCCGCTGATCTCGTTCAACATCGCGCTGAACTCGTCGAGCATCAACGCGCTGCAGGCCGCCGATTCGATCGTCGTGCACCTGCTGGGCGAGCACCAGCAGCACCTGTCGCAGCGCTTCTCACGCAGCGCCGACCAGCGTTTCAGCGACGAGTCACTGTGGTCCCGCCTCGAGACGGGCGAGCCGGTGCTGCACGGCACCCCGATCTGGATGCGCACCACGGTCCACCAGCTCATCCCCGCGGGCGATCACACCCTCGTGATCGGCCTGATCACCCGCATCCACAACGAGAACGACGACGAGGCCGCGGCCGCTCCGCTGCTGTACCACGAGGGCCGCTACCACCGCGCCGCACCGCTCGACTAGACGCTTCGACAGAGTTCCGGCCAGGCTCGTCCACGACGAGCCTGGCCGGAGCCGTTCACGGGCCGGAGCGTCACGCCGTTTCGGCGGCCGACCCCAGTCGGGGAAAGGGTTCGGTGGAGAACACGACCTCCACCGCCACGTCGAAGTAGGCGGCGATCCGCAACGCCAGATGCAGGCTGGGACTGTATTCGCCGCGCTCGAGGTAGCCGACGGTCTGATAGTGCACGCCGAGCGCCTCGGCCAGTTCCCGCCGCGATATCCCCCGCTCGGCGCGCAGCATCGCGATCCGGTTGTAGATGACTTCAGAAGGCACGCTGCATCGCCTTGTCCCGCCGCTCGGCCATGCTCGATCCTGATTCGTGACGCGCCATGCGTCGCAACACTACCGGCGCGATCAGCAGCCCCGCGACCGCCCAAACGCCCAGCACCGCGGCCGTCTCGAGGTGCCGCCAGGACTGGCCGATCTCGATCGCGGCCGCGTCGTCGGGCAGCAGCGCCGAACGCATGCCCAGGCCGACCCAGTAGATCGGGAACGCCTGACCCACGCCCTGGAGCCAGCCGGGCAGTGCGGTGATCGGATAGAAGATGCCCGAGATGGCGACGAGCGCCATCATCGGCATCGTCAGCAGGAAGGTGGCGCGCGGACCTTCGAGGACGCCGCCGAGGATCGCCCCGGCCGGCAGCGTGGCGAGCAGGCCGAGCAGCACCACCCAGACGAAGGTCGTCCACGCGCCCACCCCGTCCAGCGAAGACCCGCCGATGATCACCATCCCCGCCGCCATCACGATGGCCACCTGCACCAGAACCGATCCGGACGCGGAAAGGATCTTGCCGATGAAATAGCCGATCATGCCGTTGGGTGCCGCCTTGGCCCGCAGCAGTGTGCCGTCCTCCCGGTCGAGCACCAGCACGTTGGTTATCGCGAACACGCCATTGAACGCGATGATGCTGCCGATGAGGCCGGGCAGTGCCAGCTCGGCGATCGAGAGATCGCTGCCCGCGTACTCCCGGTTCCGCAGCAGGTAGAGCGCGGCGAGCGCGATCACCGGCATCGCGAACTGGCCGATGAGGTCGGGGGCGTTGGTGTACAGCTGACGGAACTCGATCCATCCACGGGTGAAACCGGCGCGGACAGCGGTACCTGTCGGTCTCATCGTGCGACCTCCGAGAGTGTGTGGACGGCGGCCTCGGCCTCGCCTGATTCCTGGCGACGGACCAGCGTCATGTAGGTGTCTTCCAACGAGGCGCGGCGCACCTCCAGGTCCTCGATTCGCTCGCCGTGCTGCTTGAACAGTTCGTGGACGAACTTCGTGGACTCGGTGGTGGTGTGGACGAAACGCTGGTCGTCGACGGTCCACCGCACCTCGGCTTCGCCGGCGATCGTGCGTGACAGTTCGTCGGCGGAACCGTCGGCGATGATGCGGCCGCCCGCCAGGATCAGGATCCGGTCGGCGATCTTCTCCGCCTCGTCGAGGTCGTGGGTGGTGAGCAGCACCGTCGTGTTCTCGAGATCGGACAGGCGGTGCACCAGGTCGTGGAAGTCCCGGCGGGCCGCGGGGTCGAAGCCCGCGGTCGGCTCGTCCATGAACAGCAGTTCCGGACGGCCCACGATGCCGATCGCCACGTCCAGCCTGCGGCGCTGACCACCGGACAGTGCGGCGACCTTCGCGTCCGCCTGCGCGGTGAGCCCGACCAGGGCGATGAGTTCGTCTGTGTCCCAGGGCTCGCGAGATCGCTCCGCGAGATAGGGGCGGTAGAACGCGCCGAGATGGTCGAGCAGTTCGTGTACCCGCCACTTGGCGTGGTCGCGCCAGGACTGGAGGACGACACCGATCCGGGATCGCCACTGTTCGTCGCCGTGTTCGGGATCGGCGCCCAGGACGGCGACGCGGCCCGCCGAGCGTCTGCGGAAGCCTTCCAGGATCTCGATCGTGGTCGTCTTGCCCGCGCCGTTGGGGCCGAGCATGACCAGCACCTCGCCGCGCCGCGCCTGGAATGCCACGTCGCGCAGAACATCGACGTCGGCGTAGCGCATTCGCAACGCGCCGACGTCGAGAACAACGTCGTTACTCAAAGCCATGAACCCTCCCCAGTCACGATCCTTCGATGATTTGTAGCATACCTACTACATTCTGCAGCGATAGTGCTTCGTCGAATCCTCTCGAAACGGGCACGAGGACGTCGAGACCCGGGACCGCACACAACATGGAGATGGGGATGGCGTGGCAGCTCTATGCCCGGGATCCGTGCCGATCCGCGATCCCGCGCAGAGACCGGCAGTAGCATTGAGCCGACCACATCCGATCCACGGGATCGAGAAGTCATGGACCTGCACCTGGCCGGCAAGACCGCCGTCGTCACGGGCGCGAGCAAGGGCATCGGGCTTGCGGTGACCACAGCCCTGGCATCCGAGGGCACTCACGTCGTCGCCGGATCACGCACTCGCACTGCGGAAATCGAGTCGCTGGAGAACGACGGCAACGTCACGTTCGTTCCGTGTGACCTGTCCACGGCCGAGGGCCCGGCGACCCTGATCGAGGCGGCCACCGAGCGCGGCGGCGTGGACATCCTCGTCAACAACGCCGGCGCCGTGACGCCGCGGACCGGCGGATTCGCGAGCATCTCCGATGAGGACTGGCTGGCATCGCTGACCCTGACGTTCCTGTCCGCGGTGCGGACCACCCGCGCCGCGCTCCCCCAACTCGTCCGGCGCGGCGGCGGGGCCGTCGTGACCGTCAGCTCGGTCAACGCGTTCCTGCCCGATCCCGGGGTGGTCGACTACTCCGCCGCGAAGGCCGCACTCACCAACTTCTGCAAATCGCTTTCCAAAGAGGTTGCCGGTCAGAAGATTCGGGTCAACACGGTCAGCCCCGGACCGGTCACCACTGCGCTGTGGCTCGCCGACGACGGGGTCGCGTCCACCGTGGCCCGGGTCAGCGGCAGCACGGCGGAGGCGGTCGTCGAGGCCGCCGCCGCAGGGTCCGAGACCGGACGCTTCACCCGCCCCGACGAGGTGGCGGATCTGGTGCTGTACCTCGCGAGCGAGAGGGCCGGCAACATCACCGGGGCCGACGTCGTCATCGACGGCGGGCTGATCAAAACGCTGTGAGCACTGGGACAATCACGGACATGGAGCGCACCTTCGACAGTCTGGTTGYCGAAGCCGAGGCCGCATCGGTCGACGGCTGGGAATTCTCCTGGCTCGACGGCCGCGCCACCGAACAGCACCCGTCGTGGGGCTATCAGCGCCTGCTGGGCGAGCGCCTCGCACGAGCGACGGCCGCACTCGATATCGAGACCGGCGGAGGGGAGGTTCTCGCGGGCGCCGGCGCGATTCCTCCGACGATGGCCGCGACGGAGTCCTGGCCGCCCAACCTCGCGAAGGCCACCGCGGTGCTGCACCCGTTGGGTGTGGTGGTGGTCGCGGCCTCGGACGAGCCACCACTACCGTTCGCGGACAACGCCTTCGATCTGGTCAGCAGCCGACATCCCAATACCGTGTCGTGGCCGGACATCGCGCGGGTGCTCGTCCCCGGCGGAACCTATCTGGCCCAGCACGTGGGCCACGAGAGCGTCTTCGAACTCGCCGAGTTCTTCCTCGGTCCGCAACCCGAGGCGCGGCGATCGAGGCATCCGGACACCGCCGCGTCCGAGGCGTGCGCCGCCGGGCTCGAGATCATGGATCTGCGTTTCGAGCGACTGCGCATGGAGTTCTTCGACATCGGAACGGTGGTCTACTTCCTACGGAAGGTGATCTGGATAGTTCCGGGCTTCACGGTCGATGCCTACCGTGACCGGTTGCGGGACCTCGACCGACACATCCGCGCGGAGGGATCGTTCGTCGCCCATTCCACCCGATTTCTCATCGAGGCCCGCAAGCCGGACTGACGGAGCGGTCTCAGGACGCGCGTGCGGGACGATGCAGCCCGAACTTGGCCAGCGCCTCGTCGGCGGTCTCGGACGCGGTGACGAGCCCGCGGCGTTCGAGCCACGGCAGCGTGCCGTCGACCACACGCTCGAGCACCCTCGGGAGTGCGAGCGGCACCAGCGTCACCCCGTCCGCGACGTCGGCGGCGTGGATGTCGGCGATCAGGCTCGCGAGGCCGTCGGCGGTCCCGATGTAGGACAACGACGTCGGCAGGTGGGGCACTCCGAGGGTCTCGTCGAGCAACGCGAGTTCGGAACGCGCGCTTCGGGAATCGACGGCAAGGAGCGTCTCGACATCGACCAGCACGGTGATGCCGTCGGGGTCGTGCCCCTCGGCGGCCACCTCGGCTCGGATCCGGGCCCGGGTCTGCTGTGCCTCACGCAGATCGGATGCCTGGACCCGGTAGACGACGGGCGGCTGCGCGGCCAGGTCGAGGTCATCGGGGCCGACGGTCAGGTCGACCCAGTAGTCGGGGCCGGTGAGCGGGACGTTGCCGGCGATACGGGCTGCGGCCGGGTGGTGTCCCGCACCGGTCAGTTCGACAGCGACGCGGAGTGGGCGACGGTGCGCGGCCGAGGAGACGGAGGCAAAGAAGTTCTCGGACATGGCAATTCCTCGCAGGAAGGCAGGTACAGGGCGCGGAGCGATCAGCGCGTACACATGCCGGACGAGGTGCGGCACAGGTCGACGTGCCGGCGGGACCATTGACCGCCCGTGTTCGTCGACTCCATGTGCGTCACGCTAGCCGTCCCTTCGCGTCCCCACCACAGTTCGAATCACGGCGATTTCGGACGTGCCGTCTACACGCACTCGGCGGCGCCGGAGGTCCGCTCGGAGAACCCGCGGGTCTCGGGGACCGGGTTCCACAGTCCGTCGGTCTTGCCGTAGTTCCAGGTCTCCTCGCCGGCGGCGAGCTGGCGGACGGCCGCGATCAGGCGCTCGACGTCGGCCGAGCTGGTGCCCAGCCCGAGGCTGGCACGCACGGCACCGCCGGCGTGGCCGATGCGGCTGAGCAGCGGGTGAGCGCAGAAACGGCCGTCGCGCACGCCGATTCCGTGTTCGGCGGACAGGAACGCGGCGATCCGGCCCGGCTCGAAGCCGTCGATCGTGAAGGTGACGATGCCGACGCTGTCCGGCGCATCCGACCACAGGCGCAGCAGGTGCACACCGTCGATCTCCGCGAGGCCGTCCACGAGGCGGGTCGACAGCACACGCTCATGCTCGACGACACGGTCGAAGTCCAAGGCGGACAGCGCGTCACACGCGGCCGCGAGCGCGGCGACACCGAGGACGTTGGGGCTGCCGGCCTCGTGGCGGGCGGGGGCGGGCGCCCAGCAGGTCTCGTCGATCGTCACCTCGCGGACGGCGCCGCCACCGGCGAGGTACGGCTGCGCGTCGTCGAGCCAGTCACGGCGGCCGACCAGTACGCCCGCACCGAAGGGTGCGTAGAGCTTGTGGCCGGAGAAGGCCAGGTAGTCGACGCCGCACTCGGCGAGGTTCACGCGGCGGTGCGGGGTCAACTGCGCGCCGTCGACGAGGATCCGGGCGCCGCAGCGGTGCGCGATGTCGGCCAGTTCGGCGATCGGCAGCACCTCACCGGTGACGTTGGAGGCCCCGGTGATCGCGAGCAGCGCGGCGGGCTTGGCGCACAGTTCGGCGACCAGGCGACGGATCGTCTCGGCGACCGTGTCGGCAGCCTCGACGATGCGGGAGTTCTTCCACGGCAACAGGTTTGCATGGTGCTCGATGTCGAGGACGACGACATCGCCGGGCACGCAGTTCGCGAGCAGGTTGAGCGAGTCGGTGGTGTTGCGGGTGAAGACGACGACCTGGTCGGTGTCGGCTCCGACAAAGCGCTCCACCGATCCGCGGGCGTTCTCGTAGGCCTCGGTGCTCACGCGGGAGGCGTAGCCGGCGCCGCGATGCACGCTTGCGTAGAAGGGCAGCAGTTCCTGGACCCGGTCGGTGACCTGCGCCAGGGCCGGCGCGCTGGCCGCGTAGTCGAAGTTCGCATAGGTGCAGGTTCCACCCCCGACAAGCGGAACCTGCAGGTCACAGCCCGACACCCGAGCAATCGGGGCGGTGGCGCAGCAGGTATCGGCAGTCAGTACAGCAGTCATCACGACATCCTTCGAGTTCAGGACTCGTCGGCGATGAGAGTTGACGCCATCGGAGTCCGCGCTTGCCGCGGCCTTGTGGCCGACAGCCTGGTCGTCACCCGGAGCACCCCACCGCGGTTGGAGGGTTGCCGACCAGCTAGCCGGGGCTTGACGCTGGTACTCGTGACCTGGCAACGAGAATGGCAGAGGCGTCCGCGCCATGTCAACCCATCGTCAACCCTTCCGGAACGAGACGGTGGTCACATCTCGCCGAGTTCGGCGAGGCGCCGTTCGAGGAATCGTCGCGACGACGCGGTCCGCGCCGAGGACGCCGCGCGCCGATACTCGGCGACGGCGTCTCGGCGCCGGCCGGAGCGGCGCAGCAGGTCGGCTCGCACCGCGGCCACCGTGTGATCGAACCCGGCCGCACCCACTCCCCCGATCTCGTCCACCGCGACGATTCCGGCCTCGGGCCCATCCCGAAATCTCACTGCGACAGCCCGATTCAGTTGCACGGCGGGGGATTGTCCGAACCCGAGGAGACGGTCGTAGGCGGCGACGATCGCAGACCAGTCGGTATCGGCGAAGGTGGGAGCGACGGCGTGTGCCGCGGCGATGGAGGCCTCGACGGTATAGCGCCCGCCACCGCCCGCGCGGGCAACGATCAAGCGCGCCAATCCTTCCGAGATCCGAGACCGATCCCATCGGCCACGGTCCTGCTCGTCGAGCGGAACGGCTTCGCCGGAACTGTCGACGCGTGCGCGGCGGCGACTGTCCTGCAGGCACATCAGGGACGTGAGCCCCCAGACCTCCGGCGCGTCGGGCATCAGTTCACACAGCAGACGACCGAGCCGCAGCGACTCGTCACACAGCTCGCCGCGCACGCTCGCATCACCTGCGGTGGCCGAATACCCTTCCGTGAAAACGAGATAGACGCATGCGAGCACGGCGGGCAGACGTTCGGGGAGCAGGCCGTCGGACGGCACCCGCAGTGGGATGCCCGCGGTCCGGATCTTCGCCTTCGCCCGACTCAGCCGCTGCCCGACGGTGGGCCCCGGCTGCATGAACGCGCGGGCGTGGTCAGCCCACACACCAGCCGCAGCGTCAGCGCCACCTGTGACGGTGCGGACAACGCCGGATGGCAACACGTGAAGATCAGCCGCAGCCGGTCGATCGCGCGGTTCCGGGCGACCGTCGTGATCCATGCCCCCGGTTTGCGGGGCGTGCCGTCGACGGGCCACGTCCGCAGCGCCTCCGTGAACGCATCCTGCACCGCGTCCTCGGCGATCTCGATGTCCCCGACCAGGCGGGCGACGGTGGCCAGCGCCCGCCCGGATTCCTCCCGGAACACGCGCGTCAGTGCCACCGTCGCCGCCTCGGAGGTCATGCCTCGCTCACTCGGCGACGATCTGCCGGAGTTCGACGCACCCCTTGGGCCCGAGCGGGATCTGCGAGGCCAGCGCCACCGCGGTCTCCTGATCGGGCGCGGACAGCACGTAGAGACCGTTCGCGATCTCGTTGGCCTCGGTGAACGGCCCGTCCGTCAGCAGCATTTCCCCGCCGCGCAGTCGTACGGTCGTTGCCGACGCCGGCTGATACAGCGCCCCGGAACCCTTGATCCGGTCGCCCGCGATCTCGCCGAACCACTGATGTTCGGCCACGCGCGCGTCCCACTCGGCCGACCCCGGTTCGTTGGCGGACCCGAGAGGTTCACGCAGCAGCGCAGCCCACCACGTGTCATTCGGTTCGTCCACCGAATTCCAGAACACCATCGGCCACAGCTCCACGTGCCCGGTCGAGACCTCGGGGATCTGCCGCACCAGACTCAGTGCGGCGTCGAGGTCGGCGGCGTCGAACACGTAGTACCCGCCCACGACCTCGGCGGCGTCGGTGAACGGGCCGTCGGCGACGAGGGTGCGTCCGCCGTCGTGCCGAATGGCCGCTCCCTCGCTGGAGGGATACAGCCCGCCACCGGCAACGGCCTCCTGCGCCTTGGTCCAGAACTCCTGGTGCCGCGCCATCGACGCCTTGTGCTCATCGGTGCCCGGGATCGAGGTGCGACCGTCCTCCTCCGCTGCCAGCAATGCCAGGTAGTACATGTCGTCTCCTTCCGACGATGCGGGGCCCTTCACCCCACTTTCGTCAACACGACGTGCGCGACGCGCCGATTTCGACACAACCGGTGGAGAATCGTCACGAAGAACCGACCCCTGGAGGATGTCCACGCCGTCGGAGCGTGTTCATCAGCCGGACACCTGGTCGTGAGACAACCAGGTGCCCGCACAGCCAGGACCAGAGAGGGACGCCCCGGATTGTCTGCCCAGCCATCGACAAACCAGACTGATCCGCACCGGATGCACCGGATACCCGCCGAGATGCTCCGGTCCGCGCTCGCGCCCGCGCCACGCACGCTCATCGACATCCTCACCGCAACTGCCGAGGCGTACCCGGAGGCCACGGCGATCGACGACGGCCACCTGCCTCTGACGTACCGCGAACTGATCGGGCAACTGGAGACGGGCGCCCGCTGGCTCGCCGATGCCGGCGTCGGCGCGGGCGATCGGGTGGGTGTCCGGATGCCGTCGGGCTCCCGCGACCTGTACGTCGCGATCCTGTCGGTGCTCGCGGCCGGCGCGGCGTACGTGCCGGTGGACGCCGACGACCCCGACGAGCGCGCCGAACTGGTGTTCGGGGAGGCGCAGGTGGCGGCGATCCTCACCGCCGACGGCGTGCAACCCGGCACCGCACCTGCGCGTGCGGCAGCCCCGGAGGTCCGTCGTCCGACCCCCGACGACGACGCCTGGATCATCTTCACGTCCGGCTCCACCGGCACCCCGAAGGGGGTCGCGGTCACGCACCGCAACGCCGCGGCGTTCGTCGACGCCGAGGCTCGGATGTTCCTGCAGGACAGCCCGATCGGGCCCGAGGATCGCGTCCTCGCGGGCCTGTCGGTGGCGTTCGACGCGTCGTGCGAGGAGATGTGGCTGGCGTGGCGGCACGGCGCCGCCCTGGTGCCGGCACCGCGCTCGCTGGTGCGCAGCGGCATGGATCTCGGCCCGTGGCTGGTCTCGCGCGATGTCACGGTCGTCTCCACCGTCCCCACGCTCGCGGCGCTGTGGCCGGCCGAGGCGCTCGAGGCGGTGAGGTTGTTGATCTTCGGCGGCGAGGCCTGCCCGCCGGACCTTGCCGAGCGGCTCGCGGTGCCCGGACGCGAGGTGTGGAACACGTACGGACCCACCGAGGCCACCGTCGTCGCGTGCGGCGCGCTCATGGACGGCACCGGCCCGGTCCGGATCGGGCTGCCGCTCGACGGCTGGGACCTCGCCGTGGTCGACGGGGCCGGCGAACCGGTCACCGAGGGCGACGTGGGCGAACTCGTCATCGGGGGTGTCGGGCTCGCCCGGTACCTCGACCCGGCGAAGGACGCCGAGAAGTACGCGCCGATGCCGACCCTGGGCTGGGACCGCGCGTACCGCAGCGGCGACCTGGTCCGCCTCGACACGGCCGGTCTGCTGTTCCAGGGCCGCGCCGACGACCAGGTGAAGCTGGGTGGCCGGCGCATCGAACTGGGCGAGGTCGACAACGCGCTGCAGAACCTGCCCGGCGTCAGCGGCGCCGCGGCCGCGGTCCGCAAGACCGCGGCGGGCACCTCGGTCCTCGTCGGGTACCTCGCGAGCACCGATCCGGACTTCGACGTCAGGGCGGCGCGGGACCAGCTGGCCGAGCAGCTGCCCGCGGCCCTGGTGCCGCGGCTCGCGCTGGTCGACGAGCTGCCCACCCGTACGTCGGGCAAAGTCGATCGGAACGCGCTGCCGTGGCCGCTGCCCGGTGCCCGCGAAGACACGGTCGATCCGGCCCTCAGCCTCGACGGCACCGCCGCCTGGGTCGCCGGGCTGTGGGCGTCGATCCTCGGCGCGGGTGTCACCGGCCCCGACGACGACTTCTTCGAGATGGGCGGCGGCTCACTGTCCGCGGCGCAGCTCGTCACGGCGCTGCGCGAGCGCTTCCCCGAGATCACCGTCGCCCAGCTGTACGACCATCCGCGGCTCGGCTCGCTCGCCGGCTTCCTCGACGAACTCTCCCCCACCGAGACCGTCGAACCACGCCACGTCGCGCCGACGCCGCTGCGCGCGCAGCTCGCGCAGATCGCGGCCACGGTGCCGCTCACGACGCTCACGGGTCTGCAGTGGATCACGTGGCTGGCGATCGCCGGCAACGTGCTGTCGTGGCTGGATGTGCCGTGGGCACCGACACTGTCGTGGTGGTGGGTGGCGCTCGCCTTCTTCCTGTTCATCACCCCGCTGGGACGGATGGGCATCGCGGTACTCGGGGCGCGCACGCTGCTGCGCGGCCTGAATCCGGGCACCTATCGACGCGGCGGCAGCGAACACCTGCGGCTGTGGATCGCGCTGCGCCTGGTCGAGGCCAGCGGTGCCGACAACCTGTCGGGTGCGCCGTGGATGCTGTACTTCGCGCGCGCCCTCGGCGCGCGGGTGGGTAACGGCGTCGACCTGCACACCCTGCCACCGGTCACGGGCATGCTCGTACTCGGCGACGGCTGCTCGGTCGAACCCGAAGTGGACCTGTCCGGGCACTGGATCGACGGCGACGTCGTGCACATCGGTGAGATCCGGATCGGCGACGGCGCCACCGTCGGCGCCCGCTCCACGCTGTTGCCCGGCGCCCGGATCGGCCGCGGCGCCGAGGTCGCGCCCGGCTCGGCGGTGTTCGGGAAGGTCAAGGCCGAGCAGCACTGGGCCGGGTCCCCGGCGGTGAAGGTGGGCAAGGCGACGCACCCGTGGCCCGACCACACACCGCGCCGCGCCCCGCACTGGGTGCCGATCTTCGGCGTCACGTCCGTGGTGCTGGCGGGCATGCCGATCTTCGGCCTCGCCGCCGGCATCCTGCTCGTCGGCTGGTGGATCCGCGACGCCGCCGACCTCGGGGATGCGGCCCTGTGGTCCCTGGCGATCCTGCCGGTCGCGACGGTCCTGTCGCTGTTCGTCTTCGCCGCGCTGACGGTGATCGCGGTGCGGCTGCTGTCGATCGGACTCACCGAGGGCTACCACCCCGTCCGCAGCCGGATCGGCTGGCAGGTCTGGGCCACCGAGCGGCTCATGGACTCGGCCCGCACCTTCCTGTTCCCGCTGTACGCGAGCCTGCTCACGCCGCTCTGGCTGCGACTGCTCGGCGCCAAGGTCGGCCGCAACACCGAGATCTCGACGGCGCTGGTGCTGCCGAAGTTCACCACCGTCGCCGACGGCGCATTCCTCGCCGACGACACCATGGTCGCGAGTTACGAACTCGGCGGCGGGTGGATGCGGGTCGAGCCCGCGAAGGTCGGCAAGCGCGCGTTCCTCGGCAACTCCGGCATGGCCGGCCCGGGCCGACGCGTGCCCAAGAACGGCCTCGTCGCGGTGCTGTCCGCAGCGCCCAGCAAGGCGAAGTCGGGATCGTCGTGGCTGGGCAGCCCGCCGGTGCGGCTGCGCCGGGCGGCCACCGAGTCCGACGCGTCCCGCACGTTCGCCCCGCCGCTGCGGCTCAAGATCGCCCGCGCGGTGGTCGAGACGTGCCGGCTGATCCCGGTGATGGTGACGTTCGGGATCGGTCTCGGCGTCCTGTTCGCCCTCGCGTGGCTGGTGTCGGTCGGCGGGTTCGCTCTCGCGGCGCTCGGCGGCGGCGTGGTCCTGATGATCGCGGGCGCCGTCGCCGGCGCGGTATCGGTGGCGGCCAAGTGGCTGGTCGTCGGCCGGATCGGCGCGGTCGAACATCCGCTGTGGAGTTCGTTCGTGTGGCGCAACGAGGTGTCCGACGCGTTCGTCGAAACCGTTGCCGCACCGTGGTTCGCGCGGGCCGCCAACGGCACCGCGGTGATGAACGTATGGCTGCGCGGACTCGGCGCGACGATCGGCCGCGGCGTGTGGTGCGAGACGTACTGGCTGCCCGAGGCCGACCTGGTGACCCTCGGCGACGGCGCCACCGTCGAGCGAGGGTGCGTCGTGCAGACGCACCTGTTCCATGATCGGATCATGTCCATGGACACCGTCACGCTGGGCGCCGGCGCCACCCTCGGGCCGCACTGTGTCGCACTGCCCGCCGCGGGACTGGGCGACGGCGCCACCGTCGGCCCGGCCTCGCTCGTGATGCGCGGCGACACCGTCCCGCCGTCCACCCGCTGGCAGGGCAATCCGATTGCACCGTGGCCGGATTCGACGACGAACGGGGGTACTCGATGAAGCCCGGCAAGTTCTACGAGGAACCGATCGATCCGTACCTGCCGCAGAACGGCAACCGCGGCTACCGGGTCTCCCGATACGAACTCGACCTCACGTACAAGGTCCCCAGCAACCGGTTGTCCGGCAAGGCGTCGATCACGGCCACCACCACCGACGTCCGAGGCAAGTTCTCGCTCGATCTCGCGCAGACGATGCAGGTGTCGAAGGTGTCGGTCAACGGTGGCCGCGGGGCCAAGTACACGCACCGCGGCGGCAAGCTCACGATCACTCCGGCGCAGAAGATCCCCGCCGGCGGCCTGCTCGCGATCACCGTCCAGTACGGGGGCAACGCCGAACCGATCGTCAGCATGTGGGGCGACGTCGGCTGGGAGGAGCTGGACGAGGGGTCCCTCGTCGCGAGCCAGCCCAACGGCGCCGCGTCGTGGTTCCCGTGCGACGACCATCCGAGTTCCAAAGCCAGCTACAACATCTCGATCACCACCGACTCGCCGTACTACGCCGTCGCGAACGGGACGCTGGTCAGGAAGCAGACCCGCGCGAGCCACACCACGTGGGTGTACGAGCAGGCCGAGCCGATGTCGAGCTACCTGGCGACCATCCAGATCGGACCGTACGAGCGCCGACGCGTCGGCCACGGCAGGGTGCCGATCCACGCACTGCACCCCAAGGAACTGCGGGTGCCGTTCGACCACGACTTCGCCCGGCAGCCCGAGATGATGGACGTCTTCGAGAGGCTCTTCGGCCCCTACCCGTTCGAGGACTACTCCGTGGTCGTGACCGGCGACGAACTGGAGATCCCGATCGAGGCGCAGGGCCTGTCGATCTTCGGCGCCAACCATTGCGACGGCGTACGCGGCTCCGAACGTCTTGTCGCGCACGAGCTTGCGCACCAGTGGTTCGGCAACAGCCTCACCCTCGGCATGTGGAAGGACATCTGGCTGCACGAGGGTTTCGCCTGCTACGCCGAGTGGCTCTGGTCGGAGAACTCCGGTGGCCCCGACGCCCACACCCACGCGCAGCAGGCGCACCGCGGGCTCGCCGGCAAACCGCAGGACATCCTGCTCGGCGATCCCGGACCGCGGCTGATGTTCGACGACCGCATCTACAAGCGCGGCGCCCTCACCCTGCATGCGTTGCGGCGGCAGATCGGCGACGACGCCTTCTTCGCGCTGCTGCAGAAGTGGACCGCGAAGTACCGGCACTCGACGGTCTCCACCGAGCAGTTCACCGACCTGGCAGCGCATTTCACCGACAAGCCGCTGCGCCCGCTGTGGGACGCGTGGCTCGCGGCGAAGCCGCTACCGGCGCTCTGACGCCTCCGCGGCAACCGCCGCCGGCAGGTCCGCACGCCACTTCACAACGACCAGGACGAGGCTCGCGGCGGCCACGATCGCGCCGATCACGAACATCATCGGGTACGTCAGCGCCGGGTTGGTCTCGGCGATCACCGCCATCACCGCGGGCACGGCGAACCCGAGGTAGCTCAGCGAGTAGAAGACCGCGGTGAGACCGGCGAGATCGTCCGGGCCGGCGATCCGCTGGATCTCCTGCAGCCCCGACACCAGCGCCATGCCGTAGCCACAGCCGAGGACCGCGGCCGCAATCATCGCGAGCGGCACCGTCAACGCACTGGATGCGACGGCTGCGAGCGACATGCCCGCGACCAGGACCGCGAGCGCCACCGCGACGGCCCGCGCGTTCAGCGGGGTGTCGATCCGACGGCCGACGGCCTGGATCGCGAACCCGGATCCGAGTCCGATCACGCACAGCAACGCCGAGAACGCGATCGGGGCCCCACCACTGTGCGACGTCATCAGTGCGGGCAGCACCGCGTAAGCCGACGCCGCCGCACCGAACACCCACGGCGCCACCGGTGCCGCGACGTACAGGAACCGCCGATGTCCGGCGGACGGGATCCTCAGGTCCGCGGAGAGCTTGCCGCGGTCGGTCTTCGGCACCRCAGTCCGGGTCTCCGGGGCGCGCAGCATCGCGATTCCCGCGGCCAACGCGATCGCGATGTGCACCGCGTACGGGAACGCACTGGGCCACGGCCCCCACTGCGCGAGCACACCGGCGATGCCGGCGCCGACACCGAATCCGGCGGTCAGGCTCATCGCGGCCCGTCGCGCACCCGACCCCGGCCCGGCCTTCGGGTCGTATTCCGGACTCGAGAGTTCCTTGACCCAACTGCCGCCGACGGCCATGCCGAGGCCGAGCGCCACACCGGACAGGATGCGACCCACGATCAGCATCGGTGCCGAATCGGGCGCGGACGCCAGCACCAGCGACCCGGCCACCGCGATGAACGGCGCGGGCAGCATCAGCGCCCGCCGACCGAGTCGATCCGACAGCGGTCCGCCGATCAGCAGCGCCGGAACGATGCCGAACACGTACGCGAACAGAAAGGTGTCGACGACGACCTGCGTGAAACCGTGATCGAGCTTGTACATCACCAGCAACGGGGTGAACTCGTTGCCGCCCCACGCGACGGCGAACATGCCCGCGGCCACCAGCGCCCAGGACCGCGTCCGGGTCGGCTTCGCCGACGCGGTGGTGGTGGTGGACTCGTCGACCGCGGTCATCGGATCCCTCCGTTCCCCAGTGAGTGCACCTCACGCATGTGTCGTCCGACAGCCGACGCGAAGCCCTCGGCATCACCGGCCTCGATCAGGTCCGCCAGGCGGGTGTGATCGTCGACGATCTTGGTGATCTGGTCGGGATCCCGAGCCAGGGAATGCGCGGTCATCCGGCGTTGCCGCTCGCGCAGACCGTCGTAGAAACTCTCGAGCAGCGGGTTGCCGCCGGCGCGCACCAGCGCGCGGTGGAAGTCGGCATCCAGCGTGCTGAACCGCGCGGCATCCCCCTGCGCGGCCGTGTCGCGCTGCTCCTCCAGATTGGCCCGCAGCGCCGCGACCAGCGCCTCTCGGGTACGCGGGCTCGCGGCGACGACCTGCGCGGCATGGACCTCGATGAGCAGACGCGCATCGACGACGTGCTCAGCCTCCCCCTCCGCGACGGGCACGATCAGCGCACCGCGCTTCGGGTACAGCCGCATCCAGCCCTCGGCCTCGAGCCGCAGGAACGCCTCACGTACCGGCGTCCGACTCGAGCCCATCCGCGTGGCGATCTCGCCCTCGCTGATCAGCTCACCGCCCGGGAGCTCCCCGGACAGGATGAGTTCCTTCACCTCGCGGTACGCGAGCTCGGCAGCCGAATACAACTTAGACACAAGATGTATTTATACGCCTTGCGAAGGATCTCCCGGGACCCGGGGGTCAGGCTGTCGAGCCCACCTTCGGAGCACGAGCCTGCGCGGAATACCGCCCACCGTTGCGAAGAATGTCGATCGGATGGTCGAAGCACTCGCTGATGCGCTCGGTGGTGATCACCGACGCTGCGGACCCCTGCGCGATGATGACGCCGTCACGTATCAGGATCGCGTGCGTGGTGGTCGTCGGGATCTCCTCGATGTGGTGGGTCACCAGGATGCTGGCCATCGACGGATGCTGCGCACGCATCTCGTCGAGCGCGGTCAGCAACTGCTCCCGAGCCGCGAGGTCCAGCCCGGTGGCGGGCTCGTCGAGCAGCAGGACCGGCGGGTCCGGCATCAACGCCCGCGCGATCAATGCCCGGCCCCGCTCCCCCTGCGACAGGACCGGCCAGCGCGCTTCGAGCCGCTCCGACATGCCCATCATCGCGATCAATTCCTCCGCCCGCTCCCGGTCCGCCTCGGTGGGCTGCCACCGCTGCGCGAACTCGGGGGTGTTCGTCAGCCCGGTGAGGACGATGTCGCGCACGGTCAGCGGACGTTCGACGACGTGCCGCGGGTTGACGTGCCCGATGTGCGAGCGCAGTTCACGCATGTCGACGCGGCCCAGTCGGTGGCCGAGCACGTGCACGGTGCCTCGGGTGGGATGGGCGACCGCACCGAGCAGGCTCAGCAGCGTGCTCTTGCCGGCACCGTTGGCGCCCAGCAACACCCAGTGCTGCCCCTGCTCGATCTGGACGTCGATCCCGTTCAGCAGCGGACGTCCGTCGCGCACGAGGTCGACGTTCTCGGCGCTCAGCACGACCTCTCGGTGGATCCGGGTACTCACGGGCGTGGTCCTTCCTCACGGAGCGTGGCCATCACGGGATCGAGGTTCGCCTCCGTCGCGGCGACCGCGGCCGTCGGGTCGCCCTCCTCGAGGGCGTGCACCAGCGCGTCGTGCGCACAGGCGGTGTCCGGTATCGGTTCGTTCCGGACCATCTCGACGAGCACCTCGTGCAGCACCGGCCGTACGGAGGCGAAGAGCGCGGACAGCACCGAGTTGCCGGCGAGTTCGACGACCGCCTGGTGGAAGTCGAGATCGGCTTCGACGAACGCCTCGGCGTCGAGCGGTTGCCGGGCATGACGCTCGGCCAGCTGACGCCGGACCTTTGCGAGACCCTCCGGGTGAGCACGCTCGGCGGCGAGCCGGGCCGCCTCCGCCTCGAGTGCGCGGCGCACCTCCAGGACCTCGAGGATGCGCGAGCGGCGCAACAACTGCTCCAGACCTGGATCGCCGGTCTGGGGCTCCACGACGAACGTCCCGATTCCACGCCGTACGTCCAGCAGTCCGTCGCGGACGAGCAACCGGACAGCCTCCCGGACGGAGGATCGGCCGACACCGATCTCGGTTGCCAGTTCCGTCTCACTCGGTATCCGCTCGCCGACCGCCCATTCACCGGTACGGATCCGCTGCGCCAGCAACGCTTCCAGCTGCGGAACCAACGGCCCACTGTGCAATGCGTGCTCGGTCACGACGACCACCTCCGATCGCCAGCGTATAGACATCAGAYGTCTGATGTCTATGCCGCGAGGGGCCTGAACCTACTATTCGACGAATGGAACCAGTGCATCTCGCGATCGCCCCCGTCGACCGACGAGAGGGATCACGGGTCGGCGGGAATCCGCCGCGGTGTTTCGCCGGCGACACACTGGTCGAGACCCACGACTACCTGCTCACCCTGGCGGCAAGTGCGGCCGAGTGGCTCCTGGGACGGGAACTGTCGGTGTTCGTCCGGCGAGGGTTCACGATCGGCGACGACGACCTGGAGTACCCCGATATCGGGGTGCACGCGGTCCTGCACGAGCCGTCCGGTCGCGGCGACGGGATCGTTGGCCGGCACCCGGGACTGGGCAGCGCTGCGCTGATCTCCGCACCGGTCGACGCGGAGGAAGCGCCGTTCGTGCGGATCGCCGGGGATCCCGTCCTGATCCAGAACGAACCGTCCTATGCGCACGCCGTGGAGGCCGACGGGTATCGATTCTTGTTCCAGGTGAACGAGGAGGGGTGGCCGGTCTCCGACGCACCGGACCCGGAATTCGTCGAGGAATACCTGTTCGGTTACGGCTCGGTGTACTTCTACGGGCGACTCGACAGCAAGGGGGCGGCCCAGATTGTCGTCCCGGGATTTCTCGATTTCTGATGCCGCCGAATGGCGTCGAAATCTCGTGCATTGCGAACCGAGAATGGCCGAGAAGGGTCGTGGTACGGAAATGCCGAAGGCCCCCACCCTGATGGGTGGGGGCCTTCGGTGAAAGGGTGTTCGGCGGTGTCCTACTCTCCCACACCCTGTCGGGTGCAGTACCATCGGCGCTGGAGGGCTTAGCTTCCGGGTTCGGAATGGGAC
>NZ_JBFRDL010000014.1:0-124022 GCF_052113525.1 Rhodococcus sp. TAF43
GGTTGCGGCAGCCTCGCGCTCGGCCTGCTGCTGCGCGGCCAGGGCCGCGACCTCCTCGCGGTTCTCGACCGCGTAGTGCAGGTACTTCGCGACGTCCTGCATGCTCGCGTCCTTGACGGCCGCGAGCTGTAACTGCGGAATGTCGAACTCGTACTCGACCCGGTTCTTGATCCGCACCGCCATCAGCGAGTCCAGACCCAGCTCGACCAGCGGAATCTCCGCAGGCAGGTCCTCCGGCGCGTAACCCATCGACTCCGCGACGATGATCGTCAACCGATCCTCGAGGGACTGCGAGCTGCTGGGATCCCACCGGTCACCGAACGTCTCRACAACCTCGGGAAGCTCCTCCGTCGGCGAACTGGATTGCGGCGTAGCCGGTTCGGTGACGATCGGTGCCCTTACCACCTCGCCCGATGCGATGACGGCCTCGAACAGCAGGGCAAACCCTGCTGCGTTGGTACGGAATTCGGCGCTCGTGCCCGGCCGGCAGTGCACCTGTACCGAGGCCCCGCCCAGGTGTGGTGACAGGGTCGCGGTGACAGTCCCTGCGGTCGGCAGGTCGCCGTGCGTATGTGCGGCAGCGAGAGTCGCTGCCGGGAACAGTTCGCTGGCCACATCCGTGACGAGTGCGTCGAAGTCGGAGAACGCCGACACCGGTACCTCCCACGCGTACCGCCCGTCGGCCAGCGCGACCCGTGCGCCGATGTTCGTGATCTGTCCTTCAGTCATGCGGATTCCCCCTCCTCGTGACGCCCACACCCCGGACGGGGTCTTGCGTCTACCCAGCCGTGTACCCCACCGATTCCGTAACGCGCCCCCAGCGCCGGATCGGAACGGGTGGATCATGACATGCCGAGTGCAGCTCCGGAGCCGGTACGCGGATTCGGTCGTGGACATCCGGCGCACACGGGTCACAATGAGTATGTGAAGGTCGAGATCCTGTATGTCGATGCGTGCCCGAACTCGCGGGAGGCGGGCGAGCGCGTCCTGGCGGCGCTGGCCAGCGTGGGCCGGGCGGACGTGGAGATCGAGTACCGGGTACTGGCCACGAGCGCGGAGGCCGCGGCATCGCAGTTCGCGGGTTCTCCGACGATCCTGGTCGACGGGGTGGATCCGTTCCCGGCGGAGCGGGTCGCGGACCTGGCGTGCCGGGTGTACCGGACCGAGTCCGGGCTCGCGGGTGTGCCGACGGTGGCGCAGTTGGCCGAGGTGTTCCGCGGCCGTTGACGGGCCGGCGGGGGCCGTCGCCGATTCCTCGACTCGGCAGCGGGGATCAGCCTGTGCGGTGAACCGTCGTGTTAGCCTGCGGCGGGGAGGCCAAGGGGAGATATGCCTGATTCGTTGTACAGCTCAGCCCGCGACAGCCGCCGTCCGAATCTGCGCCGCCGACTACGGCGACTGAAGGTTCCGCTGCTTTTCGTCTCACTGTCGGTGCTGCCCGGACTCGTCTCGTTCCGTGTCTACGGAACGATTCTCGACGCTGCCGTGGTGACAATCCTGACGGCGCTGAGCATCAGCGCGGCGGCGTTCCTCTTCCGTCCACGGTGAATGCAACCGTGCCCCCGCCGATCTGGGATCGGCGGGGGCACCGTTGCGGTTGAGAGTTGTTCTCGCGCAGACTACTTGAGCTCGGCCGAGCTCTTGCCGAGCAGTCGTCGGGCGATGATGAGCTGCTGGATCTGCTGGGTGCCCTCGAAGATGTCGAGGATCTTGCTGTCGCGGGCCCACTTCTCGAGCAGCGGGCGCTGCGAGTACCCGTAGCTGCCGGCGAGCTCGACGGCCTTGAGCGACACCGCGGTTCCGGTGCGCCCGGCCTTCGCCTTCGACATCGACGCCTCGAGCGAGTTGGGCTTCTTGTTGTCGGCCATCCACGCCGCCCGCAGCGCCAGCAGGTACGACGCCTCCCAGTCGGCCTCGAGCGCCAGGAACTCGGCGGCGGCGGCGTGCTGGTTGTAGGCGGGGGTGTCGTACGAGATCTCGACGCCGGCCTCCTCCAGGACGCTGCGCAACTCCTCGAGCACCGCCCGGCCCAGGCCCACGGCCATACCGGCGACGATGGGACGGGTGTTGTCGAACGTCTGCATGACGCCCGCGAAACCCTTCTCCACGTTCACTTCCGGGCTGCCGAGCAGGTTGTCCTTCGGGATCCGGCAGTCCTGCAGGAGCAGCACCGCGGTGTCGGACGCCTTGATGCCGAGTTTGTGCTCGAGGCGGGCCACGCTCAGACCCGGCGCCTCGCGCGGCACGACGAACGACTTGATCGCCGCGCGGCCCTTGCTCTTGTCGACGCTCGCCCACACCACGATGTGCGAGGAGCGCTCACCGGCGGTGACGAAGATCTTCTCGCCGTTGAGGACCCACTCGTCGCCGTCGAGCACCGCGGTGGCGGTGACGGCGGCGGAGTCGGAGCCGAAGCTGGGCTCGGTGATGGCCATCGAGGCCCACACCTTGCCGAAGCGCTCGAGCTGCTCGTCGGTCGCGACCGCGGCGATCGCCGAGTTGCCGAGGCCCTGGTAGGGGATCGACAGCGTCAGACCGACGTCGCCCCAACAGGTCTCGATCACGTTCATCAGCGACGCCATGTTGCCGCCGTTGGCGTTGCCGATGACCTTGGGCTCGTCACCGTTCTGGTCGCTGGTACGACCCAGTGCCGCACCGGACGCGCCCTGGCCCGAGTCGTTCAGGCCCTCGACCATGGCGGCCATGGTGTCGAGTTCCTTGGGGTACTCGTGCTCGGACAGGTCGTACTTGCGGGAGATGGGCCGGAAGATTTCCGCTGCGACCTGATGCGCCTGGTTCGCAGAGGCCTTCAGCTTCTTGGGAAGTTCGAGATTGATCATCGAAAAGGTCTCCTAGTCGAAAGATTCGACAGATCGGTTCGGCGTCAGATGAGGACGATGCCTTCGGCAACGCCGATGGCTCGCAGGTCGCGGTACCAGCGCTCCACCGGGTGTTCCTTGGTGTAGCCGTGCCCGCCGAGCAGCTGGACGCCGTCCAGGCCGATCTGCATGCCCTTGTCGGATGCGAGCTTGCGGGCCAGCGCCGCCTCGCGGGCGAACGAGAGGCCTTGCTCCGCGCGGGACGCGCCGCGCAGGGTCACCAGGCGCATGCTGTCGAGCTCGATCGCGATGTTCGAGATCATGAACGCGACGGCCTGGCGGTGGCTGATCGGCTCGCCGAACGCCTCCCGCTCGTTGGCGTAGGGGATCACGTAGTCGAGCACGGCCTGGCTGGTGCCCACCGCGAGCGACGCCCAGCCCAGGCGGGCGAGACGGATCGCGTCGGCGTACTCGCGCRCACGCTGGTCGGCGTCGCCGTCGCCGAGGATCGCGGACTCGGGCACCGCGACATCGGTGAGGATCAGCCGGCCCAGGCCCGCGGCGCGCAGGCCCATGCTCGGATCCGCCTCCACCACCAGGCCCTCGGTGTCGGACTCGATGAGGAAGAACGCCGGGCGGCCATCGAGTTCGGCGGCCACGACGAACAGTTCCGCCGACCCGGCCGCGGGCACCAGCGACTTGACACCGTTGAGCCGGTAGCCGCTGGGGGAGCGGACGGCCTTGGTCTGCAGCGCGAACGGGTCGAACAGCGCGCGCGGTTCGCTCACCACGACCGCGGCGGCGGGCACGTTCTCGCCGGCGAACGCGGGCAGATACGTCTTCTGCTGCTCGTCGGTGCCCCACTGGGTGAGGGCGACGGCTACGCCGCTGGGGGCGAGGATCGGCAGCGCCAGGCCCATGTCGCCGTGCGCGAGGGCCTCGGCGACGAGCGAGTTGGTGACCGCGCCGCGCTCGGAGGCGACACCCTCGAACTCCTCGGGGATGTTGATGAGGGTGATGCCGAGTTCGGCGGAGCGCTTGAGCAGATCCGCGGGTGCGGCGGCGGCCTCGTCGGCGTCGTGCGCGGCCGGGCGCAGGATCTCGGCCGAGAACTCGCGCACCGTCTCGACGATCATCTTCTGGTCGTCGTCGGGCGTCAGGTCGAAGTAGCCGGCGTTCTTGGTGGCACCGTCGGGCAGGCGCTTGGGTGCGCCGCCGCCGGAGACCCGGTTGAACGTGCGGGTCGCGGCCCCGAGGGTCTTGAAGCCGGTCTTGGTGCCCTCGTAGGTGACGCGATCGATGGTCTGGCGCAGGTTGTACTTCTCGGCCAGGTCGGAACCCGTGATCCGGGTCAGCACGCGCATCGCGGCGCCCATGGCATCGCGCTTGACCGGGTTCAAGCCGACCGCCGAGGTGTCGCGGGGCTCACGCTTGGCGCCGTTCGTCTTCACAACGTCTTGCTTGCTCATGGTCACCATTTCTCGGTGTTCGGTCTTGGACGATTCACCACCTTACTCCGGAGTAAGATATGAAGTCGAGCGAATCCCGAAAGTGATGAGTGTCATGAGTCGGGCATTTCGCGCTGCGGCCGAGAACCTGCACACAACCTTCACAACTCCTGCCGGGCATCCCCACAACCGCCCAATACAGTCGAGATCGTGACGAACCGAGATGGGGCGAACCGGCGGAGAGTGCTCGTCGTCGACGACGAACGCACGATCTCCGAATCGATCGCTGCGCGGCTGCGCGCCGAGGGTTACGAGGTGCGGGCCGCATACGACGGACCGACCGCTGTGTCGGAGTGCGAGGCATTCGGTCCCGACGTCGTCGTGCTGGACGTCATGCTGCCCGGTTTCGACGGGCTCGAGGTGTGCCGCCGCATCCAGGCGTCTCGGGCGGTTCCGGTGCTGATGCTGACCGCGCGGGCCGACGAAACGGACATGGTGATCGGGCTCGGGGTGGGCGCCGACGACTACCTGAGCAAGCCGTTCAGCATGCGGGTGCTGGTCGCCCGGGTCGCCGCGCTGCTGCGCCGGGCCGACCGCGCGGCGGAGTCGGACCTGCTGGTGCTCGGCGACGTGGCGATCGACCTCAGTGCCCGCTCGGTCCGCGCGGCGGGCGTCGAGGTGCACCTCACCCGCACCGAATTCGACCTGTTGGCGCACCTGGCGTCGCGGCCGCGCGCCGCGATCGCCCGCGAGACCCTGCTCGAGCAGGTGTGGGGCTGGGGCGACGCCGCGAGCAGTCGCACCGTCGACAGTCATGTGAAGGCGTTGCGCCGCAAGCTCGGTGGCGACGTGATCCGCACCGTGCACGGGGTGGGCTACGCGCTCGAGGTCCCGAGATGAACTGGCCCCGTCCCCTCGACCCGCTGCGCTCGTTCAAGGCCAAGACCGGCCTGCTCGTGGTCGCCTCGCTGCTGCTCGCCTCGCTGACGTTCTGGGCCACGTCGCAGTGGCAGTTCCGGTTCGCGCTCCTGTCGGCGCTCGTCGCGGCGCTGGTGGTGACGCAGGTCCTCGCGCACGGCATGACCTCGCCGCTGCGGGAGATGACCGCCGCGGCGAAAGCGATGGCGACCGGCGACTATTCGCGCCGGGTGCGGTCCACGTCGCGGGACGAGATCGGGCAACTGGCCACGGCGTTCAACCAGATGGCCGAGGACCTCGAGGCCGAGGACCGGTACCGCCGTGAACTGATCGGCAACGTCTCGCACGAACTGCGCACGCCGATAGCGGCGCTGCAGGCGGTGCTCGAGAACGTCGTCGACGGGGTCGAGTCGCCCGACGAGTCGACGATGCGGTCGGCGCTCGCGCAGACCGAGCGGCTCGGCAGCCTGGTGGCCGACCTCCTGGATCTGTCGAGGATCGAGGGAGGTGCGGTTCCGCTGCAGCAGAGCGCCTTCGAGGTCGAGCCGTTCCTGGGCGAGGTGATCCGGCAGGCGTCGAGCCCGGCACGACCGCTGCTGGTGGATGTGGACGTCTCGCCGACCGGACTGCGGGCCGTGGCCGACACCGCCCGGCTGCACCAGGTGATCGCGAACCTCGTCGACAACGCGGCCCGGCACGGTTCGCAGGACGTGCCCGTGCGGATCCGGATCCGGGTCCGCGCCGACCCTCACGCCGGCGAGCTGATCCTCGACGTCCACGACGACGGCCCCGGAATCCCCGCGGCGGACTGTTCCCGGGTGTTCGAACGCTTCGCGCGCGGCGGTGCCCAGGACGGCGGAACCGGGCTGGGCCTCGCGATCGCCCGCTGGGCGGTGGATCTGCACGCGGGCCGGATCGAGGTCCTCGACACCGCGTCCGGCTGCTGTATCCGGGTGACACTGCCCCAGGGCTAGACCCCACTCACGATCGACATCCGCTCGGGACCGGACCTTTCCGGTCCCGCGATGACGCCTGCCCGCCCACGGCCGGGCACAGACGAGGAGGACATCATGACCGCACCGACGACGATCCCGCCGGAGTTCGTCCCGCCCGACGGTCTGTGGCGCTGGCGCCGCGACGTGTGGCGGCGCGACCGGACATCGATGGCGCCCCGCGGGGCCCTGGTGGCCGCGCTGACCGCCGGCACGATCGCGACCCTGACGCTGCAGGTGACGGTGGTGAGCATCGCGTACCTCCTCACCGGAGCGGCGGTGGCGGCGACAGCCTTCGTCACCGTGCGCCCGCGCCCGACGCCGCTGCAGCTCGTGGTGGTCGTCGGTGCGCTCGCCCTGCTCGCGGTCGCGGCGCTCCGCGGCGCCGACTGGCTGGTGGCGCTGTGTGTGGTGGCGAGTTGGGTGGTGGGATCGGTTGCGCTGGTGGGGGGCTGGACGTGGACCGGGCTTGCGCTCGCGTCCGTCGCGCTGTGGCTCACCCCGGTCCGGGTGACCGGTTGGGTGCGCCGCGGTCGTGCCCGGCTGCGGCCCGGGCGCAGGGTCGAGCCGGTTCGGGTCTTCGTCGTGGCCGCGATCAGCGTGGCACTGTTGGCGGTGTTCGGATCGCTGTTCGTCAGCGCGGACCCGGAGTTCGGCAGACTGTTCGACGCCGCGTTGCCCGACGTCCGGGTCGGCAATCCCGCCGGGCGCGTGCTCCTCGGTCTCTTCGTCGTGGGCGTGGCGTCGGCGTCGGCGTACCTGCGGAGGCGGACGCCGCGATTCGATGCCCTCGCACCCGGACCCGGCCACCCGCTCGCGCGGTGGGAGTGGGCGGTGCCGCTCGCGCTGCTCGACGCACTGTTCGTGGGCTTCGTCGCGGTGCAGGTGCGGGTGCTGTTCGGCGGGGACCGGCACGTCCGGGACACCGTCGGACTGACCTACGCGAACTACGCGCGGCAGGGCTTCTGGCAGCTCGCGGCGGTCACCGTTCTCACGTTGGTCGTCGTCGCCGTCGCGGTGCGCAAAGTGGACCGCCGCAGCGCGGGGGACCGGGCGCTCGCCCGGGTGCTGCTGGGCCTGCTCTGTGGTCTCGGGCTCGTCGTCGTGGCGTCGGCGGTGCACCGGATGTCGCTGTACGAGAACGAGTTCGGATTCACCCGGCTGCGGCTGAGCGTGATGGCGACCGAGCTGTGGCTCGGCGTCGTGTTCGTGCTGCTGCTCCTGGCGGGAATCCGGATGTCGGCGCGGTGGCTGCCCCGGGCGGTGCTGGCGTCGGCCGCGATCGGCTTGCTCGGGTTCGCGGCGCTGAACCCGGACGGCTACATCGCCGAACGGAACGTGCAGCGGTACGCCGCGACCGGCGACATCGACGTCGCGTACCTGGGCGGGTTGTCCGTCGACGCCGTGCCCGCGCTCGACCGGCTCGCCGAACCTGTGCGCTCGTGCGCGCTGTCCGGCATCGACGTCGGTGGCGGTACGGCGTGGTTCGAGTACAACGCGGCCCGATCGCGGGCACGGGAGATCCTGCGGGACCGGCCGGTGATGGCGTGTACCCACGGGTCCTGGTGAGGGCGGACGTCAGTGCCAGGGAACGATGGGCGGCTTGACCCACATGATCTTCTCGTCGGCGTGCGCGGGTACGGCGCGCGGATCGTCGGGATGGGCCTGGGCCCACCGGGTCTTCTCGTCGACCAACTCCGCGGCCACCGTCCACGTCTCGCGGGTACTCGGCGGGTTCGCGCCGGCCGCCCGTGCCAGCTTGCGGAGCCGATCGTCGGGCAGGTCGAGCAGTTCGGCGCCGGTGATCGAGCGGTCCCACACGAACCGCGCCAGTTCCAGCGCCTTCTCCCGACGCTTGCGGCTCGCCTGATCAGTGTGGGCGAAGTCGACCTCGTCCGCGTCCATCCCGGTCACTCCCGTCGCTACTCGTGTCTGTGCTGGACCTGCCTTCCCTTGATTCGCGCACTTATCGGTGTCGGCGGAGCCCGAATCACACCGATTAGTGCGCAAATCGCGGGGGAATCAGCGGAGGCGGGCCAGGACCTCGTCGTGTAGCAGGCCGTTGGTGGCCACCGCGCTGCCGCCGTGGGGGCCGTCGGCGCCCTCGAGGCTGGTGAAGCGGCCACCCGCCTCGCGGACCAGCAGGTCCAGGGGCGCGAGGTCCCACAGCGACACCTCGGGCTCGGCCGCGATCTCGAGCGTGCCCTCGGCCAACAGGCAGTAGGAGAAGAAGTCGCCGTAGCCGCGGATGCGCCACACCTCGTCGGTGAGGTCGACGAAGCGGTCGCGGATGCCGCGTTCCTTCCACCCGGACAGCGACGAGAACGCCAGGCTCGACGACGCCAGGTCGCCCACCGCCGACACCGACAGCCGTCGGGCGTCGCCGCCGTCGTACGACGCCCACGCGCCCTCACCGGCCGACGCCCACCAGCGACGGTTCAGTGCTGGGGCGCTCACCACGCCGACGACGGGGACGCCGTCCTCGAGCAGTGCGATCAGGCTGGCCCACACCGGGACACCGCGCACGAAGTTCTTGGTGCCGTCGATCGGGTCGATCACCCACTGCCGACCCTCGAACTTCGCGTCGCCGCCGAACTCCTCGCCGAGGACGTCGTCGCCGGGCCGTTCCACGGCCAACGTCGCGCGCACTGCCCGCTCCACCGCCAGGTCGGCATCCGACACGGGGGTGAGGTCGGGCTTGGAATCCACCTTCAGATCCAGCGCGCCGAATCGAGCGCGGGTGATGGCGTCGGCCTCGTCGGCGATGCGGCGGGCGAGAGTCAGGTCGGCGGCGCGTGCGGTCACGACAGCAAAGCCTACCGGCGCCCTGCCCGCGGTTGCTTCCAGCGAAGGCCTCAGGCGGATTCGGATGGAGAACCGGCAATCAGTGACGAATATGGACTACTGATTGCCGAACATTGGCGGATGTGGCACTCTTGAGCGCGAATCGTGGCGGAAGCCACAATCCTCGGTCGTCGAAGGGACGGTTACATGTCGCTCAGTTCAACTGCGCGCGACGCGATGCAGGATGTGATGCGACTCGAGGGCGCCTATATCGGCGGGCAACTCGTGTCGCTCGACGGCGCCGAATGCGTGCCGGTCATCTCGCCACGCGACGGCCGGTCGCTCGGGGTACTGCACGCAAGCGACGAGATGCACGTCGACCTCGCCGTCTACGTCGCCCGATCGGCCTTCCGGACGTCCGGCTGGGCCACGGCGCCGGCGCGCGAGCGGGGCGAGGTCCTGAAGAAGTGGGCGCTCCTCGTCGGGGAGAACGCCCAGGAACTGGCCACCATCATCTCGCTCGAGATGGGCAAGCCGGTGTCTCAAGCGCTCAACGTGGAGTTGGCAGCGGTCGAGAAGTGCATCCGGTGGTACGGCGAACTCGCCGACAAGCTGTCGGACAAGCTGATCGCGCACGAGGCGTCCGTGCTGGCGTACTCGGTCGAGGCCCCGGCCGGCGTGGTGGCCGCCGTGGTGCCGTGGAACTTCCCGCTCACGATGACCGCATGGAAGCTCGCGCCCGCACTCCTCGCCGGCAACTCGGTGGTGGTGAAACCGTCGGAGCAGACGCCGTTCTCGGCACTGCGACTGGCGGAACTGGCCGGCGAGGCCGGACTGCCGGCGGGTGTGCTGAACGTCGTGAACGGCCTGGGTCGGGACGCCGGTCAGGCGCTCGGTCGGCACCCCGACGTCGACGTCCTGACCTTCACGGGATCGCCGGTCACCGGGCGCGCCTTCATGAAGTACAGCGCCGAATCGAACGGCAAGCGGGTGTGGCCGGAGCTCGGCGGGAAATCCGCCACCATCGTCCTGCCCGACGCCGACATCCGGGCCGCCGCCGCCAGCGCCGCCGAGAACGCATTCTTCAACCAGGGCCAGATGTGCAGTGCCTCGTCTCGGCTGATCGTGTTCGAGGACAACGCCGACGAGGCCGTCGCCGCGGCGTGCGAGATTGCTGCCGCGCTGCAGCCGCGGGACCCGCTCGACGCCGGTACCGCCTTCGGCGCCATCGTCAGCGCCGGCGCGGTGGCCGGGATCGAGGCCAAGGTCGCGGACGCGCTCGAGCAGGGGGCGGTCCTGGCCGCCGGCAGCCCGCGGCGCGCTGTGGTGCAGGGCCTGGAAGGGGGCTCGTACTTCGCCCCTGTCGTCCTCGATCACGTCGATCCCGATTCCCGGATCGCGCAGGAGGAGGTTTTCGGGCCGGTCCTCTCGGTCATCCGCGTCAGCAGCGAGGCGGAGGCGATCCGCGTCGCCAACGACACCCGGTACGGACTCGCGGCCTCGGTGTGGGGCAGTGACGTCGCCGCGATCCACCGCGTCACGCGTGCCGTGAAGGCCGGCGTGATCTGGGTGAACTGCTACGAGGAGGGCGACATGCGCCTTCCCTTCGGCGGTGTGAAGGAGAGCGGATTCGGGCGGGACAAGGGCGCCGATGCGCTGCACAAGTACACCGACACCACCGCGGTCTGGATGAAGCTCGATGGCTGATCGCCCCCTGATCGCCGTCACCACGTGGCGGCGCGATCTCCCCACCTACCTCGGCGAGCGGACCGACCTGTTCACCGTGGGCACCGAGTACGTCCGGTTCTTCTCCGCGCAGGGCCTGTCCGTGATCCTCGTTCCGGAATGCACCGGAGACGACGCCGCGGCCCTGCTCTCGCACGTGAGCGGGCTCGTGCTCTCCGGGGGAGAGGACGTGGGCGAGTGGATCGCCCGCGGCGAGGACGTCGGTGCCCCGCTCGACGCCACCAGCCGTGACGTGACCGAACACGCGCTTGTCATGGCCGCCCGGGAACTCGGATTGCCGGTCTTCGGCATCTGCCGCGGAATGCAACTGCTCGCGGCCCTCCACGGCAGTCGCGTCGTCGACCTGCCCGCCGTCCGGGACCTGCACCCGTACGGACTCGCGCCCGAGGCACAACTCGACCACCGCCACGAGATCGACATCGCGTCCGGCCCGGCGCCGTCCGCTGTTCGAGGTATGCGTGTCAATTCGATTCACCAGCAGGCGATCTCGCATTGCCCGGATGGTTTCGCCGTGACCGCGACGGCCGCGGACGGGACGATCGAAGCGATCGAGTCGACCACCGACTGGTACGCCGCTGGTGTCCAGTGGCACCCCGAGAAGATGTGCGGCGCCGACGAGTTCGCCGAACAGGCACAGTTCGTCGCTCCGTTCGTCGACGCCGTCAAGAGCTACCGACACACCACCTGATGACGCAACACCGAAGTATGCACCGAACAGAAAGAGGAACCCCCGTGACCGAGCAGAAGCTCTTCTTCGAGTACGAGAACGGCCCGCGTGCCATCGCCACCATGCATCTCGACCTGGCACCGAAGACGTGCGACGCGTTATGGGGTGCGCTGGTGAAGCCCGTGACCGTCGATGCGATGCACGCGATGTATGCCGGCCCGGAGGTGATGACCGGTCTCCCCGAGGAGGCGCAGAATTTCGATCCGGAGGCAGTCCCGTTCGAGAACCAGCAGGTCATTCCGGGCGTCGGTGACGTGCTCTGGTACTACCAGCGTCCGATGCAGATGGGCGGCCTGCCGTTCGAGTGGTACGAGGTCGGCGTCTGCTACGCCCCCGGCGTGCGCACGTTCGGCCCGCTGGGATGGACCCCGGTCAACGTGTTCGCCACCGTGACCGAGGGACTCGCCGACTTCGCCAAGGCCTCGGCCGACATCCGGATCACCGGGCTGAAGAAGCTCACGATCGGTCGCGTCGAATAGCTCCGAAGCCAGTGGGGCCGTGCCCGCCGCCGACGTAGCCGGCGGGCACGGCCCCATTCGTCTGCGCGGGTTCGGGCGGAAACTGTTCGGCTCAAAGGTGTTCGGTACCGAGCGCACGCCGAAACGCCGCACCACATCTCGTGTGGTGCGGCGTCGGGTGTATCGAGACCGAGGTCAGGCCACGACGTCGTCGACGAACAACGGGCCGCGACGAACGGCTTTGAGTACCACCCGGGATTCGGCGATCTCCACGGTCGTCAGGGATCCGATCACGCTGTTCTGGAAGTCGAACAGCGCCTCCTCGTCCGTGAACAGTCCGTCGACCAACAGTCCGGCGTGCCCGGTGAGAGCCGCGCAGTATCGAACGGACGGATGAGTGGCGAGTGAACCGCCGATGCTCTCGATGTCTCCGCCGCGGATGTGCAGCCACAGCATGGCTTCGACCTTGAAACCGAAGAATGTGGGCGCCACCTCGGTGCGAACCCGCAGGACGCCGACACCGAACAGGGTGTCGAGCCGACGGCGAACGGTCTGCGCGTTGATGCCGGCGTCCTGCGCGAGCATCGAGATCGTCGCGCGCCCATCGTTGCTCAGCTGGTCGATCAGGTTCTGGTCGACGGCATCGAGAACCACCGGCGTGGAACTGGTCGACGGCGCGTGCCAGGGTGCGGACTTGCGAAGGGCCTCGACCTGCTCCGCCGGCAGTATCCCGGCGTGCCAGTCCAGGCCCATCAGGTAGGACCGCAGAACGGTACTGACCTCGAACGCCCGCAGCCCGGGGATGGCCGGAAGTGTCTGCAACAGCAGCACTTGATGCGCCTCGGCGCTCTCCACGAGAACGAGAGCGACGATGTCGCCCGAACCCTCGAGGATCGACACCGAGGACGCACCCGGCAGCGCTGCCACCCTGCGGGCCACCTGGGCCACCTGGTCGATCTCGGTGCCGAGGCGAATGAGTACGCCCCGTGCGTGCAGCAGCTTGTTCGCATCGACATAGGTGGACACCCGCACACATCCCGTGTCGAGCAGATGCTGTCCACGTCGCATGACGGTCCGCGACGGAAGATCGATGACGCGACTGATGGCCTCCCAGGAGGCGCGTCCGTTGACCTGCAGTGCGCTCGCAATGAGCCGATCGGTGTCGCCCGTGTCATTGCCCTTCTGACTCATGGTCTGCAGCCTTCGTATGAGAATTTATGTGCGGGAAGAGAATTACACAGTGTAACCATGTGTCCGACGCTATTTCGTCAGGATCCGACTCTGCTCGCTGCGCCAGGAAACCGTCACCTCGCCGCCCGGGTACACGATCGTCGAGGTCGGGGCGACGGCCCGAAGCTCCTGTCCCGCCGCCTCCACCACGATCAGCAGCTCGCTGCCCCGGAACACTCGGGACTTGACCACCGCGGTCAGGTGCGCGTCGCAGCCGTCCGGTGCGTTGACCCGGATGTCCTCCTGTCGGACCATCAGCAGCGCCTCGTCACCGAAAGTCTCCGGGGCCGGCACGGTCACATCTCCCACCGACGCGCGCCGGTCCGCGCCCCCGGTGACGTCGAGGAGGTTCGCGGCCCCCAGGAAGTCGGCAGCGAAACGCGTGCCCGGGTTCGCATAGAGATCCTCGGGCGTACCGGACTGCTCGACGACGCCACCCTGCATCAGAACGACCTGGTCGGACATGCTCAGCGCTTCGTCCTGATCGTGCGTGACGAAAACGGTGGTCACGCCCAGACTCCGTTGCAGCGACACCAGTTCCACCTGCATGTCCTCGCGGAGACGTGCATCGAGATTCGACAGAGGTTCGTCGAGCAGGATCAGCCGGGGGCCACCGACGATCGCGCGGGCCAATGCCACGCGCTGCTGTTGGCCGCCGGACAGCTGTCGTGGCATTCGCGACGCCAGGTGATCCATCTGGACCTGTTCCAGCGCCCGCACCGCGAGGTCCCGCTGTTCGGCACGACTTCCGTGCGCCTTTCCGCGCATCCGCAGGGGAAAGCGGACGTTCTCGAGCACGCTCATGTGCGGCAGGAGTGCATAACTCTGGAACATCATGCTCAGCCGCCGGTTCTCCGGCGCGAGGTCGGTGACGTCCTCTCCGCCCACCGAGATGGTCCCGGAGTCGACGGTCTCGAGGCCCGCGATGCACCGCAGCAGCGTCGACTTGCCACAGCCACTGGATCCGAGCAGCGACACGAAGCTGCCCGATTTCGCGTGGATGTCGACGCCCTTGAGTACCTTCACGTCCCCGAATGTCTTGTGAACGTCGGCGATGGTGAGATCGGCCATTAGCTGAAGACCTTTCCGAGACCGACGATCTTCTCGATCGCCAGGATTGAAATCGCGGTGAGGGCCATCGAGAGAGTCGAGACGGCCGCCACCGTCGGCGATGCGCTGAACTCGAGCTGTCCGTAGATGGCGAGGGGGAGTGTTTGGAGCTGGGGTGTCCGCAGGAACAGCGCGATGACCGCGTCGTCGAAGGAGACGATGAAGGCCAGGAAGGCGCCGGCGATGATTCCGGGGCGGCACATCGGTAGCAGCACGTGCCAGTAGCGCTGCCACCAGCTGGCACCCATCACCCGGACGGCCTCTTCGGTGAACCCGTCGGATCTCGCGATCACCCCGAGGACCGTTCGGACGACGTAGGGGACGGTGATGACGACGTGCGCGAGCATCAGGATCCAGGGCGAGGATCCGCCCATCAACTGGGACACCGTCTGGAGGATGCCGATCGCGAAGATGATGCTCGGCATGGTCAGCGGCGACAGGGCAAACGACTGCAGCGCACCCGAACCGGGAACCTTGTGACGTGCGATCCCGATGGCGAAGGCCGTCCCGATCGCGGCCGCACCCACCGCGGCGATGAGGGCGACCTGCAGGCTGAACAGGAACGGATACGTGTACGTGGTGTCGGCCAGCGCATCCGCGAACCACTCCAGGCTGAGACCTTCGGGCGGGAAGGCGAGGAACTGGTCCGAGTTGAAGGCGGCCCCCACCACCACCGCGAGCGGGGCCAGCATGAACAGCGCGATGAGAACGAGGAAGACCTTGCCGGCGATCCTCAACGGAAGCGGAGTTGATCGAACCACTATTTCATCCTCGCGTTCGCAATTCGGTTGGTCGCCGCGATCGTGATGACGACGACCGCCAGGATCAGCACCGCCTGCGTCGCGGCGAAGGGGATGTCGTTGCTGACCGTCGCATCGTGGTAGATGAATCCGGCGATCACCGGAAGCTGCGCTCCGCCAATGAGGTTCGGTGTGATGAACGAACTGATCGACAGTGCGAAGCACAGCGTGGCTCCGGAGACGATGCCCGGTAGGGACAGCGGAAGTATCACGTGCCGAAAGGTTCCGACGAATCCCGCGCCCATGGTTCGGGATGCTTCCCGGAGCCGCACGTCGATCCCGTTGATGACACCGAGAACCGACAGGACCGCGAACGGCACCAGTACCTGGATCATGGCGATGTTCACGCCGAGTTCGGTCCCCAGCAGACCCTGTCGAGCCTGGCTCAGATCCAGGAAACCCGGAATCTTCGCCAGCGGGCCGGACGGGCCCATGAGGATGACCCAGCCGAACGTCCGGATGACGACGCTGGTCATCAGCGGAAGGATTGTCGCGATCATCATGAAGGCCCGCGCTTTCGCGGAGAGCCCGGCCATGATGTACGCCAGCGGTACGGCAATGACGACCGAGACGATCGTCTGGATGAATGCCATCCGCAGTGACCGCTCCGATGCGCCGAGGGAGACCGACGACCCGAAGAACCTGGTGAAGTTGCTGAGGGTGAACCCGGCGGAATCTGTGGTGAAGCTGGCCAGGAGTGTTCTGGCGACGGGGATCACGAATGCGATCAGAAGCAGCGCAATGAGCGGCAGCACCAATAGCCAGGGTTCGGCGGAGCGCTTCCTCATCGCGCGATCTRCTCCTGCCACTGGTTCTGCCAAGCCGCGGACTTCCCGGTGATCTGCGCCGGATCGAACCTGACCAGCTTCTCCAGCGTCGGGCCCGACAGAATCTTGGACTGCATGTCAGCGGGGACGGCTGCCTTCGTGTTCACCGGCGAGTAGGCCATGCCGGTGACGAACTTCTCCTGGGCGCCCGCGCTCAGTGCATAGTCGATGAACTTGGTGGCGAGGTCGGTGTTGGGGCGGCCGGCGACGACGTTGGCGGTGATGAACGACCCGGTCGTGCCCTCTCGCGGCATGGTGAAGCCGACGGGCTGGCCGGCCTTGCGCAGCGTCTCCGCGTAGTCCTGCGAGTAGGGAGCCAGCCAGATGTCGCGGGCCGCGAAGGCCTGCTGGAGGTCGGACGACGTCTTGGTGATGATGGAGTCGCCGGCGCGGGCCGACTGGCCGATCGCGTCGATACCGGGGGCGACGTCGTCGATCGTCCCGCCCCGGGTGCCGTTGATCATCAGCATCCCGAGGGTGCCGTAGCTGTTCGACAGGTCCGTGAAGGCGACGTGCTGCCGGTACTCGGGGTTGAAGGCGTCGTTCCACGACCTGGGCTCGTCGATCTTGTCCGTGCGGTACAGCAGCCCCATCGGGGTGATCTGAACCACCGGTCCCTGACCGCCGGCAAGATCGCTGGTCGCCTGGGCGATCAGGTCGGGACCGTTGGTGAGCGCGGACGGGTCGATCGGCGCGAGGAGCCCGTCCTTGGCGGCCACCGCCTCCTGACCCCCGGAGAAGAAGACGACATCCATCTGCGGGCTCGACTTCTGGGCCTGGAGCTGCGCGAGCGCGTCCGAGCTGTACAGCGTCACCTGCTTGACGGTGACGTTGTTCTCCTTCTCGAACGGCTTCACCACGGCATCGGTGAAGTTCTTCTGCCACTCGCCGCCGAACGTCGTGACGACGAGTTCGGACGCCGATGACGTCCCGGGCGTGCATGCGGTCAAGGAGGCGGAGGCGCCCACTGCGAGGGCGATTGCGGTGAGTGCGAGGCGACGTTTCATCTGACTTCCTGGATGTGGGTTGAGGCGTCCGAACAAGTCGACGCGGCCGACGGCGAGGCACTTCGTGGGCTGTGACCCAGGCCACGAGTCGGATGAGTGTTGCATATTCGCCAGATTGCCGCAATAGAGTGGGTGAAGTAGACAATTGTCTTAAGGATTGTCACTCGAATTCGCCTTCGGGCGGCCCTGGGGTGAGCTCGAGGTGAACCCGGGGCGGGTTCGGGGGACCGCTGCTCGGCGGATCCGCGGCGCGAGGGTCGCCATCGCGGCCGGTGTGACTGCGGTCGCAGCGATGCCACCGTGATGGACCCGGTAGCCTGGATAACTGTGCATCCTGACGTTTCCGCTGACCTCAACGAGCTCGACGCCACTCTGACCACGGTCGAGAAGGTTCTCGACGTCGAGGAGCTGCGCCGCCGCATCGACGAACTCGAACACCAGGCGTCCGATCCGGAGCTGTGGAACGACCAGGAACACGCGCAGAAGGTGACGAGCCAGCTGTCGCACGCCCAGGCGGAGCTGCGCCGCGTGGAGGAACTGCGCTCGCGCCTCGACGACATGGCCGTGCTGTACGAGCTCGCCGAGGAGGAGGGCCCCGACGCGGTCGCCGACGTCCACGTCGAGCGGGCGACCCTGCGCGCCGACATCGAGGCGATGGAAGTCAAGACCATGCTCTCGGGCGAGTACGACCAGCGTGACGCGCTCGTCAACATCCGCGCCGGCGCCGGCGGCGTCGACGCCGCGGACTGGGCCGAGATGCTCATGCGCATGTACATCCGCTGGGCCGAGAAGCGTGGCTACGGCGTCGAGGTCTACGACACCTCCTACGCCGAAGAGGCCGGCATCAAGAGCGCCACCTTCGCGGTGAAGGCGCCCTACAGCTACGGCACCCTGTCGATCGAGATGGGCACGCACCGTCTCGTCCGTATCAGCCCGTTCGACAACCAGGGCCGCCGCCAGACCTCGTTCGCCGAGGTCGAGGTGTTGCCCGTCGTCGAGACCACCGACCRCATCGACATCGACGAGAACGACGTCCGCGTCGACGTGTACCGCTCGTCCGGCCCGGGTGGCCAGTCGGTCAACACCACGGACTCGGCGGTGCGCCTGACACACGTCCCTACCGGCATCGTCGTCACGTGTCAGAACGAGAAGTCGCAGCTGCAGAACAAGGTGTCCGCGATGCGGGTGCTGCAGGCCAAGCTGCTCGAGCGCAAGCGCCAGGAGGAGCGCGCCGAGATGGACGCGCTCAAGGGCGACGGCGGCAGCTCGTGGGGCAACCAGATGCGCTCGTACGTGCTGCACCCGTACCAGATGGTCAAGGACCTGCGCACCGAGTACGAGGTCAACAACCCGTCGGCAGTGCTCGACGGTGAAATCGACGGATTCATCGAGGCCGGCATCCGCTGGCGGATGAGCGAAACCCAAGCCTAGGACGTATGCAGACCACAACCCTCGCACTRACCTTCACCCCATACGTCCAACTGCGTGCATGGCTCGAAGTCACCGGACTTCCCATTGCGCTGACGGTTCTGGGTGCGCTGATCGTCGCCCGTTTCGTGAACTGGGCCGGCGGTCGGATCACTCAGCAGATCGACGACAACTACCAGCAGGGCGACGCCCTGGTCCGTTCCGAGGCCACCAAGCACCGGCACTCGGTGGCGCAGGTCATCACGTGGGTGGTCATCACGATGATCTACGTGATCGCGACGGTGAAGGTGCTCGGTCTGCTCGGCCTGCCCATCGGCAGCCTCGTGGCTCCGGCGACGGTGCTCGGTGCCGCACTCGGCTTCGGCGCGCAGCGTGTGGTCCAGGACATCCTCGCCGGGTTCTTCATCATCACCGAGCGTCAGTACGGTTTCGGTGACACAGTGCAGATCGCCATCACCGGGTCGTCCACGGACGCAGAGGGTGTGATCGAGGACGTCACCCTGCGGGTGACCCGGATGCGCAACGCCGACGGCGAAGTCATCACCGTTCCCAACGGGCAGATCGTCAAGGCGGTCAACCTCTCGAAGGACTGGGCGCGCGCGGTGGTGGACGTGCCGATCCCCGCGACCGCCGACATCAACCACGTCAACGACATCCTGCACCGCGTCGGTGTCGACGCGTACGAGGACAAGGGCCTGCGCCCGCTGCTGCTCGACACCCCGTCGGTGATGGGAGTCGAGAGCCTCGCGGTGGATCAGGTGAGCATCCGGATGGTGGCCCGCACACTGCCCGGCAAGCAGTTCCAGGTCGGCCGGGCGCTGCGTGTGCGCGTCGTGACGGCGCTGCGACGCGCCGGTATCACCGTCGCGGCCGAACTCGAGAACGACGCGGTGGGAGGTGGCGACGAATGAGCCCGCAGGAGAAGGTGTCGCTGCTGTGGAAGCGGATTCCGCGCAAGCTGTTCGGCGGCCGCATGCGCACCACGACCGTGGCCATGTGCGTGCTCTGGCTGGGTCTGGCGATGCTCAACGCCCAGGTCAATCAGGAGACCGACGCCTCGACGCACGGCACGCAGCCGGCCGTCAGCACCGGGGATCCGGCCTTGCCGGCGGATGAGCGGCAGAGCGAGAGTCCGTCGACGCCGCCGCAAAGCTCCACTCAGCCGTCGTCGTCGGAGAGCGCCACGCCGTCGTCGTCGCCCGCGTCGGAGACGAGCCACAGTGGGCAGCAGTCGAGCACGCCGACCACGACGCCGGGCGCCGGCAGTGGCACGACCACGTCGGGGACGTCGCAGCAGACGACGACCACGCCTCCACCTGCTCCGCAGCTGTCGCAGGAACCCGAGTCGGGCCCGTCCGACGAGGTGACGACCACGGCGCCGACGCCGCAGGGCTGACACGCGCGGATCGGTGCGCGTCGTTACCCAAGGTCACTGTTCGATAACGGCTAGACTGGCTTCCCGTGATCAGCGTCAAGGATGTCTCCAAGTTCTACAAGGCCTCCACCAGGCCCGCCCTGGACAAGGTGAACGTCGAGATCGACAAGGGCGAGTTCGTGTTCCTGATCGGGCCGTCGGGCTCGGGCAAGAGCACGTTCATGCAGCTCCTCCTCAAGGAGGAGACCCCCAGCTCGGGGGACATCTACGTCGCCGACTTCCACGTCAACAAGCTGTCGGGTCGACGGGTGCCGAAGCTGCGGCAGAGCGTCGGCTACGTCTTCCAGGACTTCCGGCTGCTGCAGAACAAGACGGTGTCGCAGAACGTCGCGTTCGCGCTCGAGGTGATCGGCAAGTCGCGCTCGATGATCGAGCGCACCGTCCCCGAGGTCCTCGACCTGGTCGGACTGTCCGGCAAGGCCGATCGCCTGCCGAACGAGCTGTCCGGCGGTGAGCAGCAGCGCGTCGCGATCGCCCGCGCGTTCGTGAACCGTCCACTGGTCCTGCTCGCCGACGAGCCCACCGGCAACCTCGACCCCGACACCAGCGCCGACATCATGCTGCTGCTCGAGCGGATCAATCGCACCGGCACCACCGTGCTCATGGCCACGCACGACCACCACATCGTCGACTCGATGCGCCGCCGCGTCGTCGAGCTCGATCTCGGCAAGGTGGTGCGCGACGAAGCGAGAGGCGTGTACGCCGTCGGCCGCTAGGCCCGCGACGGCACCCGCCCACCGATCCTCTCGAACAGACGACTCAAGGACTGCGATTCCCCGATGCGTGCCAGTTTCATTTTCAGCGAGGTCCTGACCGGCCTGCGCCGCAACCTCACGATGACCGTCGCGATGATCCTGACCACCGCGATCTCGCTCGGACTGTTCGGCGGCGGTCTGCTGGTCGTGCAGATGGCCGACAAGACCCAGCAGATCTTCCTGGACCGCGTCGAGGTGCAGCTGTTCCTCACCGACGACATCTCCGCGTCCGACCCGGACTGTGCGGCGGACATCTGCCGCGGCATCCGCAGCGATCTCGAGAACACCGATTCGGTGGTCTCGGTGCAGTACCTCAACCGCGACGACGCCGTCGCCGACGCCACCGACCGGGTGTTCAAGGACAACCCGGAACTGGCGTCCCTGGTGAGCCCGGAGAGCTTCCCGGCCTCGTTCAAGGTCAAGCTCAGCGATGCGGAGCGCTTCGGTGTCATCAACGACGAGTTCGCGGCGCGTCCCGGCATCGAGAGCATCCTCAATCAGCGGGAGTTGGTCGACCGCCTGTTCAGCGTCCTCGGCGGCGTCCGCAACGCGGCGTTCGCGATCGCCGTCGTGCAGGCCATCGCCGCGATCTTCCTGATCGCCAACATGGTTCAGGTCGCCGCGCTGACCCGCCGCACCGAGGTCGGCATCATGCGTCTGGTCGGCGCCACCCGCTGGTACACGCAGCTGCCGTTCCTGCTCGAGGCCGTGGTCGCCTCGCTGATCGGTTCGGTCCTGGCGATCGCCGGGCTGTTCACCGCGAAGAACATGTTCATCGACGACGTCCTCGGCGACATCTACGACGCCAATATCGTGGCCCGGATCTCCAACAGTGACGTGCTGCTGGTATCGCCGTTCGTGGTGATCGTCGGCGCCGGCATGGCCGCGATCACCGCGTACATCGCACTGCGCCTGTACGTCCGGGAGTAGTGCGGCGTTATCGGCTTGCGCAGGCTCCTATGCTGGAGCGGTACGAAGAGTGACGGCGGAACGAGGACTGTGAGGGCCCGCACGTGAAAGAGAAGGGCCGCAAGGTCATCGCGACCAACCGCAAGGCGCGACACAACTACACCATCATCGACACCTACGAGGCCGGCGTCGCACTGCTGGGTACCGAGGTGAAGAGCTTGCGCGAGGGCAAGGCCTCCCTGGTGGACGCCTTCGCCACCGTCGACGACGGCGAGGTGTGGCTGCGCGCACTGCACATCCCGGAGTACACGCAGGGCACGTGGACCAACCACTCGCCCCGGCGCACCCGCAAGCTGCTGCTGCACAAGCGCGAGATCGAGCATCTGGTGGGCAAGACCCGCGAGGGCAACCAGACGCTGGTGCCGCTGTCGATGTACTTCTCCGACGGCAAGGTCAAGGTCGAGCTGGCGCTCGCGAAGGGCAAGCAGGACTACGACAAGCGTCAGGATCTGGCGCGCCGCACCGCCGAACGCGAGGTGACGCGCGAGCTCGGGCGCCGCGTCAAGGGCATGCGCTGACCGAGTTCCTGGTGAACTGACAACGGTGGCCGCCACCCGGGACATGTCGTCCATGAACTGCGCACCGTCGTCGCCGGCATACACGCGCATGTCCTCGATCCAGTCGGGGATCATGCCGTACTGCGCCAGACCGTCGGTGTTGAAGTCGAACACGCGGGTGCCGGCTCGCTGCTGATCCATCACCGTGCCGCCGTCGAACGTGGTGTAGGGGTACTCGACCCCGCGCGTGCCGTCCTTGTGCGGCGCCGGCTGCGAACCGAAGCCGTTGGTGTCGGCACCGTAGCCGTAGCCGAAGTAGTAGTCGTCGTCGCGTCCCTGCCGCGCCTCTCGCCACTCCTTGACGAAGTTCTCCGACGGCCCCGCGTACGACGCCACGAACCCGCCGAGCTTGTAGATCCGCGGGTAGTTCGACGCGTCGGTCCACCCGTGGCTCGACACCACGCCGGAATACTTCGCCTCTTCGAGGATCCGCAGTGCCGAGTCGGCGGTCTTGACGCCCATGTGGTCGATGTCCACGATCATGCCGCGCTGCATCATCGCGCGGATCGCGTGCTCGCCGAGCGGACTCAGATCCCGCGCGTTGCAGACGTCACCCTCCGGGTACACGGGCAGCGTGACCCCCGGCGGCAGTGACTTCGCCGCCTCCACGACGTCGTCGCCGACGTTGCCGATCGGGTTGTCGGTCGCGACTCCGGTGCACTGCTCGGCCTTCCAGAACTCGCCGGTGCCCAGGAAGTTGCCGATGTTGACCGCGGTGCCGGTCAGTCCCTCGTCGAAGCGCACTCCGCCGAACGCGTTGTCGAACTTGTGGGTCAGGATCACCTGCCGCACGCCAATCGCGTACAGCTCGTCGAGGCCGGCGTCGATGTCCTGCTCGGTGCACTGCGGGACGCCGCCCGACAACCCGCAGCCGAACGGCTCGGAGATCTCCATCCCGAGTGTGACGGCGAGCTTGCCCGACGCCGCCACCTCGCGGGCCTGCTGCGGGGAGCTGACGATCCGGAACCAACCACGGCCCGGTCCGCCGTACTGCGCGTCGACGTAGTCCTGGATCTCGTGGGCCTGCCGGGCCTCGATCCGGACCGTCTCCATTTCGTCGCACGGGTTGCTGCGCAGCGGATACAGCTCACACAGCACGCGATTCGAGACGAGCAGGTTCGTGAAGATCCGCAGCCCGCCGCGCCACGCGCGCTCCACCCAGCGGTAGTACGTCTGCTCGTGGGTCATCGAGTCGTACGACGGGACGTCGGCGAAGCTCGGCCACATCGTCGTGTCGTGCGACTCGAACGGGTTGCCGTGGGAGAGCACGTTCTCGAGCAGCGCGGGCAGCCCGTCCGGCTTGTGGTCCTCGCAATCCTGCAGCGCGACGGTGACGCCCAGCGGGGAGTACGGCTCGCCGCAGCGGATGCTGCCGCCGATGAATTCGTTGGCGTTCATGTGGACGTGCGCGTCGATGAACCCCCGTACCTCGCCGTCCGCTGTCGCTCCGACGGGCACCCCGCTGGCGTTCACCTCCGCCTCGGGGAAGTCGGCGCAGCCGTCGGCGGCCGCGAGACGGAAGCGTCCCGCCTCGGGGTCGGCGCCGGGATCGGTGATGGTCAGGCGACCGTCGGACCGGCCCACGCTCAACTGCTTGCCGGTGGTGACGGCCGTGGCGGTGTAGGCGCCGTCGGTGAACGTCAGTGCCCAGTCGGCGGCCGGAGTGGCCTGCGGCGACGCGAAGACCCGACCGGACTCGCCGGCGAGCATCGCGGTGTCGGCGCCGAAGAACAGGAACCGGCCCAGCTGCGCGGCCTGCATCCGGAAGCGGGACGCGGAGTCGACGTCGGCGCCGGTGCGGAAGCCGTCGCCGTCCCGCGTGACGAATCCGGGGGACACGTCGGAGGTGAGCGTGTAGCAGCCGCCCGCGAGTCCGTAGACGGGATCGGTGGGCGGTCCGGGTTCGGTCGGGTTCGGCGACAACGGGACCGACACCGCTGCCGCGGCGCCGGCGACGGTGAGGGCCAYGGCAGCAGCGAGAAGCGGTAATGCCCTCCGTCGAACGAATCTGAGAGTTTTCATCGGCGGAGGTCCCCTCACGAGCGCAGGCGTCAGCTATCTGGCGAGCAGGCTAGGGGAACCTGAACGACCGTCCAGGTGTTTCGGCGAACGAATCTCGAGGGATGGACATATACGATTCGCGACCTGGCGTAAACGGTTCTGCCGGGGGTCAACAGTTGCTCGGAGCGGGCAGGCCGGCGAAGCGATCCTTCAGATACATGAAGGCTTCGGGCAGGCCGACGACGGCGTTCGTCATGTGTTCGGCGATGGGGTAGGCGTGGAACTCGAGCGTCGCACCGGCCTTGCAGTACCGGTCGGCGGTCGCGGCCACGGACCGGAACGGCGTGAGCTCGTCGGACGCGCCGTGCCACATGAACACCGGCGCGGTCGGCACGCCCGGGAAGTCGACGAGACTGTTCTCACGCATCACCGCGCGCACGTCCTCGTCCTGGATCAGGCTCGTGGACTTCGCGACCTCGCTGACGCTGTGCAGCAGGCCCTTCGCGATGATCAGGGTGCGGCACTCGTCCTTGAGTTCGTCGCGCAGCGCGATCCCGGCGGGGCTGAGCTGGGAGCCGAGCGGGAGACGATCCGGGTACTCCCGCTCGAGACCCACCGCCGCGGCGAAGCCGAGACCGAAGCCGGGGTGCCGGTCGGCCAGGCCCAGCCCCACGGCCATCTCCTCGATGCTCGCCGGAACGCCGCCCTGTGCGACGCCCGCAAGTTTCACGTCCGGGGCGTATGTGGGGTTGAGGGCTGCGGCCCAGGCCGTGGCCATGCCGCCGCCGGAGTATCCGGCGAGGGCGACCGGGCTGCCGCCCAGGCGCAGCTCGGGCAGGTGCTTGACGGCGCGAACCCCGTCGAGCGTGATCATGCCGCCGAGCTTGGCCGCGCCGTACGCACTGTCGGGGCCCAGGTGATCGGGAATCGCGAGCGCCCACCCCATTGCGAGCGCCAGCGGAATTCCGAACGCGTCCTTGATCTCGCCGGTGAATAGGGCCGCAGACGGCGCGCATCGCAACCCCAGGGAGTTGACGATCGCCTGATACGACAGGACCGGCATGTCGGCGGGTGCGCCCACCGGCTTGATCACCGTCGTCACCGCCGGGATGGGTCGACCGGCCGAGTTGGTCGACCGGTACTTGATCTGCCACACCTCGGTGCCGGGCAGGATCCACGTGTCCGCGCGCCGGCTCTCGAGGACGTCGCCCGGCGCCTTCGACGCAATGTCGGGTGGGGCGGCGTAGAAGGGGTCGCTGTACGGGGTGGGGTAGGCGGGCTCCGCGCCTGCCGAGGCCGGTGACGCGAGGGTGCCCACCACCACGGCCGCGATCGCGAGCGTGGCAGCGGACATCAATCGACGTGCGAACGAACTCATACCCTGTTTCCCCCGTACGAGTAGCGAGTGGCGAACGTCACTCGACCGGCCGTCTCGGGGCACGACATTAACGGAACGAGGCGACCCGGAACGGGGAAATGCGCAGATGGGGTGATCTGTCGTGGGGGTGCCGGGGAGCGGTTCGAACCGGTCGGCGATAATTGGGATGATTCGCGCGTCCGCGCGGGTTAAAGTAAGTAGCCCCGCGAGAGACGCGGGGACGTACGGGGCTGAACGGTTTCGACTGCGTACGTTGAGTCAGGGGAAGCGTGTCGGTGCAGGCAAGAGACCACCGTAAGCGTCGCTGCAAACCAATAAGCGCCGATTCCAATCAGCGCGACTACGCCCTCGCTGCCTAAGTAGCGACTGCGTGTCTGTCAGACCGGGTGTGCCCTCGCCCCGGACCCTGGCATCAGCTAGAGGGCTCTACCGTTCCACTCGGTCGCGGAGTGGGGCGGGACATCCAACAGCGACTGGGATCGTCATCACGGCTTGTTCGCGAGACCGGGAGATCCAAGTAGAGACATAGCGAACTGCACACGGAGAAGCCCTGGCAAAGCGGCGGAGGACCCGGGTTCGATTCCCGGCAGCTCCACCAAACGGGCCCGGTCAGAAGGTAATCGCCTTCCGACCGGGCCTTTTTGCTGTCTCGGCGGTGGGGTCAAGCGGGGGGCCGTCCGTGTTCCTCCGGGACTGCCGCGGACGCGTTTACCGGCGGCCGGGCCCAGGACGGATCGACGACCCGGCGCATGAGCTGATACCCGTAGTGGGTGTCGAGTCCGGGACGCACGACGACGAGGTCGAGGTGGCGGCCGCCTCGCCCGTAGACGCGCAGAACGTTGCCCGGCTGGCCCGTCTCGGGGCCGGTGATCTCGACGCCGTCGTCGATGTCGATTCGCCGCTGCATCATGCTGACGGAGTTCCAGCCGAACCGGATGCTCGCGACGGCGCCGAGACTCGGGGTGAGTTTGGTGATCAGGTCGTGCAGTTCGACCGTGAGGTTCCGAGTGCGCGGCCACCAGACCCCGTCGACGTCGCGCGGCCCGCCCGTCCGCAGAAGCAGTCGCGGGGTTCGGGTCGGTGTCGGGAACGGCTGTCCGTCCCCGGGGGAAGCCGCGGTACGTTTCAGGTCCGAGTGGGTAGAAGTGTGCGTCACCTGACGCTCCTGGTGTGGCCGCGAATCGGCCGCTAATTTCCAATCGCGGCCCGTGTGAGCAGAACGCTCGACGTGAAGTGCTGCGCGATACCTCAACGCTACACGCTGGGCTGTGGACCGGATCGTGGTCGATTTCGTTCTGGACCAATCGCGGCGCCTGTCGCCTCCGAATGCCTCGTGACAGCAGGACAGCGGCGGAGGGACGGGTGGTCGTGACAGGTAGCGGCGAGAGACGGCGGATTGCGGTGGTCGGTGCAGGTGTGGCCGGGCTGACCGCGTCCTGGGTGATGGCGAAGGACGCGGACGTCACGCTCTACGAGGCGGACGGACGCCTCGGTGGCCACGCGGACACTCATCGGGTGCGTACACCGGTGGGTGACGGTCTGGCGGTGGACACCGGTTTCATCGTCCACAACGACCGCACCTACCCGACCCTGCTTCGCCTGTTCGCCGAACTCGATGTGCCGACGCAGGACTCGGACATGAGCATGTCGGTGCGCTGCGACGGCTGCGGGCTCGAGTACTCGGGCGGCCAGGGCCTGCGCGGGCTGGCGCCCACCGTGTCGACTCTGCTGCGCGGGGAGTACGTGCGGATGCTGCTCGAGGTCAAGCGCTTCCACCGCCGGGCATCCGCCCTGCTGGAGGACGGGGACGCCGACGAGATCACGCTCGGTGACTTCCTCGCGACCGGAGGCTTCGCTCCCTACTTCGTCGCGCACTTCATGACGCCGCTCGTGTCGGCAGTGTGGTCGTGCGACCCGCAGACCGCGCTGCAGTATCCGGCCCGCTACCTGTTCACGTTCCTCGACCACCACGGAATGCTCGGTGTCGGAGGTTCGCCCACCTGGCGGACCGTGCGCGGTGGCAGCGCCGAATACGTGCGCCGCATCGCCGACCACATCGACGACGTGCGGGTCTCGACGCCCGTGCGGGCCGTACACCGGCACGCGGATCATGTCGAGATCCGCGACGACGCAGACCGGCTGCGCCGGTTCGACGCGGTGGTGGTCGCCACCCACCCGCTGCAGGCGCTGAAGATGCTCGCGGCGCCCACTCCGCTGCAGCACGAGGTGCTGGGCGCGATGCCGTATTCGGTCAACCACACCCAGTTGCACACCGACCAATCGGTGTTGCCGCGCAGGTCGCGGGCCCGCGCGTCGTGGAACTACCGGATCCCCTTCTGCGCCGCGCGGCCCGAGCAGGTGCTGGTGAGCTACGACATGACGCGGCTGCAGCAACTGCCCGACACCGGCGAGCGCTACCTGGTGACGTTGGGCGGCAAGGACGTCGTCGATCCGGACCTGGTGCTCGACACCATGGTCTACGAGCACCCGCAGTACACGCCGGCCTCGCTCGCCGCGCAGCGCAGGCTGCCCGAGCTGAGCGACCACGTCGTGGCGTTCGCCGGCGCCTACCACGGCTGGGGCTTTCACGAGGACGGCGCGCTGTCCGGACTGCGCGCCGCGGAGAGTGTCGGAGGGCGATGGACATGACCACACAGTCGATTCCCGAGACGCCGGCGATCTACCGGACCGTGATCAGTCACGTACGAACCGCCCCGCTGCACAACGTCTTCCGCTATCGCAGCTACAGCTGGCTGGTCGACGTCGACAACCTGCCGCGCCTTCCGCACCTTCCGAGGCTGCTGGCGCCGCTCGCCGGATTCGCGTCCTCCGACCACCTCGGCGATCTGTCGCGGACCCTGCGGCAGAACGTCGATGCCTTCCTCGCCGCGCACGGGATCGACCTGGACGGCGGAAAGGTGCTGCTGCTCAGCAACGCTCGAGTGTTCGGATACGTGTTCAATCCGCTCAGCGTGTTCTGGTGCCACGACGCGGACGGCCGACCGGTCTGCGTGATCGCCGAGGTGCACAACACCTACGGTGAGCGGCACTGCTACCTGCTGCGGCCGGACAGCGCGGGGGCCGCGCGTGCCACCAAGGAGTTCTACGTCTCGCCGTTCAACGACGTCGACGGTGAGTACCGGATGACCCTGCCGGTCCCGGGCGCCGCGCTACGGCTGGTCATCTCCCTCGAGCGTGAGGGGCAGTCGCCGTTCGTCGCGACCGTGATCGGCGAACGGCGGGACGCGACGACGCGCGAGGTCCTCCGGGCGGCGCTCGCGGTGCCGCTGGCCCCGTTGCGGGTGGCCGCGCAGATCCGTTGGCAGGGAATCCGCTTGTGGGCGAGGGGGCTGCCGATACGCCCTCGGCCCGTGCATCAGCGACAGGAGGCAGTGTGATGACCGCGACCACGATCGGGGCCACGACCCGGAGTTCGATCTCGCCCGACTCGACCACGGGCCGCTGCAGTTGGGGAGATCTGCACCGGGTGCCGAGCGGGCCGCGAGCGCAGGCCGCCGGCCGGATCGCCGACGGGTTGTTCCGGCACGCCGTCTCGCGACTGCCTGTCCGGGTCGAGTTCCCCGACGGCCGCGTCCTGGGCGATCCCGCCGCGCCGGATGCGCCGGTCATGCTCGTGCACCGGCCGCGTGACTTCACGGCGCGGGTGGGTCGGAGTGGATTGATCGGCTTCGGCGAGGCGTACATGGCCGGTGACTGGTCGGCACCCGACCTCACCGCGGTGCTCGAGGTGTTCGCGGCCCGCGCCGCGACGCTGATCCCGGGCCCATTGCAGCGCCTGCGGGGCATGGTGATTCCGAAGCCGCCGGGCAGCGAGAAGAACACCACCCGCAACACCCGCTCGAACATCTCGCGCCACTACGACCTGTCGAACGAGTTGTTCGGGTTGTTCCTCGACGACACGCTGACCTATTCCAGTGCGCTGTTCGGACGCGACGAGACCGTCCCGTCGTGGGACGACCTGGTCTCGGCCCAGCACCGCAAGATCGACCACCTGCTCGACGGTGCGGGTGTGCGCGAGGGCAGCCGGGTGCTCGAGATCGGCACGGGCTGGGGCGAACTCGCGATCCGGGCGGCCGCCCGCGGCGCGACCGTTCGATCGGTGACGTTGTCCACCGAGCAGCAGGACCTGGCGTGCAAGCGGATCGCCGAGGCCGGATACGCCGACCGGGTACAGGTGGATCTGCTGGACTACCGGCGGGTCGACGGCCGGTACGACGCGGTGGTGTCGGTGGAGATGATCGAGGCCGTGGGACACCAGTTCTGGGGCACCTACTTCCGCACCCTCGATCGGGTGCTGGCGCCCGGTGGACGAGTCGCGATCCAGGCGATCACGATGCCGCACGACCGGATGCTCGCCACCCGCAACACCTACACCTGGGTGCACAAGTACATCTTCCCCGGCGGATTCCTGCCATCCGTCCGGGCGATCGAGGAGATCACCGAACATCAGACGAACCTGCGCGTGCGGCAACGGTTGTCGATGGGCGACCACTACGCGCGGACGCTGCGGCTGTGGGACGAGCGGTTCGCCGAGAACGCGGACGACGTCGCCGCGCTCGGATTCGACGACGTCTTCCGCCGGATGTGGCACTTCTACCTCTGCTACTCGGAGGCCGGGTTCCGCTCGGGCTACCTCGACGTGCAGCAGATCGTCCTCGACCGGAGGGATGCGTGATGACGACGACCGGGCCGGGGGAGACCGTCGGACTTGTCGAGGCCGCGGGCCTCGAGGTGGGGAACGTGCGGACGGAATGGGCGGCGCGATGAATGGTCTCGAGATGAACGGTTTCGATTGGGGCGGTTTCGCGCTCGTCACCATCACGAGTGTGATCGCGATCGTCATCCTCATGGTGGTCACCGCCGCCTTCGGGTTCCGGCGGGCTCGACACAATGTGGTCGACGTGTCCTGGGGTGTCGGCTTCGTCCTCGTCGCGCTGGTTGCGGCGGCATTCGGCGACGGCGACGAGTGGCGACGCTGGCTGCTCGCCGGCCTCGTTGCGGTGTGGGGACTGCGGCTCGCGATACACATGGAGCGGCGCTCGCGCGGGCACGGAGAGGACCCGCGCTACGAAAAGCTCCTCGACGACGCCGGCGGGAACCGGACGCTCACCGCGATCCGCAAGATCTACATCACGCAGGGCAGCGCGCTCTGGTTCGTCTCTCTGCCCGTTCAGGTCGCCGCCGTCACGCGCGGGCCCTTCGGGGTGCTGACCGTACTGGGCGTGATCGTGTGGACGGTCGGGGTCGTGTTCGAATCCGTCGGGGACGCACAGATGTCGGCGTTCAAGGCGGACCCGGCGAATCGCGGCACGATCATGGACCGCGGCCTGTGGGGCTGGACTCGTCATCCGAACTACTTCGGCGACGCGTGCGTGTGGTGGGGGATCTTCCTCGTCGCCGCGCAGACGTGGCCCGGCGTTCTCACGATCCTCTCGCCGCTGGCGATGACGTACTTCCTCGTCTTCGCCACGGGTGCGCGCCTGCTCGAGCAGCACATGGCCGAGCGGCCCGGGTACCGCGACTACCAGCATCGCACCAGCTATTTCGTGCCGTTGCCGCCGCGTGGATGATCGGGTAGCGCGCGCTGCATGATGATCGTGTCGAGGGACGTCTCGTGTTCGAACCCCACGCCAAGAAGCCGTCCGGCAACCTCGAACTCGCGGCTGCGGTGCAGGTGGTACGAGCCGGAGCCGGGCGCGCCGGTCTCCGACGTCAGCACCGCGATCACCTCGCGGATGCCGAGGCGGGCGCATTCGGCGAGCGTCCGGTCGAGCAGCGCACCGCCGAGCCGTCGACCGGTGGCCCACGGCGCCAGATAGATCGATTCCTCGACGCAGTACCGGTACCCCGACCGCGTCTTCCAGGGTGCGACGCGGGGCACTTCCCGGCGTACGCCCCCAACTCGCACGAGTTCGTGCACGTCCTCGACGGCCGGCGCACGGTCGGCGTCGGCGACAGCGAATGGGTGCTCGCCGCCGGGGACACGCTGTACTTCGAGGCGGACACCCCGCACCGGTTCGTCAATGACGGACAATCGCCGTGCCGATACTTCGTGGCGGCGATGATCATGAGGGCGCGGACGCCGGGTTCGCGCGGTCGGTCCCGCGCGGGCCGGACCGACTCACAGGCGCGGTGACCGCAAGGGAAGGACGGCGGGCGATGACCGAGGCGCGGACGCTGGCGGTGGTCGCGGCAGGTGGGGCGATCGGTGCGAGTGTGCGCTACCTGCTGGCCCAGCAGTTCCCCGGTATCTGGACCATCGTCGTGGTCAACGTCGTCGGCTCGCTGCTGCTCGGAGTGCTCGCGGCGATGGTCGGACCGGACCGGTTGTGGCGGCTGTTCCTCGGGGTCGGGGTGCTGGGCGGATTCACGACGTTCTCGACATTCGCGGTCGATGTCGTGCAGAACCCGGGCGTCGCGGTGCTGTACCTCCTCGCGACGTTGGTGCCGGCGCTGTTCGCCGCGCGTCTCGGCATGGGGATAGGCGAGGTGTTGCACACGCGTCGGGGGTCGGTGTCGTGACGGTGTTGTGGGTCGCGCTCGGTGGGGGCGTCGGCGCGGGTGTGCGGTATCTCGCCGGACGACACCTGCACTCGTACGGCAGCTTCCCGGTGCCCACGTTCGTCGTGAACGTCGTCGGCTGTCTGATCCTCGGTCTGCTCGCGGGCGCGACGCTGCCGGCGGCGGTGTTCGCAGTGCTCGGCACCGGTTTCTGCGGGGGCCTCACCACATACTCGACGTTCGCGAACGAGGCTGTCGGTCTGACCCGGGTGCGGCGGTCCGTGACGTCTGCGGTGTATGTCGCGGCCAGTCTCGCCGTCGGTATCGGATTCGCGTGGGCGGGGTTTCGGATCACCTCGTGAACCGGCCGGTAGCCTCCGGTCCTGGCACGATGGAGCCGAAGCGTTCCACAGCGTTTCATCGGGTCGAAGTCGGAGGGGTAGATGGTGCACGAACGAGCGGGACAGGTGGCGTTGCCGGAGGATCTGGAGGATCTGGCGCATCTGGTGTCCGCCTATTACACGCGCACCCCCGACCCGGCGGATCCGCTGCAACAGGTGGTGTTCGGGACGTCCGGACATCGAGGCTCGAGCCTCGACTCGGCGTTCAACGAGGCCCACATCCTCGCGACGACGCAGGCCATCGTCGAATACCGCGCCGCGCAGGGCATCGCCGGTCCGCTGTTCCTCGGTCGCGACACGCACGCGCTGTCGGAGCCGGCCTGGGCGACAGCGCTCGAGGTTCTGGTCGCCAACGATGTTGCGGTGGTGATCGATTCACGCGACGGCTACACCCCGACGCCAGCGGTCAGCCACGCGATCCTGCGGCACAACGCGTCCGGTCCGGCCGCCCGGGCCGACGGCATCGTCGTCACACCGTCGCACAACCCGCCGCGCGACGGCGGCTTCAAGTACAACCCGCCGCACGGCGGCCCCGCGGACAGCGATGCGACCACCGTGATCGCGGACCGCGCCAACGACCTGTTGCGCTCGGGACTGTCCGCCGTCGCGCGTGTCCCGCTCGCGCTGGCGCTCGAGACGGCCGGGCGCTACGACTTTCTCGCCGCCTACGTCGACGACCTGCCCACCGTGCTCGACCTCGACGCGATCCGGGCGTCGGGCCTGCGGATCGGGGCCGACCCGCTCGGCGGCGCATCGGTCGACTACTGGGGCGCCATCGCCGAACGGCACCGACTCGACCTGACTGTGGTCAATCCGCTGGTGGACGCGACGTGGCGGTTCATGACCCTCGACGGTGACGGCAAGATCCGGATGGACTGTTCGTCGCCGTACGCGATGGCGTCGCTGATCGCTGCCCGGGACCGGTTCGACCTCGCCACCGGTAACGACGCCGACGCGGACCGGCACGGCATCGTCACCCCCGACGGCGGGCTGATGAATCCCAACCACTACCTCGCGGTCGCCATCGACTACCTCTACACGTACCGCGCGGGATGGTCGCCGACCACGAAGGTCGGCAAGACCCTCGTCAGTTCCTCGATGATCGACCGGGTGGCCGGCGGGCTGGGCCGACCCGTCGTCGAGGTGCCGGTCGGATTCAAGTGGTTCGTTCCGGGACTGCTGGACGGTTCGCTCGGTTTCGGCGGTGAGGAGAGCGCCGGGGCGTCGTTCCTGCGCCACGACGGCACCGTGTGGACCACCGACAAGGACGGCATCCTGCTGGCGCTGCTCGGGGCCGAGATCACCGCGGTCACCGGGCAGAGCCCGTCGGCGCGGTACCGGGAACTGACCCGGCAGTTCGGCGATCCCGCGTACGCGCGGATCGACGCGCCCGCGACCCGCGACCAGAAGGCGGTGCTGTCGAAGCTGTCGCCGGAACAGGTCACCGCGACCGACCTGGCCGGTGAACCGGTCACGGCCACGCTCACGTCGGCGCCCGGGAACGGTGCGGCGATCGGCGGGCTCAAGGTCACCACCGAGAACGCCTGGTTCGCGGCGCGGCCGTCCGGCACCGAGGACGTCTACAAGATCTACGCCGAATCGTTCCGTGGCCCCGACCATCTCGCGCAGGTGCAGGCCGCGGCGCAGGACGTGGTCTCCCGGGCACTGGGACTGGGCTGAACCACCGTTCGAGTGCGCCGATAGATTGATCGGCAATGAGAAAATTGACGTCTACCTCGACGAGCGCTGAGGCGAAACTTCCCAAGGAGATCTGGGTACTCGTCGTGTCGGCGTTCATCGTCGCCGTCGGGTTCGGCATCGTGGCGCCCGCGTTGCCGCAGTTCGCCCGCAGCTTCGACGTCGGCGTCACCGCCGCCAGTGCCGTGATCAGCGCGTTCGCGCTGATGCGGCTGATCTTCGCGCCGATGAGCGGCACCCTGGTGCAGAAGCTGGGGGAGCGGCCCACCTATCTGGCAGGGTTGATCATCACCGCGGTCTCGACGGGGGCGTGCGCGTTCGCGCAGGACTACTGGCAGCTGCTGGTGTTCCGGGGTCTCGGCGGCATCGGGTCCACGATGTTCACCGTGTCGGCACTGGGCCTGCTGATCCGCATGTCGCCACCCGGCGGCCGCGGGCGGGTGTCCGGTGTGTACTCGGCGGCGTTCCTGATCGGCACGATCACGGGACCGCTGTTCGGTGGCGCACTCGTGCGGTTCGGTCTGCGCGTCCCGTTCGTCATCTACGCGGTCGCCCTGCTCGTTGCCGCGACCGTCGTGTTCTTCGCGCTCCGCAAGTCGCACCTGGCCGCGCCGGAGGTCCACGGGGCGATGCCGATCATGACGATCCGAGAGGGACTCCAGTCGTCGATGTTCCGGGCGTCACTCGGCGCGAACCTGGTCACCGGCTGGGTGATCTTCGGTGTCCGGATCTCGCTGGTGCCGTTGTTCGTCGTCGAGATGCTCGACGGCGACGGCACCACGGCCGCGATCGCCCTCACCGTGTTCGCGCTCGGCAACGCCGCCGTCCTGATGCAGGCGGGGCGGATGACCGACCGCATCGGCCGCAAGCCGTTCATGCTCGTCGGACTGRCTATCTGCGGAGTGTCCACGATCGCGATGGGGGCCAGCGACAACATCGTCGTATTCCTGATCGCGACCGCGGTGTGCGGCATCGGGTCGGGTGTGATGGGACCGGCGCAGCAGGCCGCGGTCGCCGACGTCGTCGGGTCCAAGCGGCGCGGTGGCCCGGTCCTGGCCCTGTTCCAGATGATGAACGACGTGGGCGCGTTCGCCGGCCCGCTCGTCGCCGGGATCGTGGCGCAGGCCTGGTCCTACGGCGCGGCCTGGGCCGTGAGTGGGACCATCATGCTGTTGCCGATGGTGTTGTGGTTCCTGGTGCCCAAGGGGCGGGTGCCGGACGACACCGACACCGACGGGGAGGCGTCGGATGCAGCGTCAGCCGGGCACACCGATTCCGATGAGCGCGCCGACCACGTAGGTGGCACCGACCGCGATCGCACCGAACACCAGCTGCCGGAGTGCGCCACGGATCCTGGACTGGGCGGTGAAGTGCGCCGCGAGCGCGCCCGCGAGCAGTAGACCGAAGCCGCCCACCGCGAGCCCCGCGACCAGCGATTCGAACCCCAGCAGGTAGGGGATCAGCGGGATGATCGCGCCGATCGAGAACATCACGAACGACGAGCCGGCCGCCACGAGCGGTGACGGCTTCTCCAGCGGGTTGACGCCCAGCTCGTGGGTGATGTGGATGTTGACGGCACGCTCGGTGTCGGCGTGCACCTCCGCGGCCGCGGCCGTCGCCGTCTGCTCGCTCATGCCCATTGTGGTGAAGGTCTCGACCAGCTCGGCCTCCTCCGCCTCGGGATGCCTGCGCAATGCCCGGCGTTCGACCCGCACCTCGGCGTCGATCTGCTCGTTGGACGTCGACACCGACGTGTACTCGCCGAGCGCCATCGAGAATGCGCCGGCCACCAGACCTGCGACACCGCTGAGGATCACCGTGTGTGCTTCCACGCCCGCGCCGCCGACGCCCGCGATCAGCGACGTGTTGGTCACCAGACCGTCCATTGCGCCGAACACCGCCGCGCGCAGCCAGCCGCCGGAGACGTCCGAATGCGTGTGGTCGAAGTCGTGCGGCCGGGCGGCCGGGGACGCCGTGTTCGACGTGTCGGGATCGGGGGCAGAGTCGTTCACACAGCCGAATCTAGCTGCGAAAACGCACATGATCTAGAAAGCCGAGGCATACCTGTTCGGTAGCGTGTGGGGCGTGTGGATACGCATTGTGAGCCTGTTGGCGCGCTTCGGTCTGGCGGCTGTGTGGCTGATCTCCGGATGGATCAAATTCATCGACCCCACCCAGACCGTCGTCGCGGTGCGCGCGTACCAGTTGCTGCCCGAGGATCTCGTCCGTCCCGTCGCGTACACGATGCCGATGTTCGAGATCGCGCTCGGACTGTTCCTGGTGATCGGCCTGGGTGTGCGACTGACCGCCATCGTGTCGGCGGCCGCGCTGCTCGTTCTGATCGGTGTCATCGTCTCCGTGTGGGCGCGCGGTCTGTCGATCGACTGCGGCTGCTTCGGCGGCGGTGGTGTCGCCGACGTCGACGGGTGGGACTACGCGCGGGAGGTCGCCCGCGACGTCGGCTTCCTGGCGCTGGCGGTGTGGCTGGTGGTGTTCCCGCGGAGCCCGCTGTCCCTCGGCCCGCGCTCCCGCGGACCGCTCTCAGTACCCGCTCAGGCAGCGGTGGCAGAGTAGTCGTCGAGCTGTGCCTGCCCACATGATGGAGCAGGCGCCGCAGTCAGTTCCCCGAACGGATCTCACACCTATGACGAAGGACGCGAAGTGAGTTCGAAGAAGCCGAAGTCGGCCAAGTACAACCCTCAACCGACCTCCAGCAAGGCCACGTACATCGTCGGCGGTCTCGCGATCGTCGTGATCGCGGCGCTGGTGATCGGCGGCATCCTGTTGACCAAGGACAACGACAAGCCGCGGAACGAGGGATACGGGGGGGTGCAGAACTCCGCCGTCCAGGTGACGATGGAGGACGCCGGCGTCGTGCGCCTCGGCCTGCCCGACGTCACGAACACGATCGACGTGTTCGAGGACCCGATGTGCCCGTTCTGCGCGCAGCTCGAGCAGAAGCACGGCCAGGAGGTGGCGCAGGCCGTCGACGACGGCAAGCTCGCGGTCCGCTACCACATCCTCAACTTCCTCAACCGGCTCTCGGCCAGCGGTGACTTCTCCACGCGCGCGGTCGCCGCGTCGCAGTGCGTCGCCCAGACCGGGGACGCCATCGCGTACTCCACGTTCCACGGCGAGCTGTTCTCGCCGGCCAACCAGCCCGCGGAGAACGGCAAGTCGGACCTCTCCAACGAGGACCTCGCGAAGCTCGCGAAGGACGCCGGCGCCAACGAGGCCGCCGTCAACTGCATCACCAGCGGTGAGCGGATGCAGCAGGCTGCCGCGGACGCCGAGACCGGCCGTCAGGCCCTCGCCGCGTCCGGCGCGACCGGCACCCCGGCCGTCGTCCACAACGGTGAAGTGATCGACGCGCTCGGCAACCCCGACTGGGTGTCGCAGGTGACGCAGTAGGACCCGGTGGTGGCCGACCCAGACCAGCTGGTAGCGCACCACACTGGCAGTGTGGGGGTCAGGGGTTCGAGTCCCCTTAGCTCCACTCCGAAACTCCGGGTCACGATCATCACGATCGTGGCCCGGAGTTTTTACGTATCGCCGATCGGCGCGGACGGCCGTCAGCCGACGGTCTTGGCGAGGTGCACAAGATCGTAGCCGGACAGTGTCGGGGTGCGGTGCGTCTCGTGATAGCCGAACCGCGCGTACAGCCGCAGGTTCCCGCTGCTGAACTCGCCGGTGAACAACCGCATCTCGGTGACCGACTCCGGGAGATGCTGCTCGGTGAGGGACAGTAGCCTGCTGCCCAGGCCCCGCCCCTGCATGTCGGGTGCGACCACCAGCCGGCCGAGTTCGGCGGTCCGGCGGTCGGGTTGCCCGATGCGGACGCGCACCGCTGCCACCAGTCGCGACGAGTCGTCGCGCAGTCCGAGGGCGAGCACCGCGTCGTCCCGCAGCTCGCGCTGCAGCTCCTCCGACGTCTGCATCAACGGCGGAAGGTTCGGATCGTGGTGGGCCTGTGCCTCGGTGACGTAGGCGGCCCGCTGCAGGGTCAGCAGCTCGCCGGCGTCGACGTCACTCAGGATGGCAAGTGATTCCATGAGCGCTCATTCTGCAGGGTCGGGTGCCGTCCCCGGCGGTCCCTGCACGCCGCGCCAGTGGCGGGCGTGTCAGGCGTCGTCGACGGGCGCGTAGTGCTCGACGGTGGGGAACGGGTCGTAGAAGTGGTGCAGCAGCCGACGCCAGTCCTGGTACTCCGCCGATCCGCGGAACCCTTCGGTGTGGTCCTCGAGCGTGTCCCACTCCACCAGGAGGAGATAAGCGCCGGGGCGTTCGAGGCAGCGTGAGAGCGTGAGGCGCCGGAACCCCTTCATCGCCGAGATGATCGTTCTGGCCTGGCTGAACGCCGCTTCGAATGCGGCGGCCTGTCCCGGTCTCACCTGCAGTGGTGCATGCTCGAGGATCATCGACGGATCCTCGCACACGGTGCCGGGTGGTGACGCGGAGTAGTCTCACGCGCCACCACCCGACGGCCCGCCCAGGCAGGGGGGGAATTCTGGGCGGGCCCGTTGCTGCCCAGGGGGGGTCGGGCAACTTTTTGAACTGTAGTGCAATTTGTGGCCTGAAGCACGTCGGCTGGGTCGAATGACCATTTCTCGAGACGTCGGACTGGGCGTCAGCCGTGCGCAGGTGGACGTGCGACCGGCCGAACTCGATCGTGGCGTGGCCGGGTCCTGCGGTGGTCACACCGACTCGTCCCCCTGGTGGTGGACGGATTCGCTCGGACCGGTGAGCGCACAGTCGCCGCAGTATCCGGAGACCGGCGTGCGATAGAACAGGCAGCAGCTCCGACGTCGGTAGCCCGCGCCCTCACGGTCGACGGTGTCGGTCAGGCGGGGATCACGGAGGATCGTCTCGGTCACGGTGATGGCGTCGGTGCGGGTGTCGCCGTCGAGCACACGCGCCGCCCCGATCAGTGCGGACGCCGCATTGCCCCACAGCAGGCGCTCGGACATCGGCTCGGCGGACCGGATCGAGTCGACCATCGGTTCGAGGTGACGGTCGAGGACCATCGCCCGCACGAGATCCACCAGATCTGCGCCCTCCCAGCCGCGAGGCTCGCGCACGTGCAACCGGATCTGACCGTGGTCGTCGAGCCACAGTAACTCGGCCGGATCCAGGTCCAGCAGTCGTCGATCACGGACGGCCCCGCCCAGCACCAGCGACCACAACCGCGCCGCATACCCGAGGAACAGCGTCGACGCCGCGACGCGATACTCCGTCGAGCTGATGCGCGCTCCGACATGTCCGACGACCTCGGCGAGCGCGTCCGCTTCGTCGTACAGCCGACTCGCCGGACGCCAGTCGCCCAGGCCGGGATCGCCTGTGGTGGCGACGAAGTAGGGGTTGACGGTGGCCAGCGAGGCCAGGGTCCTGGAGACCTCGGAGGGCGACGACACGAGAAGCTCGGTCGCCGGGCGAGTGCGGATCAGGTGGGAGAGTGCGTCGATGTCGCCAACGATATGGCATTTGACCGGGGCATTGTTGTGTGGGCTCTCGCGCGAGTGGAAACACACCGGCCCCAACCGAGTAGCATGGCCGGTCGGTGATGTAGGTGACTCGGGGCGCGGAGGATCGAGGAGTGGCGAAGAAACGTGGTCCGCGGTCGATCCCTGTCGTCGTCGTGGCCGGTTTCCTCGGGTCGGGAAAGACGACCCTGCTCAACCATCTGCTCCGCAACAACGGCGGCACCCGGATCGGCGTGATCGTCAACGACTTCGGCTCGGTCAACATCGACTCGATGATGGTTGCGGGGCAAGTCGATTCGATGATGGCGCTCAGCAACGGCTGTATGTGCTGCGCGGTGGACGTCAGCGACATGGACGCGATGCTGGACCGGCTGGCGCACCGGACGTCGGAGATCGACGTCATCGTCGTCGAGGCGAGTGGACTCGCGGAGCCGCGCAACATGATTCGGCTGGTACTCGGCAGTGAGAACCCGTACATCACGTACGGCGGTCTCGTCATGCTCGTCGACGGTGCCGAGTACCAGAACAGCCGGGCGCGGCATCCGGAACTGGACCAGCACATCGCGATCGCCGACCTGATCGTGCTGAACAAGACGGACCGCATCGGCGGGGAGGACCACGACACCCTTCTCGGCGACGTGTGCGGGATCAATCCGCGGGCGGCTGTGGTCTCCACCGTGCAGGGGCGCGTGGATCCCGGCCTGCTGTTCGACCGTGCCCCGCGGCCCGAACCCCGGCCGGGACAACAGTTGTCGTTCGACGATCTGCTCGCCGACGCAGCAGACGCCGCCGGTTGCGGGGAATGCGGCGGCGATCACGACACGCACATCCACACGCTCTACGACAGCGTCACGTTCGCGTCCGAATTGCCGATGCACCCGCGTCGGCTCATCCGCTTCCTGGAGAAGCAGCCCGCGGGCGTGTACCGGATCAAGGGGTACGTGTACTTCGGCGTGCGGGGTCATCAACAGAAGTACCTGCTGCAGGTGGTGGGTGACCACATCGCGTTCCATCCGCAGCGGTGGAACCCGGGCGAGCGCCGTCGGACCGAACTGGTCGTGATCGGCACCGACCTGGATCCAGACTCGGTGGACGCGATGCTGGACGCCTGCACCGAATCCGAGGCCGAGGGGCTCGACGCGGACACGATGATGGGCGTGCACCGCTACACCGTCGACGCCTGATCGGATACCCGCGAGCGGCTCTACCGGGAGGGCTTTCCGGGGACGGCTACCGTGGGGTGGTGACCGAATCTCTTGTTTCCGTGTACGAAGCCATCCGCCGACGCCGTGACGTCCGCGCCGAGTTCAGCGGCGAGCTGATCCCCGACGAGACATTGCAACGGGTGCTCGGTGCGGCACACGCGGCACCGAGCGTCGGCAACACGCAGCCGTGGGACTTCATCGTCGTCCGCAACCCCGACACCCTCGCGACGTTCGCCGACCACGTCGCCGACCGTCGCCGTGCCTTCGCCGACTCGTTGCCCGAGGATCGCCGGAAGACGTTCGACCCCATCAAGATCGAGGGCATCCGCGAGAGCGGGACCGGCATCGTGGTCACCTACGATCCGTCGCGCGGTGGCCAGAACATCCTCGGCCGGCACACCATCGACGACACCGGCCTGTTCTCGGCGGTGCTGGCCATCCAGAACCTCTGGCTGGCCGCGGCCGCCGAGAACATCGGCGTCGGGTGGGTGTCGTTCTACGACGAGGAGTACCTCACCGAACTGTTGGACATCCCGGCCCCGGTCCGCCCCATCGCGTGGCTGTGCGTCGGCAAGGTGGACCAGTTCCAGGAGGTGCCCGATCTGGAGCGTTTCGGCTGGCGGACGCGTCGGGCACTGGCCGACGCGATCCACTGGGAACGCTTCTGATTCGTTCCTGAGGGGTGTCAGCCGCGGCGGCGGCGCGAGCCGCCGCCCTGCGACGCCTGACGGGTTCCGCCGCCCTGCGAGCCGGCGGAACCGGTGGCGCCCGTTCCGCTGCCGCCGCCCGGACGTCCGCCCGAGCGGCGGCGTCCACCACCGGTGGTGGCGGCGCCTTCCGCTCGCGGACCCCGGCTGTTTCGGCCCTGGCCGCCCTGACCGCCACGGCCCGGACGCTGTCCCTGCTGGCGGCGCGCGTCACCGGCCGGCTTGTCGGTCTTGGGGGCCGGCGGCACGTGCGGGGCCGGCTCGCCGACGAGACGGATCACGTGCTCGGAGTCGGCGGTCACCTGGACCGGGGTGACCTTGATCGATGCCTTGCGCATCAGCGCGGACAGATCCTTGCGCTGATCGGGCAGCACGATGGTGACGACGTCGCCGGCGCTGCCGGCGCGCGCGGTGCGACCCGAGCGGTGCAGGTACGCCTTGTGCTCGGCCGGCGGATCGACGTGGACCACGAGTTCGACCTCGTCGACGTGGACGCCGCGCGCCGCGACGTCGGTCGCCACCAGCACGCGGGCCGAGCCCTCCGAGAAGGCAGCGAGGTTGCGGTCGCGCGCGGCCTGGGAGAGGTTGCCGTGCAGGTCCACCGACGGGATGCCCGACTCGGTGAGCTGGCGGGCGAGCTTGCGGGCCTGGTGCTTGGTGCGCATGAACAAGATGCGCCGACCCTGACCGGACGCCAGCTTGTGGATCAGGGCCTTCTTGGCCTCGACGCCGGAGACGTCGTAGACGTGGTGGGTCATCGCCGCGACCGGCGAGTTCGCCTCGTCGACGGAGTGCAGGACCTCGTTCTGCAGGAACCGCTTGACCAGCTTGTCGACGCCGTTGTCGAGCGTCGCCGAGAACAGCAGTCGCTGGCCACCGGCCGGCGTCGCCGCGAGGATGCGGGTCACGCCGGGCAGGAAGCCGAGATCCGCCATGTGGTCGGCCTCGTCGAGGATCGTGATCTCGATGCCGTCGAGCTTGACGAAGCCCTGCTTCATCAGGTCCTCGAGGCGGCCCGGGCACGCGACGACGATGTCGACCCCGGCCTCGAGCGCCTTGACCTGGCGGTGCTGCGAGACACCGCCGAAGATGGTGGTGACGCGCAGACCGTGTGCGTCGGCGAGGGGTTCGAGTGTCGCGGTGATCTGCGTCGCAAGCTCGCGGGTGGGGGCGAGGACGAGGCCGCGGGGCTTGCCCGGGCGGCGCTTGCCGCCGGCGAGGCGGGCCGCGAGCGGGATGGAGAACGCGAGGGTCTTGCCGCTGCCGGTCTTGCCGCGGCCGAGGACGTCGCGGCCGGCGAGAGTGTCGGGGAGGGTGTCGACCTGGATGGGGAACGGCGCGGTGATGCCGCCGTTGGTCAGAGCGGTGACGATCGGGGCGGGGACGCCCAGGGACTCGAAGGAGGGAGTTGCCGATTCGTCGGACGGGGTGGTGACGCTGGTGGACAAGTTCGTCGGTGCCTTTCGGGCATTCGTCATGCACGCCTACGGCCGGGAGGTCCCGGTGCACGGCCTGCACAAGGTGGCGACATTGCCGGGAGGCAAGATCGATCGCCGCAAGAAATGCTTGTGCTGGTGCACTCGTCTGCACTCGTTGGCGGGCGTGGATGCCCTCTGGGCATTCGAGCACTCGCTCGGATCCGGCGCGAAGTGAAGCGTTCTACGACGCTGGACGCCTCGCAAGCGGACGTCCAGTACTCGCCACCATACCGGGTTCCGGTATCCGGGGCTGTGCGGGTCGGCCGATGGGCCGCTCCGACCGGGTCACAAACCCACCCATTCGGACGTGCCGGTCGCGAACCGCTGACGTTTCCAGATCGGCACCTCGGCCTTGATCCGCTCCACCAGTTCGGCGCACGCGGCGAAGGCCTCGGTGCGGTGCGGTGCGGCCACCGCAGCGACCAACGCCAGATCGCCGATGGTCAACTGCCCCACCCGATGTAGCGCCGCGACGGGCAGTCCGGTGCGCTCGGAGACCTGCTCGCAGCACTGGCGGAGGAACCGTCCGGCGTCCGGGTGGGCCTGGTACTCGAGCGCCGACACCGACCGGCCGCCGTCGTGGTCGCGGACGACACCTGTGAAAACCACCACAGCGCCGTGCTCCGGCCCGGCGACTGCGGCGTCGACGACCGCTGGATCGAGTGGTTCGGCGCAGATGCGCGCGAGCAGCTCACGCATCGTGTGCACCGCCCCCCGCGACCTGCGCCAACAGGTGATCGAGGACGGGGTCCAGCACCGACAGGCCGTCCTTTACCCCGCCCGGCGACCCCGGCAGGTTCACCACGACGGTGCGCCCGACCAACCCGGCGACGCCGCGGCTGAGCGACGCGTGCGGGGTCACCTCGGTGCCGCGCCGGCGCATGGCCTCCGCGAGGCCCGGCAGTTGCCGATCGAGGACGGCGAGCGTGGCCTCGGGTGTCGCGTCGGTGGGGGAGGCCCCGGTGCCGCCGGTGGTGATCACCAGCGCGGGGGCGTCGGAGAGTGCGTCGGCCAGGCCCGCCGCGATGTCGGCGTCGGCGTAGACCAGCGGGCCGCGGACAGTGTGGCCGCGGGTCTCGAGCCAGCCGACGATCGCCGGGCCCGTGGTGTCGGGTCGGGTACCCCGCGCGCCACCCGTGGACGCGACGAGGACGGTCGCGGAACCGGCCCGCACGTCGGTGACCGTGGCGGCGGCGGTCGGCGTCGCGTCGTCGCGCCGCCACWGSCCGCGCTTGCCGCCCTCCTTGGTCAGCAACCGGACGCCGTCGAGCGTCGCGGCCGGGTCGACGGCCTTGACCATGTCGTGCAGCGTCAGGCCGGCCACGGCGACCGCGGTGAGGGCCTCCATCTCGACCCCGGTGGGGCCCTTCGTCTTCGCGGTGGCCTCGATCGTGATCGAGGTGTCGGTGAACCCGAACTCGACCTTGACCGACGACAGTGCCAGCTGGTGACACAGCGGGATCAGCTCGGAGGTCTTCTTGGCGCCGGCGATGCCCGCGATCCGCGCGGTCGAGAGGACGTCGGCCTTCGGCATGTCGTCGGCGCGGACCAGCGCGACCACCTCCGGTGTGGTCACCAGTTCGCCGGCAGCGACGGCGATCCGGGTGGTGTCCGCCTTCGCGCTCACGTCCACCATCCGGGCCCGGCCCTCGCCGTCCAGATGGCTCAGCTCGCTCATGTTCTGTTCGCTCACTACAGGGGCCACACCTTCACTCGATCGCCCGCCGCCAGGGACGTGACGGCGGCGGGAACGTCTATCAGTACATCGGCCCACGCGAACGCCGCCACGAGGTGCGATCCGGGACCCGACACCACCTCGACCCCGGTGTCGGTGCGGCGGCCGCGCAGGAACTGGCGCTTGCCCGCGATCGACGTGACCGCGTGGCCGAGCACGGCATCCTCGGTCGGCACGGCGGGCAGTCCCACCGCGCGGCGAAGCAGCGGGCGCAGGAACACCTCGAACGAGACCATCGTGCTCACCGGGTTACCGGGGAACGTCAGGACCGGGATCTCGTCGACCAACGCCAGGCCCTGCGGTCCGCCGGGCTGCATCGCGACCGGACCGAACCGTGCGCCCAGTTCGGTGAGGACGTCCTTGACCACCTCGTAGTCGCCCATCGACACCCCGCCCGAGGTGATCACCAGTTCGGTGCGGGCAACCGCGCGGCGCAGCGCGGCACGGAAGGCGTCGGGCTCGTCGCTGCTGCGGTCCACCACCGCGACCTCGGCGCCGTTGGCCCGCAGGCTCGCGGACAGCGCGGCGCCGTTGGAGTCGTAGATCTGTCCCGGCGCGGGTGTGGTGCCGGCGTCCACCAGTTCCGCGCCGGTCGTGATCACCGCGACGCGGGGCCGGGTCCGCACCGCCACCGACCCGAGCCCGACCGCGGCCAGCACCCCGAGATGTCGCGGTTCGAGCAGCGTTCCGGCCGTCAGCAGCAGCATCCCGGTGCGCACGTCGCTGCCCCGCTCGCGGACGTAGTCGCCGCGGTCCCGGGGCCGACTGACGGTCACCTTTCCGTCGATCACCTCGGTGTCCTCCACCGGCACAACGGCATCCGCGCCATCGGGAATCACCGCCCCGGTCATGATCCGCACCGCGGTTCCCGGCACGTGCGGGGCAGGCTCGGCCGGGCCGGCGGCGACGGTGCCGACCACCGGGAGCGTCACCGGAACCGCCGCCACCGAGACGGCATCGACCGCGAATCCGTCCATCTGCGAATTGCGGAACAGTGGCAGATCGACGGGGGAGGTGATGTCGTACGACAGGACCCGGTCCAGCGCGTCGTCGAGGCGCACGGTCTCGGACGGTCGCGTCAGCAGCGGCGCGAGGAGTCGGCCCACCTCCGCGGCGTGTTCTTCGACGGATCTCGCAGTGCCGCGGTGCTCGTGCCCAGGACGCTGTGCCATGAGTGCCAATCCTAGGCATCTTCCCCGCACTCGGGCGGCGGTACAGCGGCATACTGGGGGCATGAGCGCGGTACGAACGGGAACGGTGGTGGACGTCGGCATTCCTGCTGTGCGGACCGCGCCCGCGACGACCGGACGTCCCGACGTTCCCGAGTTGGTGGACAGTTTCGGGCGGATCGCGCGAGATCTGCGGGTCTCCATCACCGAGAAGTGCTCGCTGCGCTGCACGTACTGCATGCCGGCGGAGGGTCTGCCGGCGGTCCCGGCGCGGCAGCTGCTCACCGCCGACGAGATTGTCCGACTGGTCGGCGTCGCTGTGCACCGGCTGGGGGTACGGGAGGTCCGGTTCACCGGTGGAGAGCCGCTGATGCGCCGCGACCTCGAGACCATCGTCGCGGGTTGCGCCGCCGCGGTGCCCGGGATTCCCCTGTCGATGACGACCAATGCGGTGGGGCTCGAGCACCGCGCCGACGCCCTCGCCCGCGCCGGGCTCACGCGGATCAACGTCTCGCTCGACACGGTCGATCGGGCACACTTCGCGGAACTGACCCGCCGTGACCGACTGAGCTCGGTGCTCGCGGGGATCCGCGCCGCCCAGGACGCCGGACTCGCGCCACTGAAGATCAACGCGGTGTTGATGGCCGAAACCCTCGACGGGGCAGCCGATCTGCTGCAGTGGTGCCTCGACTCCGGATGCGCGCTGCGGTTCATCGAGCAGATGCCCCTCGATGCCGACCACGAATGGGCGCGGGAGAATATGGTGGACGCGCAGACCCTCCTCGCCGTCCTCGGCGAGCGCTTCGAGCTGCGGGAGGTGGGCCGCGAGGATCCGTCGGCGCCCGCGGAGGAGTGGCTCGTGAACGGGGGTCCGGCCACGGTCGGGATCATCGCTTCGGTGACCCGCTCGTTCTGCGGGGACTGCGATCGCACCCGGCTCACCGCGGAGGGGACCGTCCGGTCGTGCCTGTTCAGTGATCGCGAGGTGGACCTGCGGGACGCGCTGCGCTCCGGTGCCGACGACGAGGAACTCGCGCAGTTGTGGCGCGCGGCGATGTGGGACAAGTGGGCCGGTCACGGCATCAACGCGGCGGGATTCGTCCCCCCGCAACGCAGTATGGGAGCGATCGGTGGCTGACACACTCGGGGCGGTGCGCACGGTGGAGGTGCGGTACTTCGCGGCGGCGGCCGAGGCGGCCGACTGCACGACGGAGACGTTGTCGGTGCCGATGGACGCCGATCTCGCGGACCTGACGGCGGTACTCGTCGACCGCTACGGCGCCGGGATGGAGAAGATCCTGGGCGTCGCGGCGTACCTGGTCGATTCCGAGCTCACCCGCGACCCGTCGCGACCGGTCGGCGCGCAGGTCGACGTGCTGCCGCCGTTCGCGGGCGGATAGCTCTGCGGCTCACCGGCCGCGCAGCCATTCGGCGAAGGTGACGGTGCCGAACGTCTTGTCCGGCACCAGGTTCCAACCGTTCCTCCAGAAGGTGCCCATGTTGCCGGGCATGGGAAGGTTCGTGACCCGGCCGCGGGCGCCGGTGGCCGCCTTCCACGCGAGTGCCATCTCACGCATCGTCAGGACCTCGGGTCCGCCGATCGTCGTCGGGTCGTCGAACACCCGATCCGCGACGGCGGCGTCGACCAGCGCGCGGGCGATGTCGGCGGTGTCGATCGGCTGGAACCGGGTGCGGGTGAACGCGGGGATCAGCCCGACCTTCGACGCCGGCGCGCAGATCATCGGGACGAACTCGTGGAACTGCGTCGCGCGCACCACCTGCGTCGGCAGCGGTGAGTCGCTGTACAGCCGTTCCTGCTGTGTCTTGGCCCGGTAGTACGCGAACCTCCCGCGGTCGACATTGACGATCGAGAGCAGCACCGCGCGGGAGACGCCCGCCGACCGCGCGGCGGCGAGCAGGTTGGTCGCGCCGGTCGTGAACACCGCCCAGGTACTGCGGGTCTTGCCGTCGGTGGTGTCGATCACGACATCCACGCCGTCGAGGGCGGCCGCGAGTCCCTCACCGCTCACCAGATCCCCGGCGGCGTGCTCGAGACCGTTGCTCGGCGCCCCGCCGTGGCGGCTGAGCACCCGCACCGGCTCGCCGCGGCGCAGCAGTTCGGCGACCACGGACCGCCCGGCGACACCGGTGCCGCCCGCCACCAGAAATCTGGTCATGGATCCCCCTCGGTCGTGGACCGTCAGTCCTCGCGCCACCACGTGTCGAGCGGAGTCACCGGAACCGTCCGCTTGTGGCGGGTGTTGCGGTACATCCGCTCCAGCTTCTCGGCCACTTCGTCGGTGACGTCCCGGCCCTCGAGGAAGTCGTCGATCTGGTGGTAGGTGACCCCGAGCGCGACCTCGTCCGGCAGTGAAGGCCGGTCGTCCTCGAGGTCCGCGGTCGGCACCTTGCGCCACGTCGAGTCGGGGGCGCCGAGTTCGCGCAGCAGTGCCGCGCCCTGCCGCTTGGTGAGTCCCGTCAGCGGGGTGAGATCGACGCCGCCGTCGCCGAACTTGGTGAAGAACCCGGTGAGCGCCTCCGCGGCATGATCCGTACCCACCACCAGGTAGCCGAGCTCGCCCGCGACCGCGTACTGGATCATCATGCGCTCGCGCGCCTTGATGTTGCCGCGCACGAAGTCTCGCAGCAGCCCGCCGTCGCCCAGCAGTCCTCGCATGGCCTGTGAGGCCTCGGCGATGGTCGCGTCGGCACCCGGTTTGACGTTCACGGTCAGCGACCGGTCCGGTCCGATGAACTTCAGGGCCACCTGCGCGTCGTGTTCGTCGAACTGCGATCCGTACGGCAGGCGGACCGCGACGAACTCGGCGGTGTGGCCCTCGGCGCGCAGCTCCTCGACCGCCAACTGGGTCAGTCGGCCGGCGAGCGTGCTGTCCTGGCCGCCGCTGATTCCGAGCACGAAGCCCTTCGCCGGGGTGGACCGCAGGTAGTTCTTGATGAACTGCACACGGTTGCGGATCTGGGCTGCCGGATCGATCGTCGACTCGACGCCGAGTTCCTCGATGATCCGGGCGCGCGAAATTGCCATGGCAGAACTGTAGCGAGCACGGGTCGGGTGTGCAGCAACGCGAACCGGCACGGCAGGATGTGATTCCGCACGCCCACCGGCGTCGGCAGAGAAACTCGGGAGACCCTGATGAGCAGCACCGGCAGCACCGGCATCCTCGTGGTGAGCGCCACGGCAGGCGAGGCGGCGCACGTGCCGGACGGCCTCGACGTCGTCGTGACGGGCATCGGCAAGGTGGCCGCGGCGGTCGCGGTCACGCACGCACTCGCGAAATGCGATCCGGATCGGCTGCCGCTCGTGGTGAACATCGGTACCGCCGGCGCCCTGCATACCCATCACAGCGGCCTCTACCTGCCGTCGGCGGTCCTCAACCACGACATCAGCAGCGAGGTGCTGCGCTCGCTCGGTCACCCCGTGTGTGACGTCATCGAGGTCGAGGACGGCGACGGCTCGGTCCTCGCGACGGGGGATTCGTTCATCTCCGACGCCGAGATCCGCGATGCACTCGCCGCCCGGGCCGACCTGGTCGACATGGAGGGGTTCGCTGTCGCGTTCGCGTGCGCGCAGGTCGGTGCGCGTTGCCGACTGGTCAAGCACGTCAGCGATCAGGCCGACGACTCGGCGATGGACTGGCCGGCGCAGGTGGACGCGAGCGCGCGGGTGCTCGGGGAGTGGCTGCGCGAGACGCTTTGACGTAGGCGTGGTCGCCTACTGGCCGCGCAGTCCCAGGCCGGTGCTGTCGGCGCGCATCAGCTTCATGGTGTCGCCGTCGATCGTGTAGGTGACCTCGCCGTCGAGGACGTGCCGCACGGCCTGCTCCACCTCGGCGACGTCCGTCGGGCACGCCATCCTGGTGGTGGCCAGCGGACCGAACATGACGGTGCTCTCGCCGACCTGGGCGGGACCGTTGAAACGATTGCATCCGGTGGATCCGGTGGCCTGCCCGTTGTCGCCGATCGTCAACGTCGGTGCCGACGTCTCGAGGGCCGCCGACGTCGAGATCGCGTTCGGGCCGATCAGCGAGTCGACCACCCACGTCGTTCCGACGAGCGGGCGATCCGGATTCGCGGTCTTCTTGTCGGCGAGCGTGACGGTGGTTCCGGGAGACGAGAGCGTGAGGATGTCGCCGGTCAGCGTCCACGACGGTTGGGTGGCGAACAGGTCGGTCATCCACTTGTCGGCGCCCGCGAGGTCGCCCGGGCAGGCCATCATGGTGGTCGCGATCGGACCGGTCTTCACGACTCCGCCGGACAGGTCGACGCTGCTCACGCCGCGGTTGCAGCCCGCGCTCATCGCGATGTTCCCCTTCTCGGGGAAGGCGACCTCGAGCGGGCCGCCGCCGGGGATGGCTGTACCGGTGACGGCGACCGAGAGGTATGTGTGCCCCCACAGCGCGTCCTCGGGCGCAGCAGCGGCCGACGCCGACGTGCTCGCGGACGTCGTCCCGGCGTCCGCACCGTCGGTGCTGCTGCCACACGCGGTCAGCGTGGCTGCAGACAGGAGGGCGAGGACGACCAACGACGTGCGCATGACCACACCCTAGTCGGCGGGCGGCGCCGAACGGGTGATCCTGCGGGCCAGGTCTTCCCAGGCGTCGGCGATCCGTCTCTCCGACATTCCGAGGGTGCGGATCTGGTGCAGCACGAGGCTCGCCTCGAGCGGTGCCAGCAGGGCTGTGCCGAGAAGTTCGGTGTCCCCGTCGACGCCCGCGACGGTGAGGAGCGTCACGATGTGTCGCAGGCTCACGGCCCGGGCCGGACCGGCGAACCGGAACTCGGGGGAGTCCTCGGCGGCCCGCAGGATGTCTCCCTGGACGGCGACCATGTCGAGGCGTGCACGCCCGAACGCGACGAGGCGGACGATGGGGTCGGCGCCCGGGCCGAGCGGTGCGGGCCCGAACATGAAGGCGTGCTGCAGTTCGCGCTCGGTGTGGTCGAGCAGCGCGTTCATCAGGCCCGAGCGGCTGCCGAAGCGGCGGAAGACGGTGCCCTTGCCGACTCCGGCCGTGGCGGCGACGGCCTCCATCGTCACGGCGTCGACGCCTCGCTCGGCGACCAGTCGAGCGGCAGCGTCGAGGAGCAGTTTCCGATTGCGGGCGGCATCACATCGCTCGGGGATCTCGGCGTCCACCAGCGGAAGCAGCGGGCTGTTCACGTGAGCATCGTAGCCCAGGCGGGAATGCAAGTGGACCGCGGTCCGTTTGTGCTGCTATACATGTCCACGGCGTTATCGACCGGATCACCGAAGGAACTTCCCATGTCTCAGTCCCGCGTTCTCGTCCTCGTCGGCAGCCTCCGTGCCGGCTCCGTCAACCGTCAGGTCGCGGAGACCGCGGCAGCTGTCGCACCCGAGGGTGTCGAGCTCACCATCTACGAGGGTCTCGGCGACCTCCCCTTCTACAACGAGGACGTCGACGTCCCCGGTGCCACGATCCCCGGCGCCGATGAGCTGCGCGCGGCTGCGGCCGAGTCGGACGCCCTGCTCCTGGTCACCCCGGAGTACAACGGCACCATCCCCGCCGTCCTGAAGAACGGCATCGACTGGCTGTCGCGTCCGTACGGCACCGGCGCCGTCAAGGACAAGCCGGTCGCCGTGATCAGCGCGTCCCCGAGCCCCAACGCCGCCAAGTGGGCGCACGACGACACCCGCAAGGCTCTCGGCATCGCCGGCGGCAACGTGCTCGACGTCGAACTCTCCATCGGCGGCACCATCCAGAAGTTCGGCGACCAGCACCCGCGTGAGAACGCCGAGGTTGCGCAGCAGGTCGCCGGCGTCGTCGCCGCGCTGGTCGAGGCGTCCAAGGCGTCCAAGGCGTCCGAGGCCCTCGCGAACGCCTGACGTCCTTTTCGCCGAATGTCACATGCGTTCAGTTCGACTGAACGTATGTGACATTCGGCGTTTCAGGAAGTGCTCACAGCCCGGCCTGCTCCATCGCCGCGTCGACGGCGTCGCGGACCGAGTCGAAGTCGCCGCCCGCGGTCAGTGCCGCCAGCTGCGCCGCCTCGATCTGCTCGCGCGCCTGCTCGTACCGCGCGGTCCAGGCCTCCTTGTCGGCACGCCAGTAGCCGATGACGTCGTACCGGTCGGACGGCCAGCCCAGGTCGTGCCGCACCCACCGGCGCACCTCGCGGGAGAGGCCTGCCTCACCGGCGAACCACACGTAGCCGGGGCCGTCGGGGCGGGTCCACGACCTCGCGGCGGCGGCGAGGACGCTGGGCCGGATGCCGTTGCCGGTGCCGTGCAGCCACGTGAACGTGACGTCGCCGGCGGTGTTGTCGAGGCGTTGCTCGTCCGCGGCCGTCGTGACTTCCGCGATCACGTGGAGGCGCGTGTCGGGCTCGAGGCCCTCGACGATGCGCCCCACTGCGGGTAGCGCGGTCATGTCCGCGATCAGCAGCTGCCAGCGTGATTCGGTCGGCGGGCGGTACCAGCCGGACGCCGTCGTCACCCCGAGCACCTGCCCCGGGCGCGCCTGCAGGGCCCATCGAACGGCGGCGCCGCCGTCGTGCACGGCGAAGTCGATGTCCATCTCGTGGGTTGCGGCGTCCCAGCGGCGAACGGTGTAGCTGCGCATCTCGGGACTCTCCGTGCCGGGGAAGTCCCATCCGTCTCCGACGGGTTCCGGCGCGGGCGGGCGGTCCGTGTCGTCGGGCGGGAACACCACCAGGAGCCGCTCGTCGGGGTCGCCGCTCGAGGTGAAGCGGGTCAGGTCGCCGCCGGCGAGGGTGATCCGTTGCATGTTGGGCGTCACGCGAACTACCCGCGACACGGTCGCGAAGTAGTAGGGGCTCTCGTTCGACGGCACCTGATCACATTGGCACACCGCGGTGCGGCGACGGTGGAAGCCGCCTGCCAGTTACCGGCCAGTTATGCGTCGGGGGGTACGTCGCTCGGGGTGGTCGGCGCGACGTCCGGACCCCTCCGTCCCGACCCTGGGGCCGGCATCCGCACCGGCGCTCCCGACGTTTGCGCGAGTGGGGCGGCGAGGGGTTGTGAGTGTGTCCGTGAACACACGTCGACGGTGCTTGTGACGGCATCGCCGGCGCGTCTTCGGCGTGTCCGCGGCGTGTCGCGTCGGGGGCGTGTCCGAGACGGTTCGGAGGTGACCGAAATCACCGACGCAAACGTGATCTGCGACACGCCGAAAGTGGGTCTCGGCGCGCCGCCGGGAGGGGGTCAACCTGCGAATATCAACCGTGTCACTCACAAGATCTCGGGTTGTGCGTTTCTGTCGGCCACTAGGTGTAGTGTCTACACAGCCGAGGGGCACAACGGGAACGAAACGGATCCCGGGTCGGAAAACAGGCTCTTTTCCTCGGCATGCAGAGCACGCATCCGTAGCTCGTCAGGCCGTGGAAAGAGGGACCATCATGAGCATCACCGTCTACACCAAGCCCGCCTGCGTTCAGTGCAATGCCACCTACCGTGCCCTCGACAAGGCCGGTCTCGAATACGACATCGTCGACATCTCCGAGAACCCCGAGGCGCGCGACTACGTGATGGCCCTCGGATACCTCCAGGCCCCCGTCGTGGTGGCCGGTGACGACCACTGGTCGGGCTTCCGACCCGATCGCATCAAGACCCTCACCGCAAACGCTGCTTGAAGCGTCGCGGGGCCGGTCGAATCTCAGCTCGAGTAAGAGGGTGAACACCGATGGCATCGCTGGTGTACTTCTCCAGCGTGTCGGAGAACACACACCGATTCGTCCAGCGGCTCGGTGTCCCCGCCGCGCGCATCCCGCTCCATGACCGTGAAGGCGCGTTCGGAGTCGACGAGCCCTACGTCCTGATCCTCCCCACCTATGGGGGCGGCACGACGGCGATGGGGCGCGACACGAGTTACGTGCCCAAGCAGGTCATCCGATTCTTGAACAACAAGCACAATCGCTCGCTCATCCGCGGGGTGATTGCTGCCGGCAACACGAACTTCGGCGAGTCGTACTGCTTCGCCGGGAACGTGATCTCTCAGAAGTGTCAGGTGCCGTACCTGTACCGCTTCGAACTAATGGGAACACCAGAGGATGTCATCGCCGTGCGCGAGGGCCTCGAACAATTCATGGAGAGTGAACAGTGGCACCGACCATCACAGATTCAGCCCCGGCTGGGAGTGTAGAGCGCGCTGCGGCACGACCCGACGCGTCGGCGGGGGAGCTGGACTACCACGCGCTCAACGCGATGCTGAACCTGTACGGACCGAACGGTGAGATCCAGTTCGACAAGGACCGCGAGGCGGCTAACCAGTACTTCCTCCAGCACGTCAACCAGAACACGGTCTTCTTCCACAACCTGGACGAGAAGCTGGACTACCTGGTCAAGGAGAACTACTACGAGCCCGAGGTGCTCGACCAGTACTCCCGCGAGTTCGTGAAGTCGTTGATCGACCGTGCGTACGCGAAGAAGTTCCGCTTCCCGACGTTCCTCGGTGCCTTCAAGTACTACACCTCTTACACCCTCAAGACGTTCGACGGTAAGCGCTACCTCGAGCGTTTCGAGGACCGCGTCTGCATGGTTGCGCTCACGCTCGCCGCGGGCGACGAGACGCTCGCGACCGAGCTGGTCGACGAGATCATCGCCGGTCGCTTCCAGCCGGCCACCCCGACGTTCCTCAACTCCGGCAAGAAGCAGCGCGGCGAGCCCGTGTCGTGCTTCCTGCTGCGCATCGAGGACAACATGGAGTCGATCGGTCGTTCGATCAACTCGGCCCTGCAGCTGTCCAAGCGCGGCGGCGGAGTTGCGTTGCTGCTCAGTAACGTTCGAGAGCACGGCGCCCCGATCAAGAAGATCGAGAACCAGAGCTCCGGCGTCATCCCGATCATGAAGCTGCTCGAGGACTCGTTCTCGTACGCCAACCAGCTCGGTGCGCGTCAGGGCGCCGGCGCGGTGTACCTGCACGCCCACCATCCGGACATCTACCGGTTCCTCGACACCAAGCGTGAGAACGCGGACGAGAAGATCCGCATCAAGACGCTGTCGCTGGGCGTCGTGATCCCGGACATCACGTTCGAGCTCGCGAAGAAGAACGAGGACATGTACCTGTTCTCGCCGTACGACGTCGAGCGCATCTACGGTGTGCCGTTCGCGGACATCAACGTCAGCGAGAAGTACCACGAGATGGTCGACGACAAGCGGATCCGCAAGTCGAAGATCAAGGCGCGTGAGTTCTTCCAGACCCTCGCCGAGCTGCAGTTCGAGTCGGGCTACCCGTACATCATGTTCGAGGACACGGTGAACCGGGCGAACCCGATCGAGGGCAAGATCACGCACTCCAACCTGTGCTCGGAGATCCTGCAGGTCTCGACGCCGTCGACGTTCAACGACGACCTGTCCTACAGCCATGTCGGCAAGGACATTTCGTGCAACCTCGGCTCGCTGAACATCGCCAAGACGATGGACTCGCCGGACTTCGCGAAGACGATCGAGACGTCGATCCGCGCGCTGACCGCCGTCTCGGATCAGACCCACATCTACTCGGTGCCGTCGATCGAGCAGGGCAACAACGACTCTCACGCGATCGGCCTGGGGCAGATGAACCTGCACGGCTACCTSGCYCGCGARCGGRTCCACTACGGCTCCGAAGAGGGCGTCGACTTCACGAACATCTACTTCTACACGGTCGTGTTCCACGCGGTCCGTGCGTCGAACGAGATCGCGAAGGAACGCGGCACCCACTTCAAGGGCTTCCCGCAGTCCAAGTACGCGTCGGGTGAGTACTTCGACAAGTACACCGACCAGGTGTGGGAGCCCGCCACCGAGCGGGTGCGTGCGCTGTTCGCGGACGCCGGCGTGCACATCCCGACGCAGGACGACTGGCGTGAGCTCAAGGCGTCGGTGCAGAAGTACGGCATCTACAACCAGAACCTGCAGGCCGTCCCGCCGACCGGCTCGATCTCGTACATCAACAACTCCACCAGCTCGATCCACCCGGTGGCCGCGAAGATCGAGATCCGCAAGGAAGGCAAGATCGGTCGCGTCTACTACCCGGCGCCGTACCTGACGAACGACAACCTGGAGTACTACCAGGACGCGTAYGARATCGGSTACGAGAAGATCATCGACACCTACGCCGCGGCCACGCAGCACGTCGACCAGGGCCTGTCGCTGACGCTGTTCTTCAAGGACACCGCCAGCACGCGTGACGTCAACCGCGCGCAGATCTACGCGTGGCGCAAGGGCATCAAGACGCTGTACTACATCCGCCTGCGTCAGATGGCACTCGAGGGCACCGAGGTCGAGGGTTGCGTCTCGTGCATGTTGTAGGCGATCCCAGCTCATGGATCGGCGGCCTTCAGTGCTCTAGCCGATAGTCAATAGAAGTCTGGCCTGGTTCCGTTGGCGCGGAACCAGGCCAGATCCGACCCAAAGGGGCGGATGAATGACTTCCTCAGTCTTCATCAGCCTAGCGGATCCTCTTGAGACATTCAGTCTCGCTCCCTGACTTTGGGTCAAAGTCACACAGGAGGCCAAATGGCTACAATCACTGACCACTACGGAATCAGCGGTCCCGTGCCGTTCTGCGATGTCGACGTCGACATCGACAGCCGATTGTTTCTCGACGCATGTGCGGTTCGGATGACGGTCGGCCCGGAGCCCTACCGGTCTGAAGCGCTCCATGCTTTGGAGACGTTCTTTGAGACAATCGCACGTGCCGCGATGTCGGGTGACCCAGGCATCCGTGCTCACGCCCGCATGCTGCTGCAGCAGTTTGTGGAGCCATGGGAAACCCGATTCGGACTTGCCGCGTCAGGCTTTCGTGGGCACGGTGGCGCAGACGATGTCGGATCGGCGATCTGGGACGCACTGGTCAATGACCTTGTCGCACTCATGGGTGTTGGTGTGCTGTCGCGTGTTGAGCATCTGCCGCTCTTCGTAGAAGGAGTCGGTGACGACATCACCTCTGACGTTACAACTCGGTTGATGTTCTCTGCCCTCGCGCGGTTCACGCGTGGAGTTGTTGAGCGGTACCCCGAGTTCACGGTCGGCTCGCATGTGGTTGAACTGGTCGAACGTCAAGTATGGGATCCGGTCGGGCTTGACTGGAGTGTCGAGTTGATGGAGTTGCCCATGGTGAACGGCGAACCGCTCCTCCTGGTTCCAATCGAGTGGGCTCGCAAGAATCTTCTGATGAGTTCAGAACGGTTCTACGAGAAGACCGTGCTGGACTTCGTTCAGGCGCAGGGCGCGGTGATGTTGTCTGGTGACCGGCTGCATAAAACGCCGAAGAATGTGCTTCGCGCCAATCCGGGTGTGGGTCCAGGGGTGCGGACGAATCGAGCGGTCGCCCTGCGTGCGCTGCGCGCCGACACCGACCTGGTCGAGATGTTCGAAGGTCATGTTCGTTGGAGGCTGATCGCGGAAGGTCGGAAGTTGGCCGCGTAGCGCGTGAGAGGCGTCGCGGTACATCGGTGTATGACGTCACATGCCCGGGTTGCAGATTGCCGCCTCGGGCATGTGTCATTGCGAAAAGGCTTGGCGCAAGGAGGGTTTGGTTCCGTTCTTGGATCTACCGATTGGGTAGTGATGCGGGCGGCATGTTGTAGGGTGAGGGGGCGTTGTTGAGGCCGTCGAGCGCGAGTCTAAAGAGCGACGACCGCAGCAGTGTGCTGAAAGACTCGAACTAGTAGAGGACACGCGATGACTGCCGCTCCGCATTCACCTGCCGACGGGGCCCGGATCAAGTTGATCGACCGGGTGTCGGCGATCAACTGGAACCGCGTCCCCGACGACAAGGACGCCGAGGTGTGGGATCGCCTCACCGGCAACTTCTGGCTGCCGGAGAAGGTGCCGGTGTCCAACGACATCCAGTCGTGGGCCACTCTCACGCCGRMCGAGCAGCAGCTCACGATGCGCGTGTTCACCGGCCTGACGCTGCTCGACACCATCCAGGGCACCGTCGGTGCCGTGAGCCTGATCCCCGATGCGGTCACCCCGCACGAGGAGGCCGTGCTCACCAACATCGCGTTCATGGAGTCGGTGCACGCGAAGAGCTACTCGCAGATCTTCTCGACCCTGTGCACCACGCGCGAGATCGACGACGCGTTCCGCTGGTCGGAGGAGAACCCGAACCTGCAGCGCAAGGCGCAGATCGTCCTCGACTACTACCGCGGTGACGACCCGCTCAAGCGCAAGGTCGCCTCGACGCTGCTCGAGAGCTTCCTGTTCTACTCGGGCTTCTACCTGCCGATGTACTGGTCCTCGCGGGCCAAGCTCACCAACACGGCCGACATGATCCGCCTCATCATCCGTGACGAGGCCGTGCACGGCTACTACATCGGCTACAAGTACCAGCGCGGACTCGAGCAGCTGACCCAGGCCGAGAAGGACGATCTCAAGAACTACACGTTCGAGCTGCTGTTCGAGCTGTACGACAATGAGGTCGAGTACACGCAGGACCTGTACGACGAGGTCGGGCTCACCGAGGACGTCAAGAAGTTCCTGCGCTACAACGCCAACAAGGCGCTGATGAACCTCGGTTACGAGGGCCTGTTCCCGAAGGACGAGACGGACGTCAACCCGGCGATCCTGTCGGCGCTCTCGCCCAACGCGGACGAGAACCACGACTTCTTCTCGGGCTCCGGTTCGAGCTACGTCATCGGCAAGGCTGTCAACACCGAGGACGAGGACTGGGACTTCTAGCCCACCCGCACCACTTCGGCCGAATGTCACACCGGTTCAGTTGGACTGAACCGGTGTGACATTCGGCCGTCGGTGTTTTCAGGGAAGGGTGACGTCCCTGCGGCGGACGACGGCCGGCGAGTCGTCGTAGTCGCCCAACCACGTGCTGTCCGTGAAGGTGCCGACGACGTCGAACGCCCCGATCAGCCACCACTTCAGCAGGTAGCCGGTGGTCGGCCACTGCCCGTCGGACGGGCGGATGACACACACGCCGGCCAGTGCCTTGCCGACGGTCGTGTGGAAGATCCGCTGGGCCACGACGCGCTGCAGGAGTGACGCGAGGATCCATCCGATCGGGAGCGCGAGCGGTGCCCAATCCGACACTGCCGGAATATCGAGGCACACGATCATTCCGACGACGCCGACTGCGATGTGCAGGACGAGGTCGATGACGAAGGCGATCGCCTGACGCAGTTGGCGCGGCGACGGATACCGCGGGTCGTCCGACTCGCCGTGCTTGTCCGGAAGTTCCGTCGGCACCGGTGTCGTTCCCGGGGGCCTGGTTGCGTCGAACCCTGATGTGGTCACCGCAGAAGAGTGACGGACGCTGCCGCGAAAGGCAATGGCGAGGGCCAGGTTTCGTTCGGACCGTTGTCGCGGAGGTGAGCCGCGCCTAGTGTCGAGGTTGTAGGACCGAGCCGACGATGCCCGACGACGATCTAGGAGACGGTAATGAGTGGTCGAGTAGTGCATTTCGAGGTACCGTTCGACGACGGTGACCGGGCACGAAGTTTCTACAAGGTGGCATTCGGCTGGAACGTCACCGAGATGCCCGAGCTCGAGTACACCGGCGTGTCCACCGGGCCGGTCGAGGATTCGGGGATGCCGAACGAACCCGGGTACATCGGTGGCGGCATGTTCCGGCGCGCGGACCAGGATCCCCAGGGGCCGGTGATCACGATCGACGTCCCCGACATCGATGCCGCGCTCGCGAAGATCGAGTCGCTCGGTGGCGCGACGGTCTCGGCGAAGCAGCCCGTCGGCGAGATGGGCTTCGCCGCCTACTTCCGGGACACCGAGGGCAACGTCATGGGGTTGTGGGAGACCGCGAAAGGCTGAGGGGGAGTGACGCACTCACTCGCGGACGAACCAGGCCCGCGGGTCGTCGCCGAGCGCCTTCTCGATCCGCATCCGTGACGACTCGGTCAGGTCGGCGGGGAGGCCGTCGGGCGAGAACCAACGCACGTCGAGGTTCTCCTCGTCCGCGACGCGCGCCTCACCCGACACGGCGCGCACGAGGAAGCACACGTCGAGATAGCTGGCGATGTCGCCGTTGGGATACGTGACGGGGCCGGCGGTGTCGACGCTGGTGACACGCACCAGTTCCGCGTCCACCCCGGTTTCCTCGCGGATCTCCCGCAGGACGGCGGCGCCGGGTTTCTCGCCGGGTTCGAGGATGCCGGAGACGACGGCCCACCGGCCGTTGTCGGACCGCTGGGTGAGCAGGAGGCGACCGTCGTCGTCGATCACGACGGCGCTGACGCCCGACAGGAACAGCGGGGCGTGACCGACGTGTTCACGTAGGGCCGCAACGAATTCGGGGACCGGCATCGTCGGCCTAGCTGACGTACTCGTTGAGGCTGCGCTGCAGGTCGGTGACGACCGCCCGTGCTGCGACGAGGCCGTTGCCGTCGTTCCAGATCGCGTCGTCGACGGCGAAGACGCGCTTGTCGGTCACGGCACCGAGTTCGTGCCAGTCGTCGGACTCCATGACCGACGTTCCGTGTTCGAGCCCGCCCGGTCCGTCGAAGCTGACATAGATCAGATCGCCCTCCGCGTCGCCGAGATCGTCGATGTCCTTGGACGCCACGTCGAGTCGCTGATACGCCGGTCGCTGTACGCCGGTGTCGGCCAGGACCTGACCCGAGAAGCTGCCCGGCCCCTCGATCGCCAAGGAATCCGAACCGAACCGGACCACCGACGCCTGCGTCTGCCGGGCGTTGATCTCGGCCCCGACTCGGGCGGCATCCGCGGTGTAGGCGTCGAGAGCCTGCTGCGCGGAGATGCCGCGACCCAGCGCCTTCCCTGATGCGAGGAAGCGGTCCTTCCACTGCACCGGGTCGGCGCCGACGAACACGGTGGGTGCCACCGCCCGAAGGCGGTCGGCGAGTGCCGGATCGGCCGGTTCGGAGCCCAGGATCAGGTCGGGGGCGGCCGCCGCGATCAGGCCGACGTCGGGGGAGCCGGCCGGTCCGACGCTCGGCAGCGCCGAGACCCCGGCACCGAGGTACGACGGCTGCGGGGTTCCGGCGTCGGACGTCGCGGCACCCACGACGCGCTGCCACAGTCCCAGTGCGCATACCGAATCCATTGCGGCGCTGTCGAGTACGACGATGCGCTGCGGATCCGGGGCCCCGGGGTCGGCCGGGGTGGCCGGCGCACACGCGGCGTGGGTGTCGCGTTCGATGCCCACGACACCCGCGCCGGCGATCTTCGTCGTGGTCCGCACGATCGTGCTCGCGTCGTCGTCCGGCGTATTGCTGCAGCCGGCGAGTCCCACCAGCGTCGCGGCCGCCATCGCGGCCACGGCGGTTCGACGGACGGTGCGGACGGGCTGGGAACTGGACAATGCGACGACTTCCTGTTCGACGAGCTCGGCGGGTGCGGCCGACTCAGGTTAGCCGTTGTGCGGATCCACCCCGAATGCCTGCGCGAGGTCGTAGAGGATCTTGTGCGCGCCCTGGATGCTGACCGGCGTCATCCACATCGCGTCGTCGACCTCCACGATGCGGCCCTTCAGCGTCCCCCACAGTGGGTTCTGCAGGAAGGCCTCCGCCGCCTTCATCGACTTGCCCTCGGGATCCTCGTACGTCGCGACGAAGACGACGTCGGCGTCGGCCTCGTTGATCCGCTCGGGGCTGATCGAGTTCATGATGCTGCCGGCGTCGGCCGGGTCCGGGCCCTGGCTGTCCGGCCGGGCCAGTCCGGCGTCGGCGAGGACGATGCCGCTGAACGACGTCGTCCGGTAGAGGCGGGCGGTCGGCTCGCCGGCAAAGCGCACGACGGAGACGTCGGGGTTGTCCGCCTTGGCGTTGATCTCGTTGCCGATCGCCTTCGCCCGGGCCTCGTATTCGCCGATCTTCTGCTCGGCCAGATCCTCCTTGCCGAGAGCCTTCGCGACGAGGCGGATGTTGTCCTTCCACGTGGGGCCGGTCGACTGGGAGAACACCGTCGGGGCGAGGGCGGAGAGCGCCTCGTAGTTCTTTCCGTCGCGGACCTCGGCGGAGAGGATCAGGTCCGGCTGCAGCTGCGCGACCTTCTCGAGGCTCGCGTTGGACACCTTGCCGACCGAGGTGGCGTCGGCGGCGTACTTGTCGCGCGCGTCGCCGAGGTAGTCGGGCAGGCCCTGTCCGCGGTAGTCGACGTAGCCGACGAGAGGGGACTCGAGCAGCAGGACGGCGTCCGCGTAGCTGTTGTCGAGCGTGACGATCCGCTGCGGCTGGGCGTCGATGTCGGTCGCGCCGCGGAAGTGCTGGACGGTCCGCGGGAACTCGTCGGTCGCGGACGCCGTTGTATCGGCGGTGCTCCCGCTGGACGAGCAACCGGTGAGGGCGAGGCTGACGGCCACGCCGACTGCGGCCAGGGACGTGAGGGTGCGGCGTCGGGTCTGTGTGTGCACGGGTCGAGACTCCAAGAGGAAGGGGGTTAGGTAAGCAAAACCTTAACAACCGGGGATGTGGGGTTCCCGGTGGTCGACTTCTGTGGTGTGACGCTCGGGCGTCGGTCGACCGGCACCGACACGCCGTGACGCATCCGGCGGATGGTCCGGTGGGGGACTAAAGTCCTGCTCGCGGCTCTGTGGGCCGAGGGAACTACGGCCCGAGTACGACAGGGAGTAGGACCCGGTCCGCGGGCCCCGAAGGCACCGTCTACGATTCGATGAGCGCAAGCCAGCGAACGCCTATCTCGCCAGCCCGGGATCGGCGCTCAGAGCGGAGCCTGCGGAGCGATCAAGGGCACATTCAGGAGGATTAGTGACTGCCGTAGCGCCCCAGCCAGTCCCAGAGATAGCAGCGAGGCCTTACCCGCCACGGCAGGGACCCAAGGGCTCGTTCATTTACAAGATGATCACGACCACCGACCCCAAGGTGCTCGGGATCATGTACCTGGTGACGTCGTTCGCCTTCTTCCTCATCGGTGGCCTCATGGCCCTGCTGATGCGAACCGAACTCGCTGTTCCGGGCCTGCAGTTCCTGTCCAACGAGCAGTTCAACCAGCTGTTCACGATGCACGGCACGATCATGCTGCTGCTGTACGCGACCCCGGTCGTGTTCGGCTTCGCGAACTACATCGTTCCGCTGCAGATCGGCGCGCCCGACGTGGCGTTCCCGCGTCTGAACTCGTTCAGCTACTGGCTGTACCTGTTCGGCGCCATCATCACCACCGCCGGCTTCATCACCCCGGGTGGCGCGGCCGACTTCGGCTGGACCGCCTACACCCCGCTGACGAGCGAGCTGCACTCGCCCGGCATCGGTGCGGACCTGTGGATCCTGGGCCTCGCGGTTGCCGGTCTGGGCACCATCCTCGGTGGCGTCAACTTCATCACCACCATCGTGTGCCTGCGCGCACCGGGCATGACCATGTTCCGGATGCCGATCTTTACGTGGAACATCCTCATCACCGCCATCCTCATCCTGCTGGCGTTCCCGCTGCTCACCGCCGCGTTCATGGGCCTGTTCGTCGACCGTCACCTCGGTGGCCACATCTTCGACCCGGCAACCGGTGGCGTCCTGCTGTGGCAGCACCTGTTCTGGTTCTTCGGTCACCCCGAGGTGTACATCATCGCGCTGCCGTTCTTCGGCATCGTCTCGGAGATCTTCCCGGTCTTCTCGCGTAAGCCGATCTTCGGTTACAGCGGTCTGGTGTACGCCACGATGGCCATCGCGGCCCTGTCGATCGCCGTGTGGGCGCACCACATGTACGCGACGGGCGCCGTCCTGCTGCCGTTCTTCTCCTTCATGACGTTCCTCATCGCGGTCCCGACCGGTGTGAAGTTCTTCAACTGGATCGGAACGATGTGGAAGGGACAGTTGACGTTCGAGTCGCCGATGCTGTTCTCGGTCGGCTTCCTCGTGACCTTCCTCTTCGGTGGTCTGTCGGGCGTCCTGCTCGCAAGCCCGCCGATCGACTTCCACGTCACCGACACGTACTTCGTGATCGCGCACTTCCACTACGTGCTCTTCGGCACCATCGTGTTCGCCACCTACGCGGGTATCTACTTCTGGTTCCCGAAGATGACCGGCCGCATGATGGACGAGCGCCTCGCGAAGTGGCACTTCTGGACCACGTTCGTCGGCTTCCACTCCACCTTCCTGGTCCAGCACTGGCTCGGTGCCGAGGGCATGCCGCGTCGCTACGCGGACTACCTGCCCAGCGACGGCTTCACCACGCTGAACACGATCTCCACGATCGGCTCGTTCATCCTCGGTGCCTCGACGCTGCCGTTCCTGTGGAACGTCTTCAAGAGCTACCGGTACGGCGAGGTCGTCAAGGTCGACGACCCGTGGGGCTACGGCAACTCGCTCGAGTGGGCCACCACCTGCCCGCCGCCGCGCCACAACTTCACCGAGCTGCCCCGGATCCGTTCGGAGCGTCCGGCGTTCGAGCTGCACTACCCGCACATGGTCGAGCGCCTGCGCGACGAGGCTCATGTCGGTATCGGACACGGCGGCAAGCACGCCACCGCGGTCCTGGAAGACAGCAAGTCCTAGCGGACCGGAAGGTCCCTGCTCTGCCGGAAGGCCCCGCCCGATCCCCGATGTCGAGGGAGCTGGCGGGGCCTTTCCCGTGCCGCCACCTCGACTTGGCAGAATGGGGGCCGGATTTCTTTGTACGTAGTTCGAGCCCAAACGAACGGAGTTCTCGGTGGGTGCGTCAGACGCCACTGTTCTGGTGACGGTTACAGGTCCGGACAGGCCCGGCGTCACGTCGGTGCTCTTCGGGGCACTGTCCCGCCACGATGTGAGCCTGCTCGATGTCGAGCAGGTGGTGATCCGCGGTCGCCTCACGCTCGGCGTGCTGGTCCTGTGTCCCGCCGACCCGGAAGCCCTCCAGGAGGAGCTCGAGGAGGCGATGGACACGGTCGGCATGAACGTCGATGTCGAGATCGGCGCCGACGCGGCGAGCCGTCAGGTGTCGACCCACGCGGTCGTCGTGCTCGGCAGCCCGGTCAGCGCCCGGGCGTTCCGTTCGTTGTCGCGTGAGCTGGCACGGCAGGGCGCCAACATCGACTCCATCCGCGGTGTCGCCGACTATCCGGTCACCGGCCTCGAGCTGATGGTTACCGCGTCGGGCACCGGCGTCGAGGCGGACGCGCAGCTGCGTGCCGGCCTGGCCGAGGTCGCGGCCGGTGAGAACGTCGACGTCGCCGTCGAGCGCGGCGGGCTCGCCCGGCGCGCCAAGCGGCTCATCGTGTTCGATGTCGACTCGACGCTCGTGCAGGGTGAGGTCATCGAGATGCTCGCGGCGCGGGCCGGTGTCGAGGACGAGGTCCGCGCGGTCACCGAGTCGGCAATGCGCGGCGAGATCGACTTCACCGAGTCCCTGCACCAGCGCGTCGCGACCCTCGCCGGACTCGACGCGTCGGTCATCGACGACGTCGCCGCCGATCTGCAGCTCACGCCCGGTGCGCGGACCACGATCCGGACGCTGCGGCGCCTCGGCTACCACTGCGGTGTCGTGTCGGGTGGTTTCCGTCAGGTGATCGAGGGCCTCGCGCACGAGCTCGAGCTCGACTTCGTCCAGGCCAACACCCTCGAGATCGTCGACGGCAAGCTCACCGGGCGTGTGGTCGGCGACATCGTCGACCGCGCCGCGAAGGCGGTCGCGCTGCGCAAGTTCGCCGCCGAGGTCGGGGTGCCGATGGAGCAGACCGTCGCGGTCGGCGACGGCGCCAACGACATCGACATGCTGACCGCGGCCGGTCTGGGTGTGGCGTTCAACGCCAAGCCGGCGCTGCGCGAGGTCGCGGACACCGCGCTGTCGCATCCGTTCCTCGATGCGGTGCTGTTCGTGCTCGGCGTGACCCGCGACGAGGTCGAGGCCGCCGACGCGGTGGACGGTGTCGTGCGGCGCGTGCCGATCGCATGACCCTGACCGGGGACGGTTTCGCGGCACGCCACGCCGTGCTGGCCGCCGGATACGGCAACCGCCCGGATCCGGCCGATCCGGCTCAGGTGCTGGCGATGCCGATCGTGCTGCACATCCCGAAGATCGAACCGCCCGCGCGGAGCGCGCTGCTCGCCGCGGCCGCCTCCGCGACCGTCGCGTTGTGTCTCGACGAGCGTGTCGGGCCGGACGCCGGCGGCGAGCCGGGGCCGTGGCAGCACGCGGTCCGGGAGTGGACCGACGCCCGCATCCGCAAGGTGGCCCGCCGCGCCCGCGGAGCCCAGTGGCTCGCGGCGTGCGACGTCGACGGCGTCACCGTCGACGTGGACGGCGCGCAGGCCCGCGCGCTCGTCCCGGGGCGGGTGGGCGACCTCGATCCGCGGATCAAGAAGCTGCAGATCGGCGGCACCGACCTGGACCACGACGAGCCGGGACCGGTCGACCCGGCACTGCCGACGCTGTGGATCGACGCGTCCCTCGAGATGACGGTCGGCAAGGCCGCCGCCCAGGTGGGGCACGCGTCGATGATCCTGGCGGGTGCCATGCCCGTCGACCGCGTGCGGCAGTGGGCGGCAGACGGATTCCGCTGCGCCGTCCGGGACGCCGACCCGCGGTCGTGGGCCGCGCTGTGTGACGAAGTCGGCAGGGGTGCCGCTGTGGCGGTGCGGGATGCGGGGTTCACCGAGGTGGCACCCGGTTCGATGACGGTGATCGCCCCGATTCCCTGATCCCCAGGGCGACACGCAGGTCCGGGTCCAGTCGATGCGGCCGCAACCGAGTACGGGAAGATGGTCGCTGTGTCGGAACCAGATCCTGATCTCCTCATCGATTTCGAAGACGTCCTGATTCGCCGTGGCGGAGCGACCCTCGTCGGCCCGGTCTCCTGGCAAGTGGAGTTGGACGAGAAGTGGGTCGTGCTCGGCCCCAACGGCGCCGGCAAGACGTCGCTGCTGCGCATGGCCGCCGCCGAGGTCCACCCGACCGCCGGCGTGGCCCGACTGTTCGGCGAGACGTTCGGCAAGGTCGACATCACCGAGCTGCGGCCACGGATCGGGCTGTCGTCGTCGGCGCTCGCGCATCGGGTTCCGGCCGACGAGATCGTGAGCGATCTGGTGGTGTCGGCCGGTTACTCGGTGCTCGGACGCTGGCGGGAACGCTACGAGGACATGGACACCGAGCGGGCCGTCGAGATGCTCGAGAGTCTCGGCGCCGAGCATCTCGCGACCCGCACCTACGGGACGCTGTCCGAGGGTGAACGCAAGCGCGTGCTGATCGCTCGTGCGCTCATGACCGACCCCGAACTGTTGCTCCTCGACGAGCCTGCCGCGGGCCTCGACCTCGGTGGCCGTGAGGAACTCGTCGCGCGCCTCGGTGACCTGGCCGCGGACCCGGATTCGCCGGCGACGGTGCTCATCACCCATCACGTCGAGGAGATCCCGCCGGGCTTCACGCACGCGATGCTGCTCTCGGAGGGCCGCGTGGTCTCGCAGGGCCTGCTCGACGACGTCATCACGGCCGAGAACCTGAGCGAGGCTTTCAGCCAGGCGATCACCCTCGACCGCGTCGACGGCCGATTCTTCGCCCGCCGCACGCGGCATCCCGGCCTGCACCGGGCCTGACACGCGGACCGGACCGGTGGTGAGGCGTTCGTCACTCGGGGCGTAGGTTCCGGATATGGGAACTTCTCGAGAGTCGGGCGCCGCTTCCGTCGGCGCCGTCGCACCGGATACCACCGCACCGGACACCACCGTCCCGGCGCCGAAGGACGCGTCCACCGTGATGCTCGTGCGCGACGGCGACGCGGGCGTCGAGGTCTTCCTGCTGCGGCGTGTGGCGGGGATGGCATTCGCGGGCGGTATGACGGTGTTTCCCGGCGGCGGCGTGGATCCGTCCGACGGGGACGCCGACGTCCGCTGGGCCGGTCCGCCGCTGTCGTGGTGGGCCGAGAGGTTCGGCGTCGACGATGCCCGTGCCAAGGCCCTCGTGTGCGCGGCGGTTCGTGAGACGTTCGAGGAGTGCGGCGTGCTGCTGGCCGGCCCCACCGTCGACACCGTCGTCGCCGACACCACCGGGTACGCGCGGGCGCGTCGCCAGCTCGAGTCGCGGGAGCTGTCGTTCGCGGACTTCCTCGCGCGCGAGAACCTGGTCCTGCGAACGGATCTGCTGCGCCCGTGGGCCAACTGGATCACCCCCGTCCAGGAGGGGCGCCGGTACGACACGCGCTTCTTCGTCGCGGTGCTCCCGGAGGGGCAGTTGGCGGACGGTGACACGTCGGAGGCCGCGGAGGTCTCGTGGCGGACTCCGGCTGCGGCCGTCGACGACTGGCGTGAGCGTCGCAGTGTCCTGTTGCCGCCCACGTGGAGTCAGCTCGCCGCGCTCGGCCGGTTCGACGGCGTCGACGCGATTCTGGCTGCGGAGCCGGAGATCTCGCCGATCCTGCCCGAGCTGAGCTTCGTGGACGGCAAGCCGCGGGTGGCCTTCCCCGGCGACGAGGGGTACTACGACACCGGGGCGTTGCCCTGGGGCGCCGACCAGTAGCCTCAGTCACATGGCTGAGTTTGTGACCCTCGAGGTTTCCGAAGGTATCGGTACGATCCGTCTGGCGCGCCCCCCGATGAACGCGCTGAACCGTCAGGTGCAGGAAGAGATTCGGGCCGCGGCCCGGCAGGCCACCGTCGATCCGGAGGTCAAGGCTGTCATCGTCTACGGCGGTGAGAAGGTGTTCGCCGCGGGCGCCGACATCAAGGAGATGGCGGAGCTCGACTTCGTGCAGATGAGCGAGATCATCGCCGACCTGCAGTCGGCGCTCGGTGCGATCGCCGACATCCCGAAGCCGACCGTCGCCGCCATCACCGGCTACGCGCTGGGCGGCGGCCTCGAGGTCGCGCTGGGTGCGGATCGCCGCATCGCCGGCGACAACGTCAAGCTCGGTGTCCCGGAGATCCTGCTGGGCGTCATTCCCGGCGGTGGCGGCACGCAGCGCCTCGCCCGCCTGGTGGGCCCGGCGAAGGCCAAGGACATGGTGTTCACGGGCCGCTTCGTCGGCGCCGAGGAGGCCCTGCAGATCGGCCTGATCGACGAGATGGTCGCTCCCGACGAGGTGTACAACGCCGCCCGCAAGTGGGCGTCGCAGTTCACCGGCGCCGCGAGCCGCGCGATCGCCGCCGCGAAGGCCGCGATCGATCAGGGCCTCGACACCGACCTGGCGACCGGCCTGAAGATCGAGCAGCACCTGTTCGCGTCGCTGTTCGCGACCGCGGACCGCACCATCGGCATGGAGTCGTTCGTCGAGAACGGCCCCGGCAAGGCGAAGTTCACCGGCAAGTAGAGCTCACCGCGATTTGCGCACTTGTCGGCGTTTCCGGTCGTCCGGAACCGCGGCAAGTGCGCAAATCGGGCCCCCCGAGGCCCAAAACTAGAACTTGTTCATTCCTTACCATTGGGTAGGATTCGCTGCATGACTGCTAGCCCGAACGACGGGATCGATCCCGCGCCGAACCCGCACGCAACCGCCGAAGAGGTCGAGGCTGCGTTGAAGGACACGAAGCTCGCCCAGGTCCTGTACCACGATTGGGAAGCGGAGACCTACGACGACAAGTGGTCCATCTCGTACGACGAGCGTTGCATCGAGTACGCGCGGGGCCGGTTCGACGCCGTCGCGGGCGATCAGCCGCTGCCGTACGAGCGGGCGCTGGAACTGGGCTGCGGAACGGGCTTCTTCCTGCTCAACCTCATGCAGGGCGGCGTCGCGAAGACCGGTTCGGTCACCGACCTGTCCCCGGGCATGGTCAAGGTCGCGATGCGCAACGCGGAGCACCTCGGGCTGCCCGTCGACGGCCGCGTCGCCGATGCCGAGACCATCCCGTACGAGGACGACACCTTCGACCTCGTCGTCGGCCATGCGGTCCTGCACCACATCCCGGACGTCGAGCAGTCGCTGCGCGAGGTGCTGCGCGTGCTCAAGCCGGGCGGCCGGTTCGTCTTCGCCGGCGAGCCCAGCACCATCGGCAACTTCTACGCCCGCTGGCTCGGGCGCGCGACGTGGGCTGCGACCACGAACGTCACCAAGCTGCCGTTCCTGTCCGACTGGCGTCGTCCGCAGGCCGAGCTCGACGAGTCGTCCCGTGCCGCCGCGCTCGAGGCCGTCGTCGACCTGCACACGTTCGATCCCACCGACCTCGAGAACATCGCGAAGTCGGCCGGCGCCGTCGAGGTGAAGGCCAAGACGGAGGAGTTCGCCGCCGCGCTGCTCGGCTGGCCGGTCCGCACCTTCGAGGCCGCCGTGCCGCCGGAGAAGCTGGGCTGGGGCTGGGCCAGGTTCGCGTTCGGTGGTTTCAAGTCGCTGAGCTGGCTGGACGACAAGGTGCTCCAGCACGTGGTTCCGCGCAATTTCTTCTACAACGTGATGATCACCGGCGTGAAGCCGGGCGCCACCGACTGAACTGAGCCGAACGAGCTTTGGGATACGACTTCACGACCGACGACGTCGGATACCTGCGCAGCGCGGACGGCATCGCGGCGCTGGCGGAGACGGCGGAATCGGAGCTGTCGACGCGTACGCGACTGGCCGACATCGGCCGGGCGCGTGCGCGTTTCGGTGACCGCGCGGCACTGCTGATCGAGACGGTGCTGCTGCGGCGCAAGGCGCAGGCCAAGCTGGACGGTGCCGAGTCCTGGCTGTTCACCGACGACGCGTTGCAGCAGGCGACGCCGATCGTGGTGGCGCGGCACCGCGGCGTCCGGCTCGCGGGCCGCCGCGTCCACGACGTCACCTGCTCGATCGGTGCCGAGCTTTCGGCGCTGGTTCCGGTGGCGGACACCGTGATCGGCAGCGATCTCGACCCCGTCCGGTTGGCGATGGCGGCCCACAATGTTCCCGGCGCGACACTCGTGCGCGCCGACGCGCTACGACCCTGTACCCGCGACACCGTCGTGATCGCCGACCCCGCACGACGTTCCGGCGGTAGGCGCACACACGACCCGGCGGCCCTGATGCCGCCGCTGCCGGACCTGCTCGACGTCTACGCCGGGCGTGATCTCGCGGTGAAGTGCGCCCCGGGCCTCGACTTCGACCGGCTCGACTGGGACGGCGAGGTGGAGGTGGTCTCGCTCGACGGCGGGGTGCGCGAGGCGTGCCTGTGGTCGCCGGGGCTGGCAGGCCCAGGCGTGCGGCGCCGGGCGAGCGTGCTGCGTTCGGACGGGACGACCTGGGAGATCACCGACGCCGAGCCCGACGACATCCCGGAGCGCGAACCGGGGGAGTGGATCATCGACCCGGACGGAGCCGTCGTGCGGTCCGGCCTGGTGCGCCACTACGCGGCCCGGCACGGGTTGTGGCAGCTGGATCCGCGGATCGCCTACCTGACCGGCGACAGCGTGCCCGACGGCGTGCGCGGTTTCCGGATACTGGCGCGGCTCAAGTACACCGAGAAGGCGCTGCGGCAGGAACTGGCCGCGCGCGACTGCGGGTCGGCGGAGATCCTGGTCCGTGGTCTCGACATCGATCCGGCGGTGCTGCGGCCGCGCCTGAAACTGCGCGGCACCACGCCGATGTCGGTGGTACTCACCAGGATCGGCCGGACGCCCGTCGCTTTCGTGTGTGCCGCGCGGGACTGACGCCTACTTCAGGACGAACAGTTCCCCGATCAGGGTCGGGGTGAGCACCTCGCCGTCCGGTCCGATCGAGGTACCGACGGTGAACCCGGTGGCCCCGGGCAGGGGGTCCTGGTCGAGCGTTTCGCCGGTCTCGGTGTCGAACGTCAGCAGTGCGAGTCCGGCGTCGCCGTCCCGGACGACGGTGTATCCGGTGGTGCCGGCGGTCTGCGCGGGCACGCCGAGCTGCAGCAGATCGGCTCGCTCCCACACCAGTTCGGCGTGGTCGCCGCGATCGCGCACCGCCAGCAGCCGACCCTTCTCCGCGCCGGCAGGAATGATCAGTCCGCCGGCGGACGTGGACGGGGTGCCCAGGGCCGGGTAGCCGACGTCGTAGCTCCACCGCGGTTCACCGGTCTCGGCGTCGACGGCCCACAGGTGCCCGGCATTGTCGTTGGTGTACACGGTCTTTCCGTCCGCGGACAGGTTCGGGCCGCCGGCGGGGCCGCCCGGCAGGGTGCCGGTCGACCAGTCCTCGACGATCCTCGGATCGTCACCTCCGGTGTAGCGCATCGCGACCAGGTCGGCCTGTGGGGCGAAGGGGCGCCAGAATGTGAACACGAAGCGACCGTTGTCCAGATCGATCGCCGGCGTGTTCGCGACCGGGCACTGTTGCCCGCCGGCGAGGCACCCGTCGAGGCCCTGGTCGTTCGGAACGGGCTCGACGTTGGCGCCCTGCGTGTACGACGCCGGCGGGATCAGGTCGTACGACGGCGCCACCTTGAAGCCGGTCTGCGGATCGAGGACGTTGATCTGGCCGAGCTGCGTGATGAACAGCAGGTTGCCGTCGCCGGTGAACTGGGCGGACCGCGGAGTGCCGGACACCGGTGTACGCCAGCGCAACTGGCCGCGCTCGTTGAACGAGCTCATCGCGCCCTCGTCGCCGATGTAGATGTTGGTGGCGGCGTCCACCACGGGAGTCGAGGTCGCGGCGCCCGGGCCGATCCGGGTGCACCAGCGCTTGCGGCCGGTGTCGATCTGGAACGAGAGGAGGTTGCAGCCCTCGTCGGTGCGTGCGGTGAGGAAGACCTGTCCGTTCGCCGCCACCGAGGCGTTCGTGGGGGTGGGGCCGCCGATCGGGCGGGACCACTGGAAGTCGAGCGACCGGGATCCCGTCACCGGGCTCGTGTTGCTGCTCCGCGCATCGGCGTGCATTCCCGGCCATCCGCCCGCACCGAAGACGTCCGCGGTGCCGGAATCCCCGCCGCATCCTGCGAGGAGGAGGGCCGAGATCGCCGTCAGCGCCGCCGCCGACGACCGTAGGGCACGCCGCATTACATCTCCTTGGGTAGGGATCTGCTCGGACCAGAGATTATCCCGGCTGCGATGTGCGGTCGCCGAACCGCCCCGGCGCATTTCGTGGGACCCTCGATGAAGGTCCCACGATCCGCGCTTCGATCCCGCCCGATCCGCAGCGCGTCGGGACCCGGCAGTTCCGTGACCCGGCAGGTCCGCGCGGAGGAGGCATCATGAGAATTGGTGTGCCGAAGGAGATCAAGAGCGGTGAGCTGCGGGTCGCGTTGACCCCGCTCTCGGTCACCGAACTGCGTGCGCAGGGACACGACGTCGTCGTCGAGCGTGGGGCGGGCGACGGTTCGTCGATGTCCGACGGTGAGTTCGTCGCCGCGGGGGCCCGGATCGTCGATCACGCCGAAGACGTCTGGGCCGAGGCCGACCTGATCGTGAAGGTCAAGGAGCCGCTCGCGCCGGAGTTCGAACTGATGCGACGGGGGCAGGTGCTGTTCACCTACCTGCATCTCGCGGCGTCGCTCGAGTGCACCGAGGCGTTGCTGTCGAGTGGCGTCACCGCGATCGCGTACGAGACGGTCGAACGCGCCGACGGCTCGCTCCCGCTGCTGGCACCGATGAGCGAGGTTGCCGGCCGCCTCGCCACGCAGGTCGGGGCGCACGCGCTGCAATCCACCGCGGGCGGCTGCGGACGCGGCATCCTGCTCGGCGGGGTGCCCGGCGTTCCACCTGCCGGTGTCGTGGTCATCGGCGCCGGGAGCGCCGGGACCCACGCCACGGCGGTCGCGGTGGGGATGGGCGCACGGGTGACCGTGTTCGACCGCGACGTCGAGCGCCTACGCGCGCTGCACGCCCGCTTCGGGGCCCGTATCTCGACCGTCGTGTCGACCCGGACGGAACTCGAGCGGACGCTGGTCGACGCGGATCTGGTGATCGGCGCCGTGCTGGTGCACGGTGCCCGCGCGCCGCGGTTGGTCTCGTCCGAGCAGGTGTCCCGGATGCTGCCGGGCAGTGTGCTGGTGGACATCGCGATCGATCAGGGCGGGTGCTTCGAGGATTCGCGTCCCACGACCCACGACCAACCCACCTATATGGTTCACAATTCTATTATTTATGCGGTTCCCAATATGCCGAGCATTGTTCCCCATACGTCCACCCGCGCGTTGGTAAACGTTACGTTGCCGTTTGTCTCGGTGATCGCGGAAAAGGGTTGGCGCGGGGCGATGCGCGCCGACCGTGCGCTGGCGATGGGATTGAATGCCTGGTCGGGTCAGGTGACGCACGCGCCGGTGGCGCTGGCGCACGCGTTGCCGTACGTCTCGGTCGAGACCGCACTGTGTGGCTGATCCCGACTGAATTGTCCTGTTGGAGTGAACGCCATGGATGTAATTCGTCGGGGAAACTATCGTTGCCGATCGTTTATCGAAATCCGCTGCGACACGCGGCGAGGAATTGTGTCTAATAGATCCATGCAGCCGGGAACGCGGACAGAATCCGAAGCGGTCACAGTCGACCCCGGTCCTGGGGTCTCCGATATCGACAACCACCTCCTCGGATCGCCGTCCGCGGGCCGTGTCGTCACCTCGATGCTCGTCGCCGGCATCGCCGGCGCGATCGGGTTGGTGATGGCGTCGGTGGTCGCGATGCTCGTCACCGCACTCGGTGGGGCGCTGGTGGCGTATGCGGTCGCGCACGACGACGACTGGGTCCGGGCGTCGCGTCGTCGGCGCACCCGGCGGCGTCAGGTGTGGGTCAAGCCGCGCTGGAGTGGTCACTCGTGGGGCGGCCACAGCGTGAGCAGGCACGCCGCCCTCTGACCGGACGGGGCACGTGACGGGGCGCACAGTGGCGGTCCGTAGGCTTACGTGTCATGACGAGCATGTGGGGCGCACCGTTGCGCTCGAGGTGGCGTGGATCCCGACGTCGGGACAGTGAGCAGGCACGTTTCCTGACGCCGGCCTCGCTGAAGTGGGTCATCGCGAACAAGGCGTACACACCGTGGTACCTGGTTCGCTACTACCGTCTGGCGAAGTTCAAACTCGCCAACCCGCACATCATCACGCGCGGCATGGTGTTCCTCGGCAAGAACGTGGAGATCCACTCGACGCCGGGACTCTCCCGCCTGGAGATCGGCAAGTGGGTGCACATCGGTGACGGCAACGCCCTGCGCTGCCACGAGGGATCCCTGCGGATCGGCGACAAGGTCGTCTTCGGCAAGGACAACGTCGTCAACACGTACCTCRACATCGAGATCGGTGCGTCGACCCTCGTCGCGGACTGGTGCTACATCTGCGACTTCGACCACCGGATGGACGACGTGAACGTCCCGATCAAGGATCAGGGCATCGTCAAGGGACCGGTGCGCATCGGACCGGACACGTGGATCGCCGCGAAGGTCACGGTCCTGCGGAACACGCGCGTCGGCCGCGGCTGCGTGCTGGGCGCGCACGCCGTCGTCAAGGGCGAGATCCCCGACTTCAGCATCGCCGTCGGCTCGCCCGCCAAGGCGGTCAAGAACCGTCGCGTCGACTGGGAGGCCGGCGCCGCGGAGCGGGCGAAGTACATCGCCGCGCTCGAGGACATCGCCCGCAAGAAGACCATGAACGGCGCCGCCGCCGTCAACGGGAACGGCGCCGGCGCCTCACAGTGAGTGGGCTCGGGCGTGGGCCGGGCGGCCCGCTACCGACCGGGTAGCGGGCGCTCGGGAATCTCGGGGCGTGCCAAAGGATGCCGCACGCGGCGCTTGGCCGCCGAGTACACCTGGACCGTCTCCTCGGCGACCTTGCGCCAGTCGAAGTCGGCGGTCAGCCGCTCGCGAGCCGCCCGCGCCCGCGTCTGAGCGGCGGCGGGATCGTCGAGCACCTCGCGGGCCGCGGAGGTCAGTCCGTCCACGTCCCCCGGCTCGAACGACAGTCCGGTCACGCCGTCCACGACGGCCTCGCCGAGCCCGCCCGCGGTCGAGGTGATCAGCGGTGTGCCCGCGGCGGCCGCCTCGAGGGCGATGATCCCGAACGGCTCGTACCGGCTGGGGAGCACGATCGCGTCGGCGCCGTGCAGCCAGCTCAGCAGCTCCTCGTGGTCGAGGTTGCCGAGGAACGTCACCGAACGTGCCACTCGGTGCGTGCGGGCCTGCTGCTGCAGCCACTCGAACTGGGTCCCCTCGCCCGCGACGGCCAGCGTCGTGCCCGGGTGGCTGCGCCGGATCCGGGGGAGTGCGGCGATTGCGTCCTGCACGCCCTTCTCGTACTCGAGCCGTCCGACGTACAGCAGCGTCGCCGGCCCCGACCGCGGTGCGCGCGGGCGGTAGCTCCACGTGGTGACATCGATGCCGTTGCGGATCACCGTGATCGGCGGCAGTTCGGGCCCGTACAGCTGAGTGACCTCGTCCTCCATGGACGCCGAGCACGTGATGATCGAGTCCGACTCGTTCGCCAGCCACCACTCCACCGAGTGGACCTGACGGTTGATCCGCCCCGAGATCCAGCCGCTGTGCCGGCCTGCCTCCGACGCGTGCAACGTCGAGACCAGCGGGACGTCGTAGAACTCGGCGAGGGCGATCGCCGGATGCGCCACCAGCCAGTCGTGGGCGTGGACGACGTCGGGCTGCCAGCCCTCACCGATGCCGCCCTTCGACAGCGCGACCCCGGCGCGGACCATCGCGTGGCCCATCGCGAGCGTCCACGCCAGCATGTCCTCACCGAAGATGAAGTGTGGCGGATCCTCGGCGACCGCGACCACCAGAACGCCCTCGGAGATCTCCGTGACGGTCGGGTGCGTCGTCGGATCGGTGCCCGACGGCCGCCGCGACAGCACCACCACCTCGTGGCCGGCGGCGGCCAGTTCGGTCGCGAGGTGATGGACGTGCCGTCCCAACCCGCCGACCACGACCGGCGGGTACTCCCACGACACGATCAGAATCTTCATCACACGCTCCCAGCGAATGCGGCTGTATCAGTCAGCGGACCGGGCAGGCGCCGCGCGTCGAGGGCGGGGAACAGGCCGTCGGCGGCGTTCCATCCGTCCGCGAGACGGCGTGCGACGTCGTCCCGGCCGGACGCGACCGCGTCGGCGATTTCCCGCAGCGCGTGGGCGTGCTTGTGGGCCCGATCCCGCGCGTACCCGGCTGCCGAGTCCTTGCTGACCATGAACGCCCAGTCGCTCGAGACCGCCATCAGCGTCTCACGCAACATCTGGTCGTGGACCCGATTGCGAAGTTCCGGTCTGCCCGGATTCGCATCGCGCGACTTGTCGATGGTGTCGAGTGCGGTCTGCACGACCTCCGCGTTGAGCTGGACCAGGTCGGAAACCTGGTCGCCGGCCCACACCCGCCAGTCCTTGCCCGAACCCCACGACGAGTCCTGCAGTTCCACGGGTGCGCCGACGTAGCCACGGGCGCGTGCATCGGCGAGGGTGCCGACGTCGATCCCGGCCTCGGGCAGCGCGCGCAGCATCTTCTCGAGCCACTGCGGGCCCTCGAACCACCAGTGCCCGAAGAGTTCGGTGTCGAACGCGGCGACGACCAGTGCGTCCCTGCCGATGCGCTCGGACTCGCTGCGGAGTCGTCGTCGGACCGTCTCGACGAAGTCCTCGACGTGCTTGTCGATCGCCGCGGCGGCCAGGTCCGGGTCGTACGGGGCCTTCTGCTCGGACGGCACACTGCGCCCGGTGACGCGCGCGGGCTTGAGCCCGGTGTCGTGGTCGTACGTGTGGAAGTCGCGGTAGGCGGCGTGGCCCGGGTACCCGGTCTTGGGGGACCACACGCGGTAGCTGACCTCGAGGTCGCGGCCGAACGCGACGACGTCGGAGTCCCACACCGGCCGACCCGCCGACGTGTCGCCGCGCAGCGCGGGGCCGTCGACCATGAAGTGCGACACGCCCGCGGCTGCGTAACCGATTTCCATGCCCGGCGTGTAGCCGCACTCGGGCGCCCAGATGCCGGACGGTGTGTGGTCCCAGCGGGCCTTCGCGTCCGCGAGGCCCTCCGCGAGCGAGAACGCGCGCAGGCGGGGATCGAGCAACGGCTGGAACGGATGGGCCAGCGGGCCGCCGAGCAGTTCGATCGCCTCGGCGTCGATCAGTTCGCGGATCACCGCGGATCCGCCGTGGCGCCAACGGGTTTCGAAGTCCGCGAGCGCCGTGGCGGACGCGCGGTGCTCGCGCGCACCGAGTTCCTTGTGTGACGCCGACGGCATCCCCGCCGCCTCGTGCGCGCGGATCTGCCAGTTGCCGAGCCAGTGGTGCATGCCGTCAAGGCAGTGCGGGTCGTCCAGTTGGGCAGCGAGCACCGGCGTGATGCCGAGCGTCAGCAGCCGTGAGCGGCCCTCCGTGGCGAGCCGGCGCAACACGGCCGTCACCGGCAGGTACGTCGCCGCCCACGACTGGTACAGCCACTCCTCGCCCACCGGCCACCGGCCGTGGTTCGCGAGCCACGGCAGATGCGAGTGCAGGACCAGGCAGAACATGCCCGGCTCTCGGGCCTCGGCGGCCCGACCCCCCTGAGTGCCGGTCATGCCACAGGATCCTTGATCGCGATGGCGACGAGGTCGAGGCTGTCGTCGATGTCGGCTTCGCGGAGTTCGAAGTCGTCGACGTCGATGCCCTCGACGTCCCGGGTGAGATCCTCGGGCCACGGCTCGCCGGCCAGGGCGCGGTCGATCTGGGCGTCGATGAACGAGCCGCCGTGCTTGGTGTCGAGCGCGCGCAGACGCGCGGCGTGGTGGACGCCGGTCATGACCGCCACCCGGAAGCCGGCCTCGACGAGCAGTTCGGTGAGCTCGGCGGCGTTGAGTTCACGCGTGTGGAACGGGTTGAGGGGGGTGTCCCGGCCGGGGGAGAACGTGATCCGGTTGGGCGTGCTGACGAGCAGCTCGCCGCCCGGCGTCAGGACACGGTGGCACTCGCGCAGGAACTGCGCTTGGTCCCACAGGTGCTCGATCACCTGAAAGTTCACGACCGTGTCGACGGAACCGTCCGCGAGCGGAAGCTCCGCGAGGTTGCCGTGCAGCATCTCCACCCGGGGGTACCGGGCACGGACGTGTTCGACGGCGGAGATGTCGTAGTCGAGCCCGGTGACCTTGCTCGCGACGTCGGCAATCATGTTGGCGCCGTAGCCTTCTCCGGATCCGGCCTCCAGGACGGTGCGGCCGGTGCAGCGGGGGAGCAGGTCGCGGTAGACCACCTCGTGGCGCCGGAACCAGTAGTTCTCCTCGGGGATTCCGGGCACGGTCCGCTCGCCGGTCAACGGCAGCGTCGCGGCGTCGTCGGGGGACGGCGTCGTGGTGTCGAGGGACTCGGCGGTGGAACCAACTGTGGATTCGCTCACCCCAGCGAGGTTAGTGCCCGCGGTGTCGACGGCGGTCGGGGTGGTCCACATCACACGCATGAAACGCCCGGTAGGCGGTTATGGTGAGACCGGATTTCGCCTAAGTTACCCGTGGGTAACTTAACGTGGGGTAATCTGTCGCACAGCCAACGTGCAACGAAATTACTTACGAGAGCTCGGCATCTCGCGGAGCCGCTCGCGATCATCAGGTAGATAGACACAGGAGGTCGACGAAGACCCATGACGAACATCGTCGTTTTGATCAAGCAGGTCCCCGACACGTGGTCCGAGCGCAAGCTCTCCGACGGCGACTTCACGCTTGACCGCGAGGCCGCCGACGCCGTGCTCGACGAGATCAACGAGCGCGCAGTCGAAGAGGCTCTCCTCATCAAGGAGGCCCAGGGCGGCGAGGTCACCGTGCTGTGCGCCGGACCGGACCGTGCCACCGACGCCATCCGCAAGGCTCTGTCGATGGGCGCCGACAAGGCCGTCCACGTCAACGATCCCGCCCTGCACGGCTCCGACGCCGTCCAGACCGGCTGGACCCTCGCCGCGGCCCTCGGCCAGATCGGCTTCGAGAACGGCGAGGCCGCCGATCTCGTCATCGCCGGCAACGAGGCCACCGACGGCCGCATCGGCGCCGTCCCGGCCATCATCGCCGAGTACCTGGGCCTGCCGCAGCTCACGCAGCTGCGCAAGCTGACCCTCGCCGACGGCAAGGTCACCGGCGAGCGCGAGACCGACGAGGGCGTCTTCGGCCTCGAGGCCGGTCTGCCGGCCATCGTCTCGGTCACCGAGAAGATCAACGAGCCCCGCTTCCCGTCCTTCAAGGGCATCATGGCCGCGAAGAAGAAGGAAGTTCAGGTCCTCACCCTGGCCGACCTCGGCGTCGATCCGGAGACCGTGGGCGTCGCCAACGCCGGCACCACCGTCACCGCATCCACCCCCAAGCCCCCGCGTACCGCTGGTGAGCGTGTCGCCGACGAGGGCGACGGCGGCTCCAAGATCGCCGCGTACCTCGTGGGCCAGAAGATCATCTGATCGCGCCCCCTCGAGACCAGCAGAGAAGACAGGGAGAAGTAAGCAATGGCAGAAGTACTCGTGCTCGTCGAGCACGCCGAGGGTGCACTCAAGAAGGTCAGCACCGAGCTCATCACGGCCGCCCGCGCTCTCGGTGAGCCGGCTGCCGTCGTCACCGGCCCGGCCGGTACCGCCGCGAAGCTGGCCGACGCGCTGGCTGCCGCCGGTGCCGCGAAGATCTACGTCGCCGAGTCCGACGACATCGACGGCTACCTCGTGACCCCCAAGGTCGACGTCCTCGCCGGCCTGGTCGAGACCGCCGGCCCGGCCGCCGTCGTCACCGCCGCCAGCACCGAGGGCAAGGAAGTTGCCGGTCGCCTGGCAGCTCGCATCGGCTCCGGCCTGCTGTCCGACGTCGTCGAGGTCAAGGCCGACGGCAGCGCCGTCCACTCGATCTTCGGTGGCGCGTTCACCGTCGAGGCCAAGGCCAACGGCGAGGTTCCGGTCATCTCGGTCCGCCCGGGTGCCGTCGAGGCCCAGCCGCAGGCTGCTGCCGGCGAGCAGGTCGTCGTCGAGGTTCCGGCTCAGGACGAGAGCGCCGTCAAGGTCGTCTCGCGTGCCCCGATCGTCGGTGGCGATCGTCCGGAGCTCACCGAGGCGTCGGTCGTCGTCTCCGGTGGCCGTGGCGTCGGCAGCGCCGACAAGTTCTCGGTCGTCGAGGAGCTCGCCGATTCGCTCGGTGCCGCCGTCGGTGCATCGCGCGCCGCCGTCGACTCCGGCTACTACCCGGGCCAGTTCCAGGTCGGTCAGACCGGTAAGACGGTCTCGCCGCAGCTGTACATCGCGCTCGGCATCTCCGGTGCCATCCAGCACCGCGCCGGCATGCAGACCTCGAAGACCATCGTCGCGGTCAACAAGGACGAAGAGGCCCCGATCTTCGAGATCGCGGACTTCGGCGTCGTCGGCGACCTGTTCAACGTCGCACCGCAGCTCACCGAGGCTGTCAAGGCTCACAAGGGCTGATCCCAGTCCCAGGCTCGCACGCCCCCGTCACCGGTTCCGGTGGCGGGGGTTTTGTGTTGTGCCCGTCCACTTCCCGCTGCGCGCGGATTCGTCTCCCGCGCGCGCAATCGTGCGCGCGGGGCGTCAATTCGCGCGCAGCACCGCGCCCAGGGGGCGGGGCCGGTCGTCGCGCCGCTGCATCGATCGACGAACTCTCGCTCCGATCACGTCCGGACGGTCGAGGTCTCGCCACGTCCACCGCGCGACCTCCCAGCCGGCGTCGCGGATCCTGTCCTCACGTTGCTTTTCTGCGAACACGGCATCGCCGGCATCCTGGCCTGGGCGAAGTGCCGGGTGCGCCGTCCACCTCCCGTCCGGTTCCGCGTGACGTATACGCGGTCGAGTGGGATGTCCCACAATGACAGGCCGTGCAGCACCGCGGCGGACTGGTGACTGACGACGGCGTCGGGATTCAGTCCCGGTAGCGTCGCCCGGATCAGTTCGCGGTGTCGCTGCGCGGGGTCCATCGAGGCATCGGCTACTGCGCTCAGGTATGTGCCCGGACGGAGCCTGCGCAGACCTCCGTTTCGGCAGAGCGTGCGGATCTCGGCGTCGGTGAAGCCTCGGGAGAGCGCATCGCGTCGTCTCAGTGTTCGAGGTGCAGGCTCGGTCATGGCCTCGATCTTCGACGTCGCAGATGCGATGCGCGACGCCTGTTCGCGCTGCTGTGGACAACTCCGACGTTGTCCACAGCCGCCGCGCGCGCGAATTCGTCTCCCGCGCGTGCAATCGTGCGCGCGGGGCGTCAATTCGCGCGCGGCAGTGACGTTCACCGAACCGGCATCCCGTCGACATGCGGCTGATGCCTCGTCGCCGGACGGGCTCGATAGACCTCTGGCATGACAACTTCGCCACTCGTCGAGACCGTCTACACCGCGCCCGTGACTTCAGGGACCACCAGATCCCGCTACTCCCTCCTCGTCTCCTCCGACCGCGAGCATCGTGAGGCGGCGCAGCGCCTGCGCTACCGCGTGTTCGCCGCCGAACCCGGCTTCGTCCTCCCCCCGTCTGCCGAGCGGATCGATGCCGATCGGTTCGACGACTTCTGTGACCATCTCCTCGTCCGCGACAACGTCTCCGGTGACTTCGTCGGCTGCTATCGGATGCTGCCGCCCGACGCCGCGGTCGCGGCCGGGGGCTACTACACCGCGACCGAGTTCGACCTGTCGGCGCTCGACCCTGCGAGACGGCGGGTCGTCGAGATGGGACGGGCCTGTGTGGACGTCGACCACCGCTCGGGCTCGGTCCTGGCACTGATGTGGGCGGGGATCCTGCACTACCTGCAGCTCACCGGCCACGACACCGTCATGGGCTGTGTGTCGGTGCCGATGCAGGACCGCCCCGACGCGGTTGCCGGTGCGAACGTGCGCGGCGTGCGCGATTTCCTGCTGAGCCGCCACGCCGCCGATCCGTCGACGTGGGCGCGACCGCTGCGTCCGGTCCGGGTGGACGGCCGTCCCCTCGACGACATCGCCGCGCCGCTGCGGCCGTCGGTGCCGCCGCTGCTGCGTGGCTACCTGCGGCTGGGCGCGAAGATCTGCGGCGAACCCGCGCACGACCCGGACTTCGGTGTCGCCGACTTCGTGGCCCTGCAGAGCCTGCACGACGCCGACACCCGCTACCTCGAGCGGTTGCGGCGCGCGTCGGCGGTGATCGAGGCCGCGGCATGAGTCATTCGTGGCTGCCGACGAGCCCGTGCGGCGACGGTTGCCTGCCGCGGCGCCCCGAGCGGGTCCCGGTCGCGCTCGCGTGCGGCCGCTGGATCGCGCTGGTGGCGGTGGCGTYGGCGTCGGTGCTGCTGCCGATCGTGCGACTGCTCCCGCGGCAGCCGCGGGTGGCATGCCATCGAATGTTCGCGCGAACAGCACTGCGCGGCATCGGTATCCGGATCGACGTGTCCGCATCGCCGGCCCGAGTGCCCGGCGGGACGCTCGTGGTGGCCGGGCACGTCTCGTGGCTCGACGTCCTGGTGCTCGCGGCGGTGCTGCCGGGTCGGTTCGTCGCCCGCGCCGACCTGCTGACCTGGCCGCTGCTCGGTGGCGTGGCCCGGCGGGCCGGGGTGATCCCCATCGAGCGGGGCAACCTGCGCGGCCTGCCGGACACGGTCGCCACCGCGCGGGATCGGCTGCTCGCGGGGGACACGGTGATCGTCTTTCCGGAGGGGACCACGTGGTGTGGTCGGGCGTTCGGTCGGTTCCGGCCGGCGCTGTTCCAGGCCGCGGTCGACGCGCAGCGGCCCGTCCAGCCGGTGCTGGTGGAGTATGTCGACGCGGCGGGGGCGCACACGACCGGGCCGTGCTTCGTGGGCGACGACTCGATCGGAGCCTCGATGCGCCGGGTGCTCAGGAGTCGCGGCCTGCGGGCCCGGGTGACGCTGGGGGCGCTGCAGGCCCCGGGCCGCGACCGTCGGGAGCTGGCCGAGCGGTGTGAATGCGAGGTCCGCCGCGGCGCTGCGGTGGGCGCGGACCGCATCCTTGCGCGTCTGGAAGGTCGTCGTCGCGCACGTGCTGCGTGACGGGGGTCTCCGCGGCGTGACGGGTCCGGGTGAACGGCTATCCTTGTCGAGTCATGATCTCGTCTGCCACCAGCTCAGCGGTCTACCTCGACCACGCCGCGACCACACCCATGTATCCGGCAACGATCGAGGCGATGACCGAGGTCTTCGCCACGGTGGGTAACGCCTCGTCACTGCACGGATCGGGTCGGTCGGCCCGGCGCCGGATCGAGGAGTCCCGCGAGTCCATCGCCGCCTGCCTCGGGGCCCGGCCGTCCGAGGTGATCTTCACCTCCGGTGGTACCGAGAGCGACAACCTCGCCGTCAAGGGCATCTACTGGGCCCGCCGCGACGCCGACCCCAAACGCACCCGCATCCTCGCCAGTGCCGTCGAGCACCACGCCGTGTTGGACGCCGTCGAGTGGCTCGTGGCCCACGAGGGAGCCCACGTGACGTGGCTGCCCGTGGATGCGGACGGTGCCGTCGACCCCGACGTCGTGCGGGCCGAGCTGTCGGTGCACGCCGACGAGACGGCCCTCGTCACCGTCATGTGGGCCAACAACGAGATCGGCACGATCAACCCGATCGCGCAGATCGCGGCCGTCGCCGCAGAGTTCGGCGTCCCGATCCACAGCGACGCGGTGCAGGCCGCGGCGCATCTGCCGGTCGACTTCGCAGCGAGCGGCCTGTCGGCGCTGAGCATCGCCGGGCACAAGTTCGGCGGCCCCCAGGGCGTCGGCGCCCTGCTGCTGGGCCGGCAGGTGTCGTGTGTGCCGCTGCTGCACGGCGGCGGGCACGAACGCGACCTGCGCTCCGGAACCCAGGACACCGCGTCGATCGTCGGACTGGCGTCCGCGCTGCAGATCACGACCGCCGACATGGACGTGCGCGGCGCCGAGCTGGCGGCCCTGCGGGACAGCCTGATCGACGGCGTCCGGCGCGCGGTCCCCGATGCGATCCTCAACGGCGCCACCGGTGCCGGGCGGCTTCCGGGTAACGCGCACTTCACTTTTCCCGGCTGTGAGGGCGACTCGCTGCTGATGCTGCTCGACGTCGCCGGCGTCGAGTGCTCCACGGGTTCGGCGTGCACGGCCGGCGTCGCGAGCGCGAGTCACGTGCTGACCGCGATGGGCGTCGACCCCGTCCTCGCGCGTGGATCACTGCGATTCTCGTTGGGGCACACGTCGACCGAGCGGGACGTCGAGGCGTTGTTGTCGGCGCTGCCGCAGGTGATCGAGCGTGCCCGCGCCGCCGGACTGGCGAGTGCCGGCGCTCGGGGAACACACGGAGGGAATCGGTAGATGCGAGTTCTGGCAGCGATGAGCGGCGGCGTGGACTCCGCGGTCGCGGCGGCCCGTGCGGTGGCGGCCGGCCACGACGTGGTCGGTGTTCACCTCGCACTGTCGACGGCGCCGGGCACACTGCGGACCGGGTCGCGTGGCTGCTGCTCCAAGGAGGACGCGGGCGACGCCAAGCGTGCGGCGGATGTGCTCGGAATCCCTTTCTACGTCTGGGATTTCGCGGAGCGCTTCAAGGAAGACGTGATCGACGACTTCGTGGAGGCGTACGCGGCGGGGGAGACCCCCAACCCGTGCCTGCGATGCAACGAGAAGATCAAGTTCGCGGCGCTCGCGGACCGCGCGATCGCGCTGGGCTTCGACGCCGTCGCGACCGGTCACTACGCGCGGCTCGAGGACGGCGTCCTGCGCCGCGCCGTCGACGCCGACAAGGACCAGTCCTACGTGCTCGCGGTGCTCACCTCGGAGCAGTTGTCGCGGGCCATGTTCCCGGTCGGCGACACCCCCAAGGAGCAGATCCGCGAGGAGGCCGCCGAGCGCGGCCTCGCCGTGGCGAACAAGCCCGACAGCCACGACATCTGCTTCATCCCGTCCGGTGACACCCGCGCGTTCCTCGGCGCCAAGATCGGGATCCGTCCCGGCGCGGTCGTCGACGCCGACTCCGGTGAGGTCCTCGCCGAGCACGACGGCGTCCACGGGTTCACCATCGGTCAGCGCAAGGGGCTCGGTGTGAAGGGCCCGGCCGCGGACGGTCAGCCCCGCTACGTGACGTCGATCGAGCCCGAAACCGGTACGGTCCGGGTCGGTTCGGCCGAGCGGCTCAAGGTGTGGACCATCTCCGCCGAGCGCGCGATCTGGACGTCCGGGCAGGCGCCCGAGGGTCCGATCGAGTGCGTCGTTCAGGTGCGTGCCCACGGTGGCACCGCCCGCGCGGTGGCCGAGGAAGTCGACGGCGGGATCTCGGTGCAGTTGTCGGAACCGCTCACCGGTGTCGCGAAGGGGCAGGCCGTGGTCCTGTACCACCCGGACGAGGACGGGGACGTGGTCATCGGCAGCGGCACCATCTCGGGAACCTCCGCGGACCGTCCGTGACGGGCGCCCGCGTTCCCGTCGGCGTCGCGACGGGCGTCGGCTCCTGGCCCGGGACCGATCCGCGGGCGGCCGCCGAGATCGTCGTCGGCGAACTGCCCGCCCTGCCACACCTGGTGGAACTTCCGGCCCGCGGCATCGGGGCCGACATGATCGGCCGCGCCGCGGCGCTGCTGATCTCCATGCCGCTCGACACCTCCACGACCGGCTACCGCCTCACGCAACGGGTCGGCGCGGCCACCCGCACCGCCCGCGACCTGCTGGCCCGCGACCTCGATGCCCTCGAGGAGGCGTGGGAGCTGGCGGGACGCCGGGGCACCGACCAGCCGGTGAAGGTGCAGGCCGTCGGCCCGCTGACGCTCGCATCGCAACTGGAACTGCACGCCGGGCACCGGGTGCTCACCGATCGGGGTGCGCTGCGCGATCTCACCGAATCGCTCGCGGAGGGTGTCGCGGCCCATGTCGCGGACACGGCGCGGCGCCTCGGTTCACCGGTCGTGGTCCAGTTCGACGAGCCCGGACTGCCCGCGGTCCTCGCGGGTTTGCTGTCCGGAGTGTCGATCCTGCAGACCCCGCGTGCGCTGCCCGAACCGGAGGCCCTGGCACTGCTGCAGTCGGCGATCGAGCGGGTCGGCGCGCCCGTGCTGGTGCACTGCTGCGCCGCCGACGCCCCCCTCGGTCTGCTGCATCGCAGTGGTGCGTCGATGGTGGGCCTCGACGTGACCACGCTGCGCACCGCGGACCTCGACGGCATCGGCGAACTGCTCGACGCGGGAATCGACCTGGCGCTGGGCCTGGTGCCCACCACCGCGCCCGAACGCACACCGGGCTGGCGGGACCTGGCCGAGCCGGCGACCCGTCTGCTCGATCGCCTGGGCTTCGCGCGTGAGTTGCTGTCGTCGCGCGTGACGGTGACCCCGGCGTGCGGTCTGGCGGGCGCGGACGCGGACTGGGCCCGCACGGCCCTGCGGTCGGCGAACGAGCTGACCCGCGCCTTCGCCGACGGTGCCGACCCGTCCGCCATGGCCTGAACGGGAGTTTGCGGCCGCGAAAACTGTCAGCTGGCTGCGATAACCTTCCCAGGTGGACCAGAACGAAGCCGCTACCGCAATGACCAGCCCGTCCGACGCCGCGGTGGAGCCTGCGAGTGCCGAGGATCGCGAACGCTGGCAGGAGTTGGCCGAGGTGGTCCGCAACCACCAGTTCCGCTACTACGTGCTCGACTCGCCGGTCGTCTCCGACGGCGAGTTCGACGCACTGTTCGGGCAGCTGAACGCGCTCGAGGAACGCCACCCGGACCTGCGGACGGCGGACTCGCCCACGCAGCTCGTCGGCGGCGGGTTCGCGACCGAGTTCAAGGCCGTCGACCATCTCGAGCGGATGCTCAGCCTCGACAACGTCTTCGACTACGACGAACTACGCACCTGGGCCGGGCGTGTAGAAGTCGAGACCGGTCCTGATCTGCACTACCTGTGCGAGGTGAAGATCGACGGCGTCGCGCTCAATCTGGTGTACGAGAACGGTAAGCTGGTCCGCGCGGCCACCCGCGGTGACGGTCGCACCGGCGAGGACGTCACGCTCAATGCGCGCACCATCGCCGACATCCCCGAAACTCTCACGCCCAGTGACGAATACCCGATTCCCGCGCTGCTCGAGGTGCGCGGCGAGGTGTTCTTCCGGCTCGAGGACTTCGCGGCCCTCAACGCGTCCCTGGTCCAGGAAGGCAAGGCGCCCTTCGCGAATCCGCGCAACTCGGCGGCCGGCTCGCTGCGGCAGAAGAATCCGGCCGTCACCGCACGGCGGCGGCTCGGCATGATCTGTCACGGGCTCGGCCGCACCGAGGGCTTCGACCCGGTCGGCCAGTACGACGCCTACACCGCACTCGCGGCGTGGGGGCTGCCGGTGTCGTCGCACACGTCGCGCGTGGTCGGCATCGACGCGGTGGTCGAGAAGGTGCAGTACTGGGACGAGCACCGCCACGACGTCGAGCACGAGATCGACGGTCTGGTCGTCAAGGTCGACGAGATGGCCCTGCACCGCCGCCTCGGTTCCACGTCGCGCGCGCCCCGCTGGGCGGTCGCGTACAAGTACCCGCCGGAGGAGGCCACCACCAAACTCCTCGACATCCGGGTCAGTGTCGGCCGCACCGGCCGGGTCACCCCGTTCGCGTACATGGAGCCGGTCCTGGTGGCCGGTTCGACGGTCGCGCTGGCGACGCTGCACAACGGCTCCGAGGTCAAGCGCAAGGGCGTGCTGATCGGCGACACCGTCGTGATCCGCAAGGCCGGAGAGGTGATCCCCGAGGTGCTGGGCCCGGTCGTCGACGTGCGCGACGGCACCGAGACCGAGTTCGTCATGCCCACCGAGTGCCCCGAGTGCGGCACGACGCTCGCCCCGGCCAAGGAGGGCGATGCGGACATCCGCTGCCCCAACCAGCGTTCGTGCCCGGCGCAGTTGCGCGAGCGCGTGTTCCACGTCGCGGGCCGAGGCGCGTTCGACATCGAGGTCCTCGGGTACGAGGCGGCCACGGCGCTGCTGCAGGCCGGCGTCATCCGCGACGAGGGCGACCTGTTCTCGCTCACCGAGGACGACCTGATGCAGGCGTCGCTGTTCCGCACCAAGGCGGGGAAGCTGTCGGCGAACGGCCGGCGCCTGCTCGACAACCTCGGCTCGGCCAAGCAGCAACCGCTGTGGCGCGTGCTGGTCGCGCTGTCCATCCGGCACGTCGGCCCGACGGCGGCGCGGGCGCTGGCGGGCGAGTTCGGCAGCCTGGAGCGCATCGAGAACGCCGGTGTCGACGAACTGGCGGCGGTGGACGGGGTGGGCGGCACCATCGCGGCGGCCGTCGTCGAATGGTTCGCCGTCGACTGGCACCGGGACATCGTCGAGAAATGGCGCGCGGCGGGGGTGTCGATGGAGGACGAGCGTGACGAGTCGATCGTGCGCAGCCTCGAGGGCCTGTCGATCGTCGTCACCGGTTCGCTCGAGGGGTTCTCCCGGGACGAGGCGAAGGAAGCGATCCTGATCCGCGGCGGCAAGGCCGCCGGTTCGGTGTCGAAGAAGACGGCGTTCGTCGTGATCGGCGACGCCCCCGGTTCCAAGGCGGCCAAGGCAGAGGAACTCGGTGTGCCGATCCTCGACGAGGCAGGATTCCGCCGTCTGCTCGAAAACGGACCGGACGGCATCCGACGTTTCGTGGCAGAAGCACAGCGCGACAGGAACATTCACACTGTCGCGCCGCGCTTGTCTACGTGATGAACGCCACGCTACGACGTGGTGTCGTTTTCGGTGGAATTCCGACGGCCGGAAATTCGCGACGGACCGCCGAGTGTGCGCATGGTGAACTTCGCGCCATCGATGCTGGTCGGAATAGTTCGGGGGCGGGCGTGCACCCGGAGTCGCGGCGTCGGCCGGGGCAGTGGCGGCCTCGATCGCAGACCGTCCCAAATGTGGCGCGTGTCTCATTTGCGCCGCTCGGGGCATCTGAATCGGTTTTCTGACGGCGGCCAGTGGCTGACATAGTGACGCCATGATCGATATCCGGCCCGTCACACCTGCCGACTACGACACTGTCGGCGAGCTCACTGCCGACGTCTACATCGACGGTGGTTTCGTATCGGACAGCGACATGTACGCGGAGCGACTGCGCGACACCGCGACCCGTGCCGACCAGGCCGATGTCGTGGTGGCGCTGGTCGACGGCGAGATCGTCGGCTCGGTGACAATCGCCGAGCCGGAGTCGCCGTTCGCGGACGTCGCCGAGAAGGGTGAACTCGAGTTCCGCATGCTCGCGGTCGCGGCGTCGGCGCGCGGCAAGGGCGTCGGCTCCGCGCTGGTGCGCCACGTGCTCGACGTCGCGTACGACCGCGGCGACCGCGCGGTCGTCATCTCCACGCAGCCCGACATGGTCGACGCGCGACGCATATACGACCGCAACGGTTTCGTTCCCGCGCCCGAGCGCAACTGGGAACCGATCCCCGGCATGGAGCTGACCGCGCTGGTGCGCGAACTCGTCTGACGTCAGCCCAGGACGGTGGCGACGATGCCGGCGAGGTAGCCCAGTCGCGCCACCTCCGACGGGCGGAACTCCGGTCCGCCGGGGCGCCCGAGTAGCAGTGCCCGGCCGGTGCTGCCGAGCGGGGCGGCCGCGAGGGTGGTGTCCATGTCGCGCCACACCTGCGGCACCCAGTCGTCGTTGCCGTCGAGGACCGTGGCCTTCTTCAGTGGCATCCAGGGCGCGTCGCCGGCGTGGGTCTCGGGTGCGCCCGGGCTACCGACGACACGGAACGAGCCGTGCGGGCCGATGTCCATGACGGTGGACCAGCCGACCCGCAGCACCCGCGGCGCCCCGTCGACGAGGACCTGCAGGCGGTCGGAGTGCGCGGTGGCGACGTGGTCGATCAACTCCAGCTCGCGGTGGGTGTCGAGGATGCCGGAGTAGGGGCGGATGGAGTCGACCCGGACGTCGGGGAGCTTCTCCGCCGCGGTGATCAGAGTGTCCGGCAGTGACCCGGCCTCGACGTCGACCACCAGGTCGTCGACGGCGAATCCGGATCCTCGCTCGACGACGTCGAGCGAGAGGATGTCCGCTCCCACCGAGCCGAGTGCGACGGCGAGTGCGCCGAGGCTGCCGGGTCGGTCGGGGAGTTGGACGCGGAGCAGGTAGGACACGTGCTGCCTTTCCGTTCGTTCGGTGCCGGGTCCGACGCCGAAGACGGGACACAGTGCGCACCCCCGCCGTTCCCTATCCTTTCACCCCGGGCTCGCGTCCGCTGGGGTGACGGGCTGCACGACCGATCCGGCCACGCTCTAGGCTGGTCGGGAACGTTCACTTCGACCTGAAAGGGGTCACCGAAGGTGCCTGCCATCTCCCGTGACGAGGTCGCCCACCTCGCCCGGCTGTCCCGGCTTGCCCTGACCGACGCAGAACTCGACGAGTTCGCCGGTCAGCTGGATTCGATTCTCAGCCACGTGAAGGCGGTGTCCGAGGTCGCGGCAGATGATGTCCCGCCCACCGCGAACCCCAATCCGATCGCGAACGTGACGCGGCCGGACGTCATCGTGCCGGGGCTGACGCCCGAGCAGGCGCTGTCGGGTGCGCCGGCCGTCGAACAGGATCGGTTCGCCGTTCCGCAGATCCTGGGAGAGGGCGAATGAGCACCGATCTGACTCGTCTCGACGCCTCGGAGCTGGCGTCGAAGATCCACTCGCGCGAGATCTCGTCGGTGGAGGCCACGCAGGCACACCTCGACCGGATCGGTCAGGTGGACGGCGAACTGCACGCGTTCCTGCACATTGCGGGCGAGCAGGCGCTGGTCGCGGCCAAGGAGGTCGACTCCGCTCTCGCTGCCGGTGAGGCGCCGTCGTCGGCGCTCGCGGGCGTGCCGATCGCGCTCAAGGACGTCTTCACCACCACCGACATGCCGACCACGTGCGCGTCGAAGATCCTCGAGGGTTGGGTGTCGCCGTACGACGCGACGCTCACCACCAAGCTGCGCAAGGCCGGGATCCCGATCCTGGGCAAGACCAACATGGACGAGTTCGCGATGGGCTCGTCCACCGAGAACTCCGCGTACGGGCCCACCCGCAACCCGTGGGACACCACGCGGATCCCGGGTGGCTCGGGCGGCGGCTCGGCCGCGGCGCTCGCGTCGTACCAGGCCCCGCTCGCGATCGGCACCGACACCGGCGGCTCCATCCGGCAGCCCGCCGCGGTCACCGCGACCGTCGGCACCAAGCCCACGTACGGCACCGTCTCGCGCTTCGGTCTCGTCGCCTGCGCGTCGTCGCTCGACCAGGGTGGCCCGTGCGGCCGCACCGTCCTCGACACCGCGCTGCTGCACGAGGTGATCGCCGGGTACGACCCGCGTGACTCCACGTCGCTGAACGAGCCCGTCCGCCCCGTCGTCGAGGCGGCCCGCCAGGGCGCGACCGGCGACCTGAAGGGCGTGCGCGTCGGCGTCGTCAAGGAACTGCACTCCGACAGCTACCAGCCGGGCGTCATCTCGTCGTTCGACGCCGCGGTCGAGCAGTTGACGGCCCTCGGTGCCGAGGTCGTCGAGGTCTCGTGCCCCAACTTCGAGTACGCGCTGGCCTCGTACTACCTGGTGCTGCCCAGCGAGGTGTCGTCCAACCTCGCGCGCTTCGACGCCATGCGGTACGGCCTGCGGGTCGACGACGGCGACATGAGCGCCGAGCAGGTCATGGCCGCGACCCGCGCTGCCGGCTTCGGCAAGGAAGTCAAGCGCCGCATCATGATCGGCACCTACGCGCTGTCGTCGGGCTACTACGACGCCTACTACGGTTCGGCGCTCAAGGTCCGCACGCTGATCGCGCGTGACTTCGACGCCGCGTACGAGAAGGTCGACGTGCTGGTCTCGCCGACCAGCCCGTTCACGCCGTGGAAGCTGGGCGAGAAGGTCGACGACCCGCTCGCGATGTACCTGTCCGACCTGTGCACCCTGCCGACCAACCTGGCGGGCCACTGCGCGATGTCGGTTCCGTCGGGTGTGTCCGCGGATGACGGCCTGCCCGTCGGTCTGCAGATCATGGCCCCGGCTCTGGCCGACGAGCGCCTGTACCGCGTCGGCGCGGCCTACGAGGCCGCCCGCGGGCCGATCGCGTCGCCCGTGAGCTGACGCCCGGCGCGTCACCGAACGCGTTCGGCAACAGCCCGGATCCGGACATTCGGATCCGGGCTGTTCGCTGTCGTGGGGGACTAGGCTCCGGGGCAGCAGGATGTGTGCGGGATGCCAGGAGGATCGAAGTGGGAAAGCCGTCGATCACGATCATCGGCGCCGGATTCGGCGGAATCGCAATGGCGCTCGAGTTGCGTCGTGCCGGGCTCACGGACATCACGATCCTGGAGAAGGGCGACGACGTCGGCGGTGTGTGGCGCGTCAACACGTATCCCGGCGCGGCGTGCGACGTGCCGTCGCCGCTGTATTCGATCTCGTCGGAGCCCAATCCCGAATGGTCGCGGCGGTTCTCGGAGCAGCCCGACATCCTGGCGTACCTGCGCGACATCGCCGAGCGGCATCAGTTGCGGCCGCTGATCCGGTTCGGGGTCACGGTCATCGAGGCCGAGTTCGACGAGCACGTCAACCGGTGGTCGGTGCGGACCGCCGATGGTGAGATCGTCGAGTCCGACGTCCTCGTCACCGCGGTCGGCCAGTTGTCGCGCCCGGCGCTGCCCGACATTCCGGGACGCGAGACGTTCGCCGGGCCCGCCTTCCACTCGGCCGAGTGGAACCACGACGTCGATCTGGCGGGCCGACGCGTCGCGGTGATCGGCACCGGTGCCAGCGCGGTCCAGTTCGTGCCGGCGATCGCCGCCGACGTGGGCCGGCTGACGCTGTTCCAGCGATCGGCGCCGTGGATCCTCCCGAAACCCGATCGTGTGTACGGGGACCGGCATCACCGGATCTTCCGGTCGGTGCCGGCGACGTTGCGGGGCGAACGCCTCGTCACCTGGGGGATATTCGAGTTGCTCACCGTCGGCCTGCTCGACACCAGGTGGCGCGGCGGCATCGCGGGCGCACTGGCGCGCAGGCACCTGCGCAAGCAGGTCACCGATCCGGCGCTACGGGCGGCACTGACGCCGGACTACGAGCCCGGCTGCAAGCGGATGCTGTTGTCGGACGAGTACTACCCGGCACTGACGCGCGGCAGCGTCGACGTCGTCGTCGGCGCCATCGACCGCATCGAACCCGACGGTGTGCGGACGGTCGACGGAACCCTGCACCCGGCCGACGTGATCATCTACGGGACCGGTTTCGCCGCAACGGAATTCCTCGCGCCTATGAAGATTCGCGGACGCGCCGGACGGAGTCTGGACGACGCCTGGTCCGACGGCGCCCACGCGTATCTCGGCGTCACGACGGCCGGGTTCCCCAACCTGTTCCTGATGTACGGTCCCAACACGAACCTCGGCTCGGGATCGATCGTGTACATGCTCGAGTCCCAGGCCCGGCACATCGCCGGACTCGTCGAGTGGCTCGTCGAGCAGCCGGGGTGTGCGGTCGAGGTGGACGCCGGTGTCGAGCGCCGATTCGACGACCGCATCCAACGCAAGCTCGCCGACTCGGTGTGGAGCCTGTGCAGCAGCTGGTATCGCACCGCGTCGGGCAAGATCACCACCAACTGGCCGGGCACGGTCACGGCCTACCGGCGCCGGACCCGACGCCCCGACCGCCGCGACTTCCGGATCACCGCGCCTCGAACAGCCCCCGCACGTACGCGGCCTGCCCCAGATGCTGCAGGCAGTCGCCGATCACACTGACGAGGCGCACCGAGACGGTCACGGGCGGATCCCAGCGGCGATCGACGATCCGGTCCAGCTCGTCGGCGGTGAGTTCGTCGATGTACTCGAGTGTCGCCAGGTGCACGTCGCCGTGATAGTCGGCGAGCAATCGGGCGTCCGCGTGCACGATGCCGACGTCGGCGCTGCTGTGCCCGTAGCCGACGTCGCCGGCCGGGAACGGCAGGGCGAACCGCTCCCGCCAACCCCGGGACGTCCAGGCCTGCTCCACGTCGGCGATGTCGCTCACGTGATCGTCCTGGACCCGGGTCAGGTGCCAGATCAGCCACGCGATCGAGTTGGCGTTCGGCCCCGGCCGGTAGTCGGACATCTCGGGTGTCAGGCCGGCGCACACCTCGACCACGAGTTCCCGGATGCGCTCGAAGTTGTCCCGCAGGATCTCGCGGGCCGCGTCCGTCTCCTTCTGTGGGGTCATGTGTCCACGGTAAGCGCACACCGCCGGTCGTGGGCGTCTTCGGATCAGGCGCAGTCCGGCATCCGTAGTCCCTGATCGGCGCCGTACCGGTGCCCGTGCCCGGTGGGAGCGTCGAGCGCGAACAGCATGTCCACGCCGGTCTGCAGGAAGCTGATACCGGGAATCCATTGCGGCACAGGTGCGTCGACGCGGACGTCGCCGAGGTCGGGTGCCCGGGTCAGCAGCGACGGTGACCACCACACCACCGGATCGGAACTGTTCGCGAGCACCGTCGCACCGTCGGTGCGCACCGCCCCGGCCGGGGGTCCGGCCCACAGAACGCTGCACGCGCGCGCCCGCTGGTCGTCGGCGTCGTCGAAGATCGCGCTGCCGCCCACCGACCCGAGACTCTGGCCGTACACGTGCAGCGCGGGCCGGGCATCGGCGGGCAGTTCGGCGATCCGTGTCGACACCGCCGCGAACAGTGTCCGCGCAGATTCCTCCGCGTCGGCCCGGCCGAACAGGAACGTCGCCCAGCTGGGCGCGTACGAGTACTGCATGCCGACGGTCGCGACGTCGCCGGCGAACCTGCGCTCGATACCGCGGGCGGCCTCGCCGTCGATCCATCCCGAACCCGTCGGGACGGCGACCACGACGTGCGATCGGGAGAACGCGCCCGTGCGGTCGAGCTCGTCCACCGCGAGCGCGGCCCGGGCGGCGACGTCGGGCGCCGAGTCGAGCCCGACATACGTGCGGACGGCCCGCGGATCGGATACGCCGGCCACGAACCGCCGGCCCTCCGCGCCGAGCGTCTTCCATGGAACGATCGAGTTTTGTTCGTTTGCAACGAGACTGGTGTCGATGACCGAGCTGGTGGTCCGAAAATGCTGCGCTGCAGCCGAAGCCGCCCGCGGTACCGCGATCAGGCTCGCGAGGGGGACGATCGCCACCAGCAGGCCGACGCAGCGCACCCATCCCAGGCGTCGCGCGAGCGTGACGCATCCCCGGGTGAGACCGAACAGTACGAGACACACCGCGACCGCCCAGAACGCGACCTGCGCCCAGTGTCCCGGACCGATCGCGGGCAGGCTCATCGCCGAGCGGAGCGCGTTCTGCCAGTGGTCTGCCGACGCCACCGACCACGCGAGGATCAGGCCTGCCAGCACGGCTGCGCCGGCCCGGGCGGCGTCGTGCGTGTGGCTGCCGCCGGCCGGTCGCGGCCGTCGGAGGAGTGCGGCCACGCCCCAGCACAGCGCCACCAGAATTCCGGTGAACACGCCCTGCGCGACAGGGGTTCGGGGGAGTAGCGACGGCGCCAGCGAGGCGACGGCTCCGGTGGCGATGGCCACCGACGTGCTCACCCGCGGCAACGCAACGGTGACCGCGAATCGGGCGCTCCCGGCATGCGCGCCGGGGATCGCGCTCATGCCGCCACCGCCGGGCTGGGAGCGACAAGGCCGAGCATCGGCCTGATCCTCCGCAGAGTCAGGGTCACGAGCAGCGCTCCGAGGGCGCCGAGCAGCCCACCCAGGCCGTACCGGATCCACGGTTCGTCGACCGGTGCGCCGAACCCCTGACGCATCGAGTTCATCCCCACGGCGGCCGTCGCGGTGTTCGCCATCGCGAAGCAGGACGTCCGGTCTGCAGCCCGGGCGTCGCACGCCGCGTGCATCCGTCGGTCGAGTTGCGCGTCCAGTTCGGTGCGCGCCCAGGCCCCGAGGTCGCCGCCGCCGCGGTGTGCGTAACGCAGCAGGTCGTACCCCAGATCGTGTGCCTTGCAGGCCGTGTCGAACTCGGCAGGCAGCGGTATCGGCGACGAGCACGCGCCGAGTGGATTGACGACCGTGCCGTCGATCACCGTCGGCCGATATCCCATGACGGCGGCGAAGTCGTCGGGAATCGCGGACGCGGCGAGGGCGTGGTCGTCGGTGGTCAGCAACGTCACGGCGGCCGCGGCCGCTCGGTTCTCCCGTGCCGGGGAGTGCGCGTCGGCGGTGGGGGCCGACACCGTCCCGGTGAGYGTCATCCCGCCGATCGCCACGGCGAGGACGGATCCGATCCATCTCGTAGTTCGCATGACAAACGACGCTAGAAATGGGCGCTACCCTGCGACATCACCCCGCGGTGCCGAACCGTGGCACGTCGCGGGAGTGATCGCGACCGGCGCCTGATACCCCGGAGCCAGTCGCATCTCACCCCTGGGTATGAGGACATTTCGAGTCCCGGTTCCTAGTGTTTCCGGGTGTGAGGAAACGAAATCGTGCACTCGACCGTGCGGCACAGGGCGCGGTCTCGGCCGCGGCCCCGCGCCTGAAGCGGATGAGCACGGGGCAGCGATTGGACCTGGTGGTGCTGTTCGTGACCGCGGTGCTGTACGCGATCGCGTGGCCCACGCTCCACGTGACGCACCATGTGCCCGCCGGCGTGCAGCCGCTGATCGGAGGGCTCGCCGCGCTGCCGCTCCTGCTGATCCGGGCTAATCCGGCGCTGGGATGGGCCATCTCGGCGGCGGGCGCGCTGGTGATCCCGGTGGTGTACCAGCGCGCCGACGACTACGACTTCCCGTGGCAGGTGGTCCACGTGATGGTGCTGATGGCGCTGCTGCTGGCGGTGAGCCTGCGGTCGCCGATCCCGGTGGTCGCGGTCGCGTGGGGCGCGACGACGCTGCTCTTCCTCGCCGACACGCCGGGCCAGGACGGGCGCGGCTGGGCGGTGGGTCTCACGGTCCTCGTGCTGTTCGGGCTGCTGATCCGCTGGCTGGTGATCTCGCGGCGCCAGCTCGCCGCCCAGGAGCAGACCAGCGAACTCGAACGAGCCCGCCGCGCGATCCTCGAGGAGAAGGCGCGGATCGCCCGTGACCTGCACGACGTCGTCGCCCACCACATGTCGATGGTCGTGGTGCAGGCGCAGAGCGCGCCGTATCGGCTGGACTCGGTGTCCGACGAGGCGAGGGCGGAGTTCGAATCCATCGGTGCCACCGCGCGGGAGGCGCTCAACGAGATCCGAGGCCTGCTCGGCGTGCTGCGCAGCGACGGGGACACCACCGAGCGGGCCCCGCAGCCCGGCGTCGCGCAGATCGAGGAACTGCTCGACGGCAGCGTCCGTGCCGGTATGTCGCTGTCGCGCAGCATCTCCGGGGAGCCGTCCGCGATCTCCGAGACGACGGGGCTGACGGTGTACCGGATCCTGCAGGAGTCGCTGGCCAATGCCAGCCGGCACTGTCCGGGCGCGCACGTGGAGGTCGTCGTCGACTTCTCGCCCGCCGTTACGTCGCTCGTCGTGACGAACGGTCCCGCGGTGGGAGCCGAACCGCGTCCCGAGTCGTCGGGTGGCAGCGGGATCGCCGGCATGCGGGATCGTGCCCGCGCCGTCGGCGGCACACTCGACACCCGCGCACTCGACGGCGGGGGATTCGAGGTCCGGGCCCATATTCCGGGGAGTGTCCCGGTTGTGGCCGGCACCCCGGCCGGGCCGGCCGCCTAGTCTGTCACGGTGGCGATCACGGTATTCATTGCGGACGACCAGGCGATGGTAAGGCAGGGTTTCGGCGCGCTGCTCGGTGCACAGCCGGACATCAGTGTCATCGGTGACGCGCCGGACGGGCGGGTCGCCGTCAGCGAGGTCAAGCGCCTGCGCCCCGATGTGGTGCTGATGGACGTGCGGATGCCGGAGATGAACGGTCTCGACGCGGCACGTGAAATCCTTTCCGCCACAACGGAACATCCGGTTCGGGTGTTGATGCTCACAACGTTCGACATCGACGAGTACGTCTATGAGGCCCTCGGGCTGGGGGCGAGCGGGTTCATGCTCAAGGATGCGCCGGCCGAGGAGCTGATCCGGGCGGTGCGGGTGGTCGCGGCCGGTGAGGCGCTGCTCGCGCCGAGCGTCACGCGTCGTCTCATCGCGGACGTCACCCGTCGGCGTTCGGCGCCGCGCCCGCGGAACACTCGGTTGGAGTCGCTCACGCCGCGCGAGCGTGAGGTCCTCGAACTCATCGCGGCCGGGCTGTCGAACACCGAGATCGCCGAACGCCTGTTCGTTGCGGAGCAGACCGTCAAGACGCACGTCGGGAAGGTGCTGGCGAAGCTGTCGCTGCGGGATCGTGCGCAGGCCGTCGTCCTCGCCTACGAAACGGGACTGGTCACGCCCGGTTGATCGACTCGGCGTGCCTGATCGGCGCGGGCGCGGCAAGATGAGAAGGGACCGCTCTGCTCCGCGATGGCCGAGAGGGGCCGTGATGCGCATCGGAATCCTGACCGGGGGCGGCGACTGCCCCGGATTGAACGCCGTCATCCGCGCTGTCGTGCGCACTGCGGACGCGCGCTACGGCAGTACCGTCGTCGGGTTCCAGGACGGCTGGCGGGGTCTGCTCGAGGACCGCAAGATGCAGATGCGCAACGAGGACCGCATTGACCGGATCCTCGCGCGCGGCGGCACCATCCTCGGCACCGCGCGGGTGAACCCGCAGAAACTGCACGACGGCCTCGACCGGATCAAACAGACCCTCGACGACAACGGCATCGACGTGCTGATCCCGATCGGCGGCGAGGGCACGCTCACCGCCGCGAGCTGGCTCGCCGACAGCGGTGTCCCCGTCGTCGGGGTGCCCAAGACGATCGACAACGACATCGACTGCACCGACGTCACGTTCGGCTTCGACACCGCCTTGACCATCGCCACCGACGCGATCGACCGGCTGCACACCACCGCCGAATCACACCAGCGGGTGATGCTCGTCGAGGTGATGGGCCGGCACGCGGGCTGGATCGCGTTGCAGTCCGGCATGGCGTCGGGCGCGCATCTGACGCTGGTGCCCGAGGAGCCGTTCGACGTCGACGAGGTGTGCGCGCTGGTCAAGAAGCGCTTCCAGCGCGGCGACTCGCACTTCATCTGCGTGGTCGCGGAGGGGGCCTCGCCCGACCCGGCGTCGATGACGCTCCGCGAGGGCGGCATCGACGAGTACGGACACAAGATCTTCACCGGTGTCGCGCAGCAGTTGGCCGTCGAGATCGAACACCGCATCGGCAAGGAGGTGCGCACGACGGTGCTCGGGCACGTGCAGCGCGGCGGGACGCCGACCCCGTACGACCGGGTCCTCGCGACCCGATTCGGCGTCCACGCGACCGACGCCGCCCACAGCAACCAGTTCGGTCAGATGGTGGCGCTGCACGGCACGAACATCGAGTTGGTGCCGCTGTCGGAGGCGACCAAACAGCTCAAGACCGTGCCCGTCGAGCGCTACCGGGAGGCGGCCGCGTTCTTCGGGTGACGGGGCGCATAAACTCATGGCCATGACTGCCGCCGTGTCCGCTGACCTTCTCGACTATGACGCCGTCCTCGCGAAGTTCGAGCCCGTATTGGGCATGGAAGTGCACGTCGAGCTGCACACCAAGACCAAGATGTTCTGCCCGTGCCCCACCGAGTTCGGTGCCGAGCCCAACACCCAGGTGTGCCCCGTGTGCCTCGGCATGCCCGGAGCGTTGCCGGTGGTCAATCAGGCCGCCGTCGAGTCCGCGATCCGCATCGGCCTGGCGCTGAACTGCTCGATCACCCCGTGGGGCCGGTTCGCGCGGAAGAACTACTTCTACCCGGACCAGCCGAAGAACTACCAGATCTCGCAGTACGACGAGCCCATCGCGACCGAGGGCTACCTCGACGTGGTGCTCGACGACGGCAGCACGTGGCGTGTCGACATCGAGCGCGCGCACATGGAGGAGGACACCGGTAAGTCGCTGCACGTCGGTGGCGCCACCGGCCGAATCCACGGTGCGAGCCACTCGCTGCTGGACTACAACCGCGCCGGCGTCCCGCTCGTGGAGATCGTGACCAAGCCCATCACCGGTGCAGGTGAGCGCGCGCCCGAGGTGGCCCGCGCGTATGTCGCCGCCCTGCGTGATCTGCTCAAGGCCCTCGATGTCTCCGACGTCCGCATGGACCAGGGCTCGCTGCGCTGCGACGCGAACGTCTCGCTGATGCCGATCGGCGCCGAGGTGTTCGGCACCCGCACCGAGACCAAGAACGTCAACTCGCTCAAGAGCGTCGAGGTCGCAGTCCGCCACGAGATGCGCCGTCAGGCCGCCGTCCTCGTCTCCGGTGGCGAGATCATCCAGGAGACGCGGCACTTCCAGGAGGCCGACGGCACCACGTCCGCCGGTCGCCGCAAGGAGACCGCCGAGGACTACCGCTACTTCCCCGAGCCCGACCTCGAGCCCGTCGCGCCTGACGCCGATTGGGTCGAGGAACTCCGCGGCACGCTGCCCGAGCTGCCGTGGCTGCGCCGCGCGCGCATCCAGCAGGAGTGGGGTGTCTCGGACGAGGAGATGCGCGACCTCGTCAACGCCGGCGCACTCGACCTGGTGATCGCGACGACCGAGGCCGGCGCGCCCGCGTCCGAGGCCCGCTCGTGGTGGGTCGCCTACCTGAGCCAGCAGGCCAACACCCGGAGCGTCGAGCTCACCGCGCTGCCCATCACGCCCGCGCAGGTCGCCGAGGTCATCGGGTTCGTCGCCGAGGGCAAGCTCACCAACAAGCTCGCCCGCAAGGTCGTCGACTACGTGCTCGACGGTGAGGGCGATCCGGCACAGATCCTCGCCGCGCACCCGGAGCTCGTGGTCGTGCGTGACGACAGCAAGCTGCAGGCCGCGGTCGACGAGGCCCTGGCCGCGAACCCCGACATCGCCGACAAGATCCGCAGCGGCAAGGTCGCGGCGGCCGGCAAGATTGTCGGCGACGTGATGAAGGCAACTCGCGGGCAGGCCGACCCGGCGCGCGTCAAGGAGCTCGTCATCGCGGCGTGCAGCTGATCGGGCAGTAATGTAGCGGCGCATGGACGCCGCCGTCGCCACCTCACTGTTCTGGATCGCCGTCGCGGCCGTGGTCGCGCCGTTGGTCGCCGGATCACTGCCCCGCAAGCTCGTGCCCGAGGTCGTGCTGCTGCTCGTGGCCGGGATCGTGATCGGTCCCTACGTGCTCGAACTTGCCGACGCCGGCAGCGAGATCGAGATGCTGCGGGAACTCGGACTGGGCATGCTGTTCCTCCTCGCCGGATACGAGGTGGACCGTGAGGAGCTGACCGGCCGCGGCGGTCGGCGCGCCCTCGTCACGTGGCTGGTGTGCCTGGCCGTCGCGTTCGGGATCGTCGCCGCGTTGGGGGCGGCGGGTCTGGTGCACTCGGAGATCGCCGTGGCGATCGCGCTGACGTCGACGGCACTCGGCACGCTGCTGCCGATCCTCAAGGATCGCGGGCTCGTCGAGACGCCGATCGGCAAGGCGGTACTCAACCACGGCGCTGTCGGCGAGATCGGCCCGGTGATCGCGATGGCCGTGCTGCTCGGCGCCCGCGGCGCGATCATGTCCCTCGTCGTGCTCGCGGCGTTCGCGGTGGTGGCGGTCGTCGTCGCGATGCTGCCGACCAGGATCCTGCGCGAGGGCTCGGACCTGCTCGCGGTGATCCGCCGCGGCGCGGACACCACGGCCCAGACGACGGTTCGCCTGGTGATGCTCCTGCTGGTGGCGCTGATCGCCGTCGCGGCGGTGTTCGACCTCGACGTCATCCTCGGCGCCTTCGCGGCCGGGTTCATCCTGCGACGCGCGGTGCCCGACGGCAACGAGCAGCTCGAGGCGAAACTCGAGGGCCTGGCGTTCGGGCTCCTGATCCCGATCTTCTTCGTCACGTCCGGGATGGCGATCGACGTGTCCGCGGTGGCGGGCGAGCCGGTGGTCCTGCTCGCCTTCCTCGGCCTGCTGCTGGTGGCCCGCGGTCTCCCGGTGTTCGTCGCGTCGCGCTACGACCGGGGACCGGCCGGCGCGAATTTCGACACCCGCGAGCAACTCCAGATCGCGCTGTACTCGACCACGGGTCTTCCGCTCATCGTCGCAGTCACCGGCGTCGCGGTGTCGGCGGGCGAGATGTCCAATGCGACGGCGTCGATCCTCGTCGCGGCCGGAGCCATCACGGTGCTGGTGCTGCCGATGCTCGCGAGCGCGCTGGCACGCGGCGACCGGGGCGAGCACGGAGATCGGCGAGACCCGCAGACGGCCAGACCCGCGAGCGCCTGAGCGTCAGTCGGTCCCGCCGCCACCGCTCGGCAGCGGAAGCTTCACGACACGATCGTCGGTGGGACCGGGCTCCCCGCCGGACTTGTTCACCGTGGCCGCCCAGATCTCGCCGGCACCGCTGATCACCGTCCCACCGAGACGGCCGTAGAGCTTCTGCGCCAGCAGGGCCGGCGCCGAGGTGACGGCACCGGTGTCGTGCTCGGTAGCCAGGACCGCCATCGCCTGCGCGTCGGTCAGGGCGACCGCGACCGCGCCCCGTGCGGCGGCGCATCCGGCGACCCCGGGCTTGTCCGGCCACGTCCACGCGGGCGCCCCGACGGTTCCGTCCGGTCGGACGCGCTGGATCCGATCCTCGAGTGCTGTACGGTCCGTGACCCACACGCCACCACCGGGATCCGCGCACACGTCGCCCACCCGACCCAGCCCGGACAGTACGACGGCGGGCCGTGGCGGATTCGGGGTCGAGGACAGCGCGGTCACACCGAGCAGCTTTCCGGCGAGCGACGCGGGATCGGCCGCGGCCGCGGGATTGCCGGTGTCGCCCGTCAGGACCATCAATTCTCCGGGCGTCGAGAACGTCAGTGCGCCGGCGTTTCCGACGTCGCCGCGCGGAATTCCGGTGAGGACGTCCTTGGGCGTGTCCCCGGGCGCGATGCGGACCACCCGGTTGTCACTGCCCGTCGTGATGTAGGCGTAGAGGAGGTTGTCCTCGGTGTACGTGGGGGACAGCGCGATGTCGAGCAGGCCGCCGTCGGATCCGGAATCGACGGGGATCCTGGCGAACTCGGTCGGCTTCTCACCCGGCGCCACCCGCACGATGCGCCCGGTGCGACGCTCCGCCACCAATGCGGAGCCGCCGTCGGGCAGCATCACCAGCCCGCCGGTCGCATCCAGGCACGTGGCAATGACATTGGGGTCGCGGTCGAAGCAGGGGTCGTTCGGCACCGACGGCTCGGGCAGCACCGACGAGGGTGCGGACGGTTCGCGAGGCTGCACCTCCGCACCGGAACCGAACGTCGGCTCGGGGGTGAACGGCGACGATGTGGAGTCGTCGAACCGCGCGCATCCGGCGGCCGCCACCACAGCGATCGAACAGATGGCTGCCGTGGCCGCCCCTCGAACCTTCCGGCCCGGTACACCCTTCGTCATGGTGCAGACGTTACGGAAGCCCGGGCGGGGTGCGCCACGCGGCGCGGTGTGACCGGCGCGCCGGGCCTCGCTACCCGGTCAAGCTCCACGAACCGTCCTAGGCTGCCATGCGTGACTGACAAGTCGAAAGATCACACCGAGTCCACCGGCGCGGGGTCCGCGCCGAGCCCGTTCGATCAGCCGACCGAGAGGTTCGCCGCGCAGTCCGTCGACCGGGGGAGCCGACCGTTGGCGCACACCGACGACGACCTCGACTTCGACGACAGGGGCGCCTCGAGTCTGCCGACGGAGCAGATTCCCGCCTTCCGCCCCGCTCCCGCGCCGACCGGCATCGAGGACCAGCCCACCACCGTGATCCAGCGCGACGACGCCACCGTGCCGACGCCGACCCTGTCCCCGCCGATCGTGTCCGAGCCGATCGTGTCGGAGCCGATCGGCGATGCGTCGACGGTCGCCGCCCCGGTCGCGGTCCCGCCGATGCCGGGCTCGGACGGCGGGGCGGACAACCGGCGCGGCACGCTGGATCTCGGTCTGCTGGTCCTGCGACTCGTGGTCGGCGGCACGCTGCTCGCGCACGGCCTGCAGAAGCTCACCGGATGGTGGAACGGGCCGGGCCTCGGCGGCTACCGGGACATCCTGGTGGACTCCGGGTTCGACCACGCGCGGGTTCTTGCGGTGGCCGGCGCGGTCGGCGAGGTGGCCGGCGGTGCACTGCTGATCCTCGGCCTGCTCACTCCGATCGCGGCCGCCACGGTGGTCGCCGTGATGATCAACGCGTGGTGCCTCAAACAGTCCATGGTGCCCGGCCTCGAGTACTTCGCGCCCGAGGGCATCGAGTACGAGACGGTGCTCGGTGCGGCCRCGGCCGCGATCATCCTGACCGGTCCGGGCCGGATCTCCCTGGACGGCCGCCGCAAGTGGGCCACCCGCCCGTACGTCGGATCGACGGTGATCCTGATCCTCGGTGCGGCCGTGGGTGTCGGCGTGTGGATCTTCCTCAACGGGGCAAACCCCGTCATCTGACGCCTGCCGCTCCGGTTCTCGTCGTGCCGCTGGTCCCATCGGGGGAGCGGCACGACCATTTCCGGAGCGGCGGCGGGCTCAGCCGAATGCGCGCCGCAGCCGTCGCACCACCTCCTCGGGTGTGCTCAGCTCCCGCCAACCCCATCGCGCGACGCCGTATCCGGCCGTGCGGATCCGGTCCTCGCGCAGCTTCTCCTCGATGACCGCCTGTTCGGTGGTCTGACCGGGGCGCAGATGCTCGGCGTACTTGCCGAGCCCGTCGAACTCGCCGACCGCGCGCTCGCCCTCGAACCAGAAGTCGACACGGCCGATCCAGGAATCGCCGTCGAACAGGTCCCGCTGTGGTTCCGGCGCCGGCAGCCGGGCACGGTGGATCAGTACACGGCTGCGGGATTCGCCGACACTCTCGCTCCGACCGTCCATGAACGCGGCCGCCCGCGCCGCCCCGCGTCGGCCACGACACCGGACGAGCGCGTCCTCGAGATCCTCGGGCGTCACCAGTCCGGTGGCGAGCGCGTTGTCACCCGACACCACCGCGCTCTCGAACGGCGTCGTCCGCGCGAGGTCGACGATCGTTCGGGCGGGCGCTGTGACCGGCACACCGTCCACGACGACGATGACCTCGGCGGGCAGCCGTGCGACGTGCACATGTCGACGAGTGGTGATCTTGCCGCCGGAGGCGCGGTCGAGGGTGGAGTGCACCCGCCGCAGCGGCACGGCCCACACGGCGATCCCGTGCAGTACCGCCGCCGACACGTGGCTGACGACGGCATCCGGGCACGCCGACGCCGCGGCGAGGACCGCCAGTCTGTGTTGCGCGACGGAATCGAGTCGGGCGAGGTCGGCGGCGCGGACGTACGCCCCGGGTCGGACCGCGAGCAGTTCCCGCGACCGTCGGGCCGCGCGTAGTTCGTGGTCGGTGAAGCCGCGACCGAGTGCGTCGGACCTGAACACCAGTGGTGTGCCGTCGAATTCCATGTATCGAGCCTGACGTCGCCGGAGCCGTCGACGGTGCTCGATCCGCGATCTGTGGGTGGATTTCTCGGTATCCACAGATCTGCCGCTCCGGAAACGGCTGTGCCACGCCCCCGATCGGGGACGCGGCACAGCGAAAAGCGGAGCGGCAGGACCTCTTACGGCACGTGGCGGACGGCGCCCTTGTCGGCCGACGTGGCCAGCGCCGCGTAGGCGCGCAGTGCGGTGGTGACCGAGCGCTGACGATCCACCGGCTGCCACGGGCGCTCGGAGGCCTCCATCTTGGCGCGGCGCTGCGCGAGCGTCTCGTCGTCGACGAGGACCTCGAGGGTGCGGGTCGCGACGTCGATGCGGATCTGGTCGCCGTCCTCGACCAGACCGATCACACCGCCCGACGCAGCCTCGGGGGAGATGTGCCCGATCGACAGGCCGGACGTGCCACCCGAGAAGCGACCGTCGGTGACCAGTGCACACACCTTGCCGAGACCGGCGCCCTTGAGGAAGGCAGTGGGGTGCAGCATCTCCTGCATGCCCGGACCACCCTTGGGGCCCTCGTAACGCACGACGATGACGTCGCCCGGCTTGATCTGCTTCTGGAGGATCACCGAGACCGCCGCCTCCTGAGACTCGACGACGACGGCCGGACCCTGGAACGAGAACAGCTCCTCGTCGATGCCCGCGGTCTTGAGGATCGCGCCGTCGACGGCGATGTTGCCGCGCAGCACGCACAGGCCGCCCTCGACGGTGTACGCGTGCTCGAGGTCGCGAATGCAGCCGCCCTCGGCGTCGGTGTCGAGCGCGGACCAGCGGTTGTTCGTCGAGAACGGCTCGGTGGTGCGCACACCGCCGGGGGCTGCGTGGAACAGCTCGAGTGCTTCGTCGGACGCCTTGCCGGAGCGGATGTCCCACGTGTCGAGCCACTCGTCGAAGCTCTTGGTGTGGACGGTCGAGACGTCGGTCTCGAGTAGGTTCGCGCGGCGCAGTTCACCGAGGAGAGCGGGGATGCCACCGGCGCGGTGGACGTCCTCCATGTGGTAGTCCGAGTTGGGGGAGACCTTCGACAGGCACGGCACGCGACGGCTGATCTCGTCGATGGTGCTCAGGTCGAAGTCGACCTCGCCTTCCTGCGCGGCCGCGAGGGTGTGCAGCACCGTGTTGGTGGAGCCGCCCATCGCGACGTCGAGTGCCATCGCGTTGCGGAACGCCTTGGGGGAGGCGATGTTCCGGGGCAGAACCGACTCGTCCTCGTCGCGGTAGTAGCGCAGCGCCGCCTCGACGACGGTGGTGCCGGCCTTGCTGAAGAGGGCGCGACGCGCCTCGTGGGTGGCCAGCGTGGAACCGTTACCGGGCAGTGCGAGTCCGAGTGCCTCGGTGAGGCAGTTCATCGAGTTGGCGGTGAACATTCCCGAGCACGAACCGCACGTGGGGCACGCGCTGCGCTCGACCTCGTCCAGGCCCTCCTCGGACACGGAGTCGTTGGCGCTCGCCGAGATCGCGGTGATCAGGTCGGTGGGGGCCTGCGCGACGCCGCCGACGACGACGGCCTTGCCGGCCTCCATCGGGCCGCCGGAGACGAAGACCGTCGGGATGTTCAGGCGCATCGCGGCATTGAGCATGCCGGGGGTGATCTTGTCGCAGTTCGAGATGCACACCAGGGCGTCGGCGGTGTGCGCGTTGACCATGTACTCGACGGAGTCGGCGATGATCTCGCGGCTCGGCAGCGAGTAGAGCATGCCGCCGTGGCCCATCGCGATGCCGTCGTCGACGGCGATGGTGTGGAACTCGCGCGGCACGCCACCCGCTGCGCGGACGGCCTCGGCGACGATCTCGCCGACGTTCTTCAGGTGAACGTGGCCGGGCACGAACTGCGTGTAGGAGTTCGCGATCGCGACGATCGGCTTACCGAAGTCGGAGTCGGTCATACCGGTTGCGCGCCAGAGCGAACGGGCTCCGGCAGCGTTGCGTCCGACGGTGGTGGTGCGTGACCTCAGCGGGGGCATGGGCGAATTCCTTCGTCGATCAGCGGTTCTCGGCGGCGGGCTGTGCTCGCCGAGCGCGGCGTAATACGTGAACTGGTGGGTCCGTGAAGGTGCTGGTCGCTGGACCCGATTTCGGCTGGTGTGGCAGCCTCGTCATCTCCGGTGGGAGCGAGAGACATCCTGGTTGGACGCTACCCCCGCGCGCGAGCTAGTCGGTATCCGGCTCCGAATCGCCGGCGGACTCGGGCTTCGCGGCCCCCGGAGATTCGATGGACTGGGCGGCCTCGTCGGCCGCCGCGGCCTCGGCGCGAGACTTCTCCGCCTGTGCCTCGCGGGCTGCGGCGTACGGGTCGGTGATGCGGCCGCCACTCGCCGACGCGAGTTGCGGCAGGCGTCCGAAGGTCACGGTGGGCAGGGAGACCTCGTTGCCGTCGAGGAGTTCGGCGCGTGCCCAGCCGCGTTTGGGGAAGCGGAAGCCCTTGATCTGATCCCACGATATGGACTGCGAAGAGAAGGCTCGGCGCAGCTCGAGGCCGTCCGGGCCGACGGTGGTCCGCACGCGCAAGACCCAGGCCCCGATCAGGAACGGGATCACCAGCGTCCAGCCGAACGCGGCCGGCCATCCGAGAACCGGGAAGCTCAAGCAGAACAACAGGAACAAGCACGCCATCAGGGCGAGTGGGGAAATCCGGATGACCTGTCGGTCGTCTGAGGGCGTATGGGATGATGGCACCGGTGGCACGGGCTGCTGAGGAGATGACACCTCTACATCTTCGCACTGCAGCCGAGGCATCTTACATTCTGGGACAGCGCACTCACCAAAGTTGACTGTCTACCATTGACGCGCCTACCGTCGAGCGCGTGAAGCAGAATGAGTTGCTCGTAATCGGCCGGCGCGTCGTCGCCTGAGCCGGTTCTTACAACTCGCCAGATAACGACGCGCCACCCTCGTACAGCGGATGCTGACGAGGGTTTTTTGTTGCCCGGAGCCAGAATCAGAGGACTTTCCAGTGAGCGCACCAACCGCACGGCCTCAACCCACGCCGCGCAAGTCGGGAGCAGCCAGCCCGACAACCGCGGCCGCCGCCACGCCGACCGGTAACCGTCGTCAGGTCGCCCCCGAGCGGGTCACCGGCGCGCAGTCCGTGGTCCGCGCCCTCGAGGAGCTCGAGGTCGACACTGTGTTCGGTATCCCGGGTGGTGCCGTTCTGCCGGTGTACGACCCGCTCTTCGATTCGCAGAAGGTTCGGCACGTCCTGGTGCGTCACGAGCAGGGCGCGGGTCACGCCGCGACCGGCTACGCCCAGGCGACCGGCAAGGTCGGCGTCTGCATGGCGACGTCGGGTCCGGGTGCGACCAACCTGGTGACCCCGCTCGCCGATGCTCAGATGGACTCGGTCCCTGTCGTCGCGATCACCGGCCAGGTGGCGCGTTCGCTGATCGGGACCGACGGTTTCCAGGAAGCCGACATCTCCGGCATCACCATGCCGATCACCAAGCACAACTTCCTCATCACCGACGGCGTCGACATCCCGCGGATCCTGGCCGAGGCGTTCTACCTGGCGTCGAGCGGCCGCCCGGGCGCGGTTCTCGTCGACATCCCCAAGGACATCCTGCAGGCGCAGACCACATTCTCGTGGCCGCCGGAGATGCACTTGCCCGGCTACCGCCCGGTCACCAAGCCGCACGGCAAGCAGGTCCGTGAGGCTGCGCGCCTCATCGCCGACGCCAAGTCGCCGGTCCTGTACGTCGGCGGCGGCGTGATCAAGGCCGACGCCTCGCCCGAGCTGCTCGAACTGGCCGAGCTCACCGGCATCCCCGTCGTCACCACGCTCATGGCGCGCGGCGCGTTCCCGGACAGCCACCAGCTCAACTGCGGCATGCCGGGCATGCACGGCACCGTGGCCGCCGTTGCTGCGCTGCAGAAGAGTGACCTGCTGATCACGCTCGGCGCTCGCTTCGACGACCGCGTCACCGGGCAGCTCGATTCGTTCGCGCCCGACGCCAAGGTGATCCACGCGGACATCGACCCTGCCGAGATCGGCAAGAACCGCCATGCGGACGTCCCGATCGTGGGCGACTGCAAGGAGGTCATCACCGAGCTGATCGAGGCGATCCGTGCCGACCGGGCGACGGGCACCACCCTCGACCTCACCGAGTGGTGGGCGTACCTCGACGGCATCCGGCGCACCTACCCGCTGGCGTACGACCGCCCGGCGGATGGCGCGCTCTCGCCCGAGTACGTGATCCAGACCGTCGGCCGCCTCGCGGGCCCCGATGCGATCTACTGCGCCGGCGTCGGCCAGCACCAGATGTGGGCCGCGCAGTTCGTCAACTACGAGAAGCCGCGCACGTGGCTCAACTCGGGCGGCCTGGGCACCATGGGCTACGCGGTGCCCGCCGCGATGGGCGCCAAAATGGGCATGCCCGGCACCGAGGTGTGGGCAATCGACGGTGACGGCTGCTTCCAGATGACCAATCAGGAACTGGCCACGTGCGCCGTCGAGGGCGTGCCGATCAAGGTCGCGCTGATCAACAACGGCAACCTCGGCATGGTCCGCCAGTGGCAGACCCTGTTCTACGACGAGCGCTACTCCAACACGAACCTGGGCACCCATGGCGCGGTGCGGATCCCGGACTTCGTGAAGCTGGCGGAGGCTCTCGGCTGTGTCGGCATCCGGGTCGAGCGCGAGGAGGACGTCGAGGACGCGATCCGCACCGCACAGTCGATCAACGACAAGCCCGTCGTCATCGACTTCATCGTGGGCGCCGACGCCCAGGTGTGGCCGATGGTCGCCGCCGGCACCAGCAATGACGAGATCATGGCGGCCCGGGGAATCCGGCCGCTGTTCGACGACGACGAGGCTGTGTCCGAGCCCGCCGCCATCCACGAGGCCATGGAACGCGAGCAGCGTGCCGGCGAGGCCGCAGCAGGAGAGGATCGCCAGTGAGCACCAGTCACACCCTCAGTGTTCTCGTCGAGGACAAGCCGGGCGTGCTGGCCCGCGTCGCCGCACTCTTCTCCCGCCGGGGATTCAACATCGAGTCGCTCGCCGTCGGCGGCACCGAGGTCCCCGACATCTCGCGCATGACGATCGTCGTGACGGTCGACGAGTTCCCGCTCGAGCAGGTCACGAAGCAGCTCAACAAGCTGGTCAACGTGATCAAGATCGTCGAGCAGGACACCGACGCGTCGGTGGCGCGCGAGCTGATCCTGATCAAGGTGCGCGCAGATGCCAGCGTGCGCACGCAGGTCATCGAGACGGTGAACCTGTTCCGCGCCAAGGTGATCGACGTCGCGCCGGAGGCCGTCACGATCGAGGCCACGGGTACCCGCTCCAAGCTCGATGCGCTCCTGCGCATGCTCGATCCGTTCGGCATCCGCGAGATCGTGCAGTCCGGTGTGGTGGCGGTCGGCCGTGGGCCGAAGTCCATCACGGCCACCCGCTAGTACCGTCACACCCGACAACAACAGACAATCAAGCGTTCATAGAACCCAGAGGGAAGGTAAGAACTGTGGCAGTCGAGATGTTCTACGACGACGATGCAGACCTGTCGATCATCCAGGGCCGCAAGGTCGCGGTCATCGGCTACGGCAGCCAGGGCCACGCGCACTCGCTGAGCCTGCGCGATTCCGGTGTCGATGTGCGCATCGGCCTCAAGGAGGGTTCGAAGTCCCGCGCCAAGGCTGAGGAGCAGGGCCTGACCGTAGGCACGCCGGCCGAGGTTGCCGAGTGGGCCGACGTCATCATGGTGCTCGCCCCCGACACCGCTCAGGCGTCGATCTTCAAGAACGACATCGAGCCGAACCTGAAGGACGGCGACGCGCTGTTCTTCGGCCACGGCCTCAACATCCACTTCGACCTGATCAAGGCTCCGGAGAACGTCACGGTCGGCATGGTCGCCCCGAAGGGCCCCGGCCACCTGGTGCGTCGTCAGTTCGTCGACGGCAAGGGCGTCCCGGCCCTGATCGCCGTCCACCAGGACCCGAAGGGTGAGGGCCAGGCCCTGGCTCTGTCCTACGCCAAGGGCATCGGTGGCACCCGCGCCGGCGTCATAAAGACCACGTTCAAGGAAGAGACCGAGACGGACCTCTTCGGTGAGCAGGCCGTGCTCTGCGGTGGCACCGAGGAACTGGTCAAGACCGGTTTCGAGGTCATGGTCGAGGCGGGCTACGCCCCCGAGATGGCCTACTTCGAGGTGCTGCACGAGCTCAAGCTGATCGTCGACCTCATGTACGAGGGTGGCATCGCCCGCATGAACTACTCGGTGTCCGACACCGCCGAGTTCGGTGGCTACCTGTCCGGCCCGCGCGTTATCGACGCCGGCACCAAGGAGCGCATGAAGGCCATCCTGGCCGACATCCAGTCGGGTGAGTTCACCCGTCGCCTGGTCGCCAACGTCGAGAACGGCAACACCGAGCTCGAGGGCCTGCGCAAGGCCAACGCCGAGCACCCCATCGAGGTCACCGGCAAGAAGCTGCGCGACCTGATGAGCTGGGTCGATCGCCCGATCACCGAGACGGCCTGATCCACAGCTGACAGTTTCGGCCCGAGGCCGTGCGTTCTGTGCGCACGGCCTCGGGCCGAAGTCGTTTCCGGATTGTGGCGTGGATCTCCGAAGTGCTTCCCTTCGGTGTCCACTATGTGGTAGCGGATACCCGCCCTGCGGAATAGCTGCGCCGTGCCAACTAAACTGATCCTGACTACGGCCATCCGTGCGCGCCCTCGAGGTGCCCGGCCGTGGACATTTGCTCGACCTGAAACAGCCCGCACCCAACACAGGAGAGTTCCTCGTGAGCCAGAATGGCCGTCCCGTTGTCCTGATCGCCGACAAGCTCGCACAATCGACCGTCGATGCGCTCGGTGACGGTGTCGAGGTGCGCTGGGTGGACGGCCCCGACCGTCCCGCTCTGCTCGCGGCTGTGCCCGAGGCCGACGCGCTGCTCGTCCGCTCCGCCACCACGGTCGACGCCGAGGTGCTCGCCGCCGCGACGAAGCTGAAGATCGTCGGCCGCGCCGGTGTCGGCCTCGACAACGTCGACATCCCGGCCGCCACCGAGCGTGGCGTCATGGTCGTCAACGCACCGACCTCCAACATCCACTCGGCCGCCGAGCACGCCGTCTCGCTGCTGCTGTCGACCGCGCGTCAGATCCCGGCCGCGGACCGCACGCTGCGTGAGAAGACCTGGAAGCGCTCGAGCTTCAACGGCACCGAGATCCTCGGCAAGACCGTCGGCGTCGTCGGCCTGGGCCGCATCGGTCAGCTGTTCGCGCAGCGCCTCGCCGCGTTCGAGACCGAGATCATCGCGTACGACCCCTACCTGCCGGCCGCTCGCGCCGCGCAGCTGGGCATCGAGCTCGTCGACATCGACCAGCTCGTCGAGCGCGCCGACTTCATCTCGGTGCACCTGCCCAAGACCAAGGAAACCGCGGGCCTCCTGAACGCCGAGCGTCTGGCCAAGACCAAGGACGGCGTCATCATCGTCAACGCCGCTCGCGGTGGCCTGATCGACGAGGACGCGCTGTACGACGCGCTCGTCTCCGGCAAGGTCCGCGCCGCCGGCCTCGACGTGTTCAACACCGAGCCGTGCACCGACTCCAAGCTGTTCGACCTCGACAACGTCGTCGTCACCCCGCACCTCGGCGCCTCCACCTCGGAGGCCCAGGACCGCGCCGGCACCGACGTCGCCAAGAGCGTCCTGCTGGCCCTGGCCGGCGAGTTCGTGCCGGACGCCGTCAACGTCTCCGGCGGCCCGGTCGGTGAAGAGGTCGCGCCGTGGCTCGAGCTGGTCCGCAAGCTGGGTCTGCTCGCCGGCACCCTGTCGCCCGAGGCCGTCCAGAACGTCCAGGTCGTCGTCAGCGGTGAGCTGTCCGCCGAGAACGTCGAGATCCTGGGCCTGGCCGCCCTGCGCGGCCTGTTCTCCGCGAGCAGCGACGAGGCCGTCACGTTCGTCAACGCCCCGCAGCTCGCGGAGCAGCGCGGCGTGAGCGTGGAGGTCGAGAAGCACAGCGAGGCACAGACGCACCGCAGCGCCGTCGAGGTCCGCGCGGTTGCCGCCGACGGCACCGTCACCGCCGTCGCGGGCGCCCTGACCGGCCTGCAGCAGGTCGAGAAGATCGTCAACGTCAACGGCCGCAGCTTCGACCTGCGCGCCGAGGGCCACAACATCGTCGTGCACTACGCGGACCGCCCGGGCGTTCTCGGTGTGCTCGGCACCGTGCTCGGCAACGCCGGCATCGACATCCAGGCCGCCGCCCTGAGCCAGGACGTCGAGGGCACCGGTGCCACCGTCATCCTGCGCGTCAACCAGGTCGTCGGTGACGCCGAGGTCGCCCAGATCGTGGAGCAGCTCGACGCCCGCGTCGCGCAGGTCGACCTGTCCTGATCTTCCAGTCTGTACCGGTGGCCGCGATCGTCGAGGACGGTCGCGGCCACCGTCGGATTCTCCCGCTGTCGGTTCTACGAGAAGAGAGTGTGTCCATGAAGCTTGYGGTCATTCCCGGTGACGGCATCGGTGTCGAGGTCACCGCGGAAGCGCTGAAGGTGCTGCGGAAGCTGGTTCCCGACGTGGAGACCACCGAGTTCGACCTCGGTGCCAAGCGCTACAACGAGACCGGCGACCTGCTGCCGGAGGCCGAGCTCGACGCGATCCGTCAGCACGACGCGATCCTGCTCGGCGCGATCGGCGATCCGCGGTTCGTCGCGCCGGGCATCCTCGAGCGCGGGCTCCTGCTGAACATGCGGTTCCTGCTCGACCACCACGTGAACCTGCGTCCGGCCCGCACCTACCCGGGGTCGAGCTCGCCGCTGGCCGCGAACCCGGACATCGACTTCATCGTGGTCCGTGAGGGCACCGAGGGTCCGTACACCGGCAACGGTGGGTCGATCCGCGTCGGCACCCCGCACGAGGTTGCGACCGAGGTCTCGGTCAACACGTGGTTCGGCGCCGAGCGCGTCGTCCGCGCCGCGTACGAGCTGGCGCGGACCCGCCGCAAGCACCTGACGCTCATCCACAAGACGAACGTGCTCTCCAACGCGGGCCGGATCTGGACCCGCGCGATGGAGACCATCGGCGCCGAGTACCCGGATGTCGAGACGGCCTACTGCCACATCGATGCGGCGACCATCTACATGGTCACCGACCCGACGCGCTTCGACGTGATCGTCACCGACAACCTGTTCGGCGACATCATCACCGACCTCGCGGGTGCCGTCACCGGTGGCATCGGCCTGGCCGCGAGCGCGAACATCGATGCGTCGGGCACGAACCCGTCGATGTTCGAGCCCGTCCACGGCTCCGCACCCGACATCGCCGGCCAGGGGATCGCCGATCCCACGGCAGCGATCCTGTCGGCCGCGATGCTGCTGCGTCACCTGGGCCGTGAGGACGACGCCGTCCGCATCGAGGCTGCCGTCGAGGCTGATCTGGCTTCGCGTGGCGACGCCCCGATCGTCACCGCCGAGGTGGGCGACCGGATCGCGGCTGCCGTCTAGGTTCATCGAGTTCCACACGACACGACCGCCGCCCGGTAGCCGGGCGGCGGTCGTGTTGTTTCTCACACACGTTCGGGTGGGTCCTCCGGCACCAGCGGTACCGCAGCGAGTGGGAACAGTGCCGCGATCGCGAACGTGAGAGGGAAGCTCACGAAGCCGATCAACCCGCCGAAGATCGGGGGGACCAGTGTCGCGGCCACATACTGGGTGGTGTTCTGGGCGCCCAGTGCACGACCGCTCCAGTACGGCCCCGCGATCTCCGCGACCGCCGTGAAGGCCAACCCGTTGTCGGCGGTGGTGATCACGGACGCGATCACCATGAGCGCAACCGCCGCGGGGGAGTCCAGCCAGTCGGTGAGCGCGACCGCGAGCATCGAGACGGCGGCGGCCACCGCAACCCACCGCATGGGGCCCATTCGGCTGCGGACCCGGTCGGACCAGAAGCCTGCGCCGATCCGACCGGCCGCGCCGAGGAGTTGCGTGAAGGTGATGAGGATGCCGGCGGACGCGGCGGACCAGTTCCGATCCGTCATCAGCCACACCAGCATGAACGTCCACACCAGGTATTGCGGGACCACCAGCAGCACCGAGACGCCGTGGATCCGCCAGAGCATTCCGCGGCCGCGGTACGGGTTGTCGAGCAGCCCGCTCTCCTTCGCGGCTGCGCGCGTCGGTCGGGGCGGGTCGACGATCAGCAGGCACGCTGCCGCCGCGATGATGGTCACGGCGGTCGGAAGTGCCAACGCCCAACCCACACCGTGTGATTCGGCGATCTGCGGGACGGTCAGTGCCGCGAAAGCGACGCCGAGCGGCAGCGCCATCTGCCGGATGCCCATCGCCAGGCCTCGGCGCTCGGGCGGAAACCATCCGACGACGAYGCGTCCACTCGCGGCGTTGGCGCTCGACGCGGCCATGCCGCCCAGCACGAGGAATACGCCCAGCAGTGCGAACGATGGGCTCAGTGCCGCGCCGGCGCTCGCGAGCGCGGTGACGGACAGACCGATCACCAGCACGCGCCGTTCGCCGATGCGGTCGACCACGGCACCCCAGGCCATGAGGCTCACGAGGAAGCCCAGCGTCGGGGCCGCGGCGATCAGTCCGGCGCGACTGAGGCTCACGCCATAGTCGCTCTGCAGGGTCGGGATCAGGAAAGCGGGCGCGTTGGCGAACATGGCTCCTGCTGCCTGCGCGAGTACGCCGAGCGCCAGCATCGACCAGCGGTGCAGCGTGCTCGCCTGCGTTTCCTGCTGTGCTGCCTGGTTCACGTTGCCATCCCAGTATGTGAAATGAGAGTCTTATAGTGTGGATACTGTTCGGAGTGTAGCCCTCTTCGGGGGCCGCCGGTGCCGGGTGTCCCGCGATCGCGTCCGATGGGTGGATAGACTCGGGCACATGCGCCTTGGTCGAATTGCCAGTCCCGATGGAGTTGCCTTCGTGTCGATCGAAGGGGAGGGCGACGCGCAGACCGCGAAGGAGATCGCCGAACATCCTTTCGGCACACCGACTTTCACCGGTCGCAGCTGGCCGCTGGCCGACGTTCGCCTGCTGGCGCCGATCCTGGCGAGCAAGGTGATCTGCATCGGCAAGAACTATGCGGCGCATGCTGCGGAGATGGGCGGCGAGGCGCCGGAGGATCCGGTCATCTTCATCAAGCCCAACACGTCGATCGTCGGGCCGGGTGCGCCGATCCTGTTGCCGCCGTCGTCGAACGAGGTCCACTACGAGGGCGAACTCGCGGTCGTCATCGGCCGTCCGTGCAAGGACGTACCCGCGGCGAAGGCCCTCGACGTGGTCCTCGGCTACACCGTCGCGAACGACGTCACGGCGCGCGATCAGCAGCGCCACGACGGCCAGTGGACGCGGGCCAAGGGGTACGACACGTTCTGCCCGCTGGGACCGTGGATCGAGACGAACCTCGACGTTTCGGACGTCGAGGTCAGGACTGAGGTCGACGGCGAGATCAAGCAGCGCAGCCGCACTTCGCTGCTGCTCCACGACATCCCGAAGGTCATCGAGTGGATCTCCGGTGTCATGACACTCCTGCCGGGCGACGTGATTCTCACCGGCACGCCCGAGGGCGTCGGGCCGATCGTCGACGGCCAGACAGTGAGTGTCACCGTCGAGGGGATCGGCACACTGACCAATCCGGTTGCCGCCAAGCGCTGATCGGATCGCCTTCCGGGTGTGCACGGAACCGGCGCGGTACTAGCCTGTAGGGGTCCTTTCCCAGCGCCTAGCAGCGTGTATCGAAGTGAGCCATGACCACCAGCGAAGTACGCGTCCGTTTCTGTCCGTCACCCACCGGCACCCMGCACGTCGGGCTCGTCCGAACTGCCCTGTTCAACTGGGCCTTCGCGCGGCACCACGGTGGCAAGTTCGTGTTCCGCATCGAGGACACCGATGCCGCCCGCGACACGGAGGAGTCGTACCAGGCGATCCTCGATGCCCTGCGCTGGCTCGGTCTGTCGTGGGACGAGGGGCCCGAGGTCGGCGGCCCGTACGAGCCGTACCGGCAGTCGCAGCGGCGCGACCTGCACCTCGACGTCGTGCGGAAGCTGCTCGACGCGGGCGAGGCCTACGAGTCGTTCTCGACCCCCGAGGAGGTCGAGGCGCGGCACAAGGCGGCCGGACGCGATCCCAAGCTGGGCTACGACAACTTCGATCGGGACCTCACTCCCGAGCAGCGCCAGGCGTACCTGGACGAAGGACGTAAGCCCGTCGTCCGCCTGCGCATGCCCGACCACGACCTGATGTGGAACGACCTCGTGCGCGGCGAGACCACGTTCAAGGCCGGCACGGTGCCGGACTTCGCGCTCACGCGCGGCAACGGCATCCCGCTCTACACGCTGGTGAACCCGGTCGACGACGCGTTGATGAAGATCACCCACGTGCTGCGTGGAGAGGACCTGCTGTCGTCCACGCCGCGCCAGTTGGCCCTCTACGAGGCGCTCCAGCGCGTCGGTGTCGCCGACTTCACCCCGGAGTTCGGACACCTCCCGTTCGTCATGGGGCAGGGCAACAAGAAGCTCTCCAAGCGTGACCCCGAGTCGAACCTGTTCATCCACCGGGACCGTGGGTTCATTCCGGAGGGCTTGCTCAACTACCTCGCGCTGCTGGGGTGGAGCATCGCCGACGACCACGACGTCTTCTCGCTCGACGAGATGGTCGCCGCATTCGACATCTCCAAGGTGAACTCGAATCCCGCGCGCTTCGACCAGAAGAAGGCCGACGCGATCAACGCCGAGCACATCCGACTGCTCGAACCGGCGGACTTCGCTGCGCGGCTGCGCCAGTTCCTCACGACGCACGGGCATCCCGTCGACGCGCTGACCGACGATCAGTTCGCTGTTGCAGCCGACCTGGTCCAGACGCGCATCGTCGTCCTGTCGGACGCGTGGGACCTGCTGAAGTTCCTGCTGGTGTCCGACGCGGACTTCGCGATCGACCCCGCTGCCGCGGCCAAGAACCTCGGTGCGGACGCGGCGCCCGTCCTGGATGCCACGATCGAGGCGCTGGACTCCCTGCCGGAATGGGCGACCGCGGATATCGAGGAATCGCTCAAAGCCGCGCTGATCGAGAAGTTGGAATTGAAGCCGCGTAAGGCGTTCGCACCGGTGCGCGTCGCGGTCACGGGTTCGCACATCAGCCCGCCGCTGTACGAGTCGATGGAACTGCTCGGTCGGGAGGCGACGCTCGCTCGTCTGCGTTCCGCCCGCGCTCAGGTCGGCAGCTAGCCTCCCCGTCGACGGTCGGAGGGCTATTTCAGCCCTCTGACCAGCCGATTTGGAGAAACAGTGGGGGGCTTTGATATTGTTCTCCTCGTTCGAAAGGCAAGCCCCCGGCCGCGAGGTCAGGCAAGCCCGGAAGAGCATTGGGGTATGGTGTAATTGGCAACACAGCGGTTTCTGGTACCGCCATTCTAGGTTCGAGTCCTGGTACCCCAGCGGAGAGTTCGAGTGAATTTCACTCCGAACTCCGGTTAGTTCAGCTGGCCGAGCTTCCATCGCAGATCGGATCCGAAAGGGTCGGATTGAAATTGGAAGCGTTCCATCGTGTCGCACGCATGCGGCGACACACCTTGAAAATGTTCTGGCCCCGTCGTCTAGCGGCCTAGGACGCCGCCCTCTCAAGGCGGTAGCGCGGGTTCGAATCCCGTCGGGGCTACCAAGGGAAGCACTCTCCGATCCTGGATCAGGGAATTCTCTTTCGGTGAGAGCATTTATCCTGGTGTACAGCATGTAAAGAACGAAGTTCCTGGCCCCGTCGTCTAGCGGCCTAGGACGCCGCCCTCTCAAGGCGGTAGCGCGGGTTCGAATCCCGTCGGGGCTACAAAGCAAGACCCTCCGATCATTGATCGGAGGGTCTTTTTCGTTCGCTGAGGTTCTCTCAGGTTCTCTCAGGGCTTCTGAGGTTCGTCTGACGCTCTCCAGAGGTCCTAGCCGCTCTTCCGGCGGAACTCGCGCTTGTGCTCGGCGCTGCCGTGCGCGTCGTGGACCTTCGACTGACCGTCCAGATGTGCTGCGGAATTCGATTGCTGATGATTCTTGCGCTCGAGTGCTTCGCGGAACTTGCGCTTGATCGCGTCGTTGCGGGGCTCGCTCACGTCGTCCTCCTCCCTGCCTCGGTGGTGACTCGTCTGTCGGAATCTACCGCCGAGGAGGGGGAGACGTCGCGTGGTTTTCCCTGCGACTACAGATACGCGGCGGTGGATCCGCCGACGGGCATCGCGGGCAGACCGAGCTTGCGGTGATCCCACGACCGGACCCGCTCCGGGACCACTCGGACGGCGACGCGCTTGTGCAGCATCATCTCGACGGCCGGCTTGACGTCCTCGGAGTAGGGGCCCGTGTAGCGCTCCCAGATGCTGATGCCGACCTTGAACAGCGCCTCCGGATCGTCGATGATCTCGCCGCGACCCTCGATCGAGACTCCGCGCAGGGTGTCGTACGTGTCGCCGTCCTCGATCATCATGGTGAGCCGGCCGTCGCGGCGAAGATTGACGGCCTTCTGCGACTTGGCCTTGGTCTCGAACCACAATTCACCGTCGATCACCGCGTACCACATGGCCACGAGATGCGGCATGCCGTTCGGTCCGACCGTCGCCATGGTCGACACCCGGCTCCGCTCGACGAACTCGGTGATCTCGGCATCCGTCATCGTGATCTGACCGCGCTGGTTGGTTCCCACTGCAGTTCCTCCACTCGGCTGGAATTCGTTCTGGCGAGAACTGTGCCACGAATCACTACGCGGACCGCCGAGTGGGGTGCGTCATGGAATTCAGAGGCGCTTGTGCAAGGCGTCCGCCGCCGCCAGGAGATCGGCGGCCCAGCGTGCGCCCGGGCGGCGACCCATCCGGTCGATCGGCCCGGACACCGAGATTGCGGCGACGACGTTCCCTGCGGCATCCCGGACCGGCGCGGCGACGCTCGCGACGCCCGGCTCTCGTTCTGCCGCGCTCTGTGCCCAACCGCGGCGGCGCACCTCGACGAGGACACGTTCGCCGAACGAGGCGTCGGGCAGGATCGCCCGCTGCGTCTGGGGGTCCGCCCATGCGAGAAGGACCTTGGCGCCCGAGCCTGCCGTCATCGGCAGGCGTGCACCCACGAGGACGGTGTCGCGCAGGCCGGTGGGCGGTTCCATCGAGGCGATGCACACCCGGTGCGTGCCTTCCCGCCGATACAACTGAACGCTCTCGCCCGTGATCTCGCGCAGCCGTGGCAGGACCAGGGTGGCGGCATCGACGAGGGTGTCGCTGGCGCTCGCGGCGAGCTCGCCCAGACCGGGGCCCGTGCACCACAGTCCGTCCGCGTCGCGAGTGAGGAGGCGATGCACTTCCAGCCCGACGGCGAGACGGTGGGCGGTAGCGCGGGGGAGTCCTGTGCGGTTGCACAGTTCGGTGAGGCTGCAAGGTTGTTCGGCCACTGCATGCAGGACGCCCATTGCTTTGTCGAGCACTCCAATGCCGCTATGCTGTCTCATAGGTCGATACTCCGTTCTCGCATATTGGGATCATAGCTGATTTCGCGAGGGACGGTTCGGCACATCACGCGACACGGGCCGGCCCTGAAGCCCGGCGGCGCGACATCCGGATACAGAGGTGGAGAAGATGGCGAACAGAGGACGCACTCTGGCCGAGAAGGTGTGGGACGAGCACGTTGTCGTGCGCGGCGAAGGCGAGGGTTCGGCGCGGCAGCCGGACCTCATCTATATCGACCTGCATCTCGTTCACGAGGTCACCAGCCCGCAGGCATTCGACGGGCTCCGGCTCGCGGGCCGCAAGCTGCGTCGACCGGATCTGACGATCGCCACCGAGGACCACAACGTCCCGACGATCGACATCGACAAGCCCATCGCGGACCCGGTTTCCCGCACGCAGGTCGACACCCTCCGGAGGAACTGCGAGGAGTTCGGCGTGCGTCTGCACCCGATGGGCGATCTCGATCAGGGCATCGTGCACGTGGTGGGCCCGCAGCTGGGCCTGACCCAGCCCGGTACGACCGTCGTGTGTGGTGACAGCCACACCTCGACGCACGGCGCTTTCGGTGCTCTCGCAATGGGAATCGGTACGAGTGAGGTCGAACACGTCATGGCGACGCAGACGCTCTCGCTGCGGCCGTTCAAGACGATGGCGATCACGGTCGACGGTGAGTTGCCGTCCGGTGTCACGAGCAAGGACCTCATCCTCGCGGTGATCGCGAAGATCGGTACCGGTGGGGGACAGGGGTATGTCCTCGAATACCGCGGCGAGGCCATCCGCAAGCTGTCGATGGACGCCCGGATGACGATCTGCAACATGTCGATCGAGGCCGGCGCTCGCGCGGGGATGATCGCACCGGACGAGATCACCTACGAGTACATCAAGGGTCGCCCGCACGCGCCGCAGGGTTCCGACTGGGACGCCGCAGTGGCGGCCTGGGAACAGTTGAAGACCGACGACGACGCCGTCTTCGACGCCGAGGTGCGCATCGACGCGGCCTCGTTGACCCCGTTCGTCACGTGGGGCACCAACCCCGGACAGGGCGCTCCGCTGGGAGATTCGGTCCCGAATCCGGCAGAGATCGCCGACGAGAGCGCGCGGAACGCAGCCGAGAAGGCGCTGGCGTACATGGGCTTGGAGGCCGGAACGCCGCTGCGGGATGTGTCCGTGGACACCGTCTTCGTCGGCTCGTGCACCAACGGGCGCATCGAGGATCTGCGTGCCGTTGCGGACGTCCTGAAGGGCCGTCGGGTCGCCGAAGGCGTCCGGATGCTGATCGTCCCGGGTTCGATGCGCGTTCGCGCACAGGCCGAAGAGGAAGGCCTGGGCGAGATCTTCACCACTGCGGGAGCCGAGTGGCGTCAGGCCGGATGTTCGATGTGCCTGGGTATGAATCCGGATCAGCTCGCCCCCGGTGAGCGTTCCGCGTCGACGTCCAACCGCAATTTCGAAGGCCGCCAAGGCAAGGGCGGGCGTACGCACCTCGTCTCTCCGGCCGTCGCCGCAGCCACGGCCGTGCGCGGCACGCTGGCGGCACCGGCAGATCTGGCATAGGGCGCAAGGGAACTAGGAGAAAAACGATGGAAGCCTTTACCACCCATAAGGGAATCGGTGTTCCGCTGCGCCGGTCCAACGTGGACACCGATCAGATCATCCCCGCGGTGTACCTGAAGCGTGTGACCCGCAGCGGATTCGAGGACGGGCTCTTCGCGGCCTGGCGCACCGATCCGGACTTCATTCTCAACACCGCGCCCTACGACAAGGGCAGTGTCCTGGTCGCCGGACCGGACTTCGGCACGGGTTCGTCACGCGAGCACGCCGTGTGGGCGTTGTCGGACTACGGTTTCCGCGTCGTCATCGCGTCGAGGTTCGCCGACATCTTCCGCGGCAACGCCGGCAAGGCAGGTCTGTTGGCCGCGCAGGTCGATCAGAGCGACGTCGAGTTGCTGTGGAAGCTGCTCGACGAGCAGCCCGGTCTCGAGTTGGTCGTCGACCTCGAGAAGAAGACCGTGACCGCTGGAACGACGGTGGTGCCGTTCGAGATTGATGACTACACGCGGTGGCGTCTGCTGGAGGGCCTGGACGACATCGGGCTGACATTGCGCCAGGTAGACGCGATTTCCGAGTTCGAAAAGTCAAGGCCTTCTTGGAAACCTGAGACGCTTCCGGCCCGTGTCGCGAACGACAATTGACCCAATCGGATAACTGGTTCGGCCCCCTCGTCTACCACAGATGGGGGGGCCGCGCTTGATGAGAATTGGCGTGGCACATAGACTCTTGCCGATTTCGGGTTTACCGTAGTTCGTAGTCGGTCCGACGGTGGACCATTAGTTTGCGGAGGAATTTCCATGAACAAGGCAGAGCTCATCGATGTTCTGACCGAGAAACTGGGTTCGGACAGGCGTACCGCCACCGAGGCCGTCGAGCATGTCGTCGACACCATCGTGCGCGCCGTGCACTCCGGTGAGAGCGTCACCATCACCGGATTCGGAGTTTTCGAGCAGCGTCGCCGTGCGGCCCGCGTCGCACGCAACCCGCGCACCGGTGAGACGGTCAAGGTCAAGCCGACCTCGGTTCCGGCTTTCCGTCCGGGTGCGCAGTTCAAGGCGCTCATTGCCGGTGGCCAGAAGCTTCCGGCTTCGGGTCCGGCGGTCAAGCGTGGCGCTGCTGAGCCGGTGAAGAAGGCGGCCAAGAAGACCGCGGCCAAGAAGACCGCAGCCAAGAAGACCGTGGCGAAGAAGACTGCGGCCAAGGCTCCGGCCAAGACCGTGGCGAAGAAGACTGCGGCCAAGGCTCCGGCCAAGACCGTGGCGAAGAAGACTGCGGCCAAGGCTCCGGCCAAGACCGTCGCCAAGAAGACCGTGGCGAAGAAGACTG
>NZ_JBFRDL010000015.1:0-83302 GCF_052113525.1 Rhodococcus sp. TAF43
ACAGTGCACCGGCCAACACCGTGTGCACGTCGGTGACGGTGATGCTGTGCTGCAGATCGATCCGATGGACCAGGTAGCCGAGTTCATCGAGTCGCCGAGAAGCGCAGTCGAGCCCGAATCGGGTGTCGTACCTGTACACGGATCCGTTCTGCAACAGACTCCAGTCAAAGCGCTGCCGTTGCGTGTCGAAGAGCTCTCGATCAAGCGGGTCGAAGACAGGACCGCGAGGCATGCACGAATCGTAGATCAGCAGTCGCCCCGACCAAGGCGCGTCTTCAAGACACGGAACAGGAGAATCTGCTCTAGACGACCGGAGCACTCGGGATTAGCCAGGAGGACGGAACGTAGGCGGGCCCCGCCACCCTCGCTGTTCACAACTTCAGGATGCGTTCAGCGCCCAACTGCGCGGTGGAACCGCCCCTAGGGGCAACCCGCACGCCACTAACCTGGAACTCATCCAGATTGGTGTGATCGGGAGCCCTCCTCAAGTGTGATTACCGACTGGTCAACCTATCCAATCCACATGCAGGCCAGAATGAACCGGCATTGGTGAACACCCCTCCACTTCTTCCACCTCTCTCCAGCCAGCTGGCGATCTTCTTCTCTCTCACGCTCGCTCGCTCCATCATCCATCCACTACTCACACCGGCGGCCACCGTGGGGCCATCTCTCCAAGCGGCGGCGCAACGTGGACGCATGGACGTGACCAACGTTCACCGGGCCACCCCGAACACCAAAGAAGCCATGTGCTTTCACCCGTGCATATGCGCCTCTTAGATGGTCGCGGGCGATCGTCCGGTGTACATCCGACGTGCCGCCTCACGCGTCGTGCTATCGAGTTGCATCCGCCATACCATTTCATGCGTCAGCGATGAGTTTGGGCGGCGGATCGGGTCTGCCTTGGCATGACTCGAATTGTTGCCGACATCTCGGTCTCTCTGGACGGCTTCGTCACCGGGCCCGGTCCCAGCCCGGACTACGGTCTGGGCACCGGCGGCGAGGCCCTGCACACGTGGGCGCTTTCCGACTACCCCGACGACCGCCGGATCCTGCGCGAGGGGACCACCCGCTCGGGCGCCGTCGTCCTCGGCCGCGACCTCCAGCTCGACATCGACCGCGACGCACCCGATCTACAACGTCTTCAGGTGATCCGATGACCACTATCAACGCCAAAGGGATCGCCTTGGGCATCGAGTCGTTCGGTGACGACGGCGCGCCACTCGTTCTGCTCGCGGGCGGAACGACGATGCTCTCCTGGCCAGACGCGCTGTGCGAGCGCCTCGCCGCCGGCGGACGCCGTGTGGTGCGCTACGACCTGCGCGATAGCGGCGAGTCGACGACGACGGATCCGGAGGCGCCCGCTTACACCCTGCGCGGCCTCGCCGCCGACGCGGCGGCCATCGCTGACGCGCTCGGCGGCGGGCCTGCACACCTCGCGGGAATCGGCGTCGGCGGGATGGTCGCCCAGGTGGCCGTGCTCGACCATCCGGGCGCCTTCTCGGCGCTCACCCTGGTCGGCACCCGCCCGGTTGCCCCTGGCCCGCCCGACGATGACCTCCCCGACCATGACCAGGCGACGATGAGCCGACTGTTCGCGCGCCCGATGCCCGATTGGACCGACCGCGAGGCGGTCGCGGAGTTCGCCGCCGCCGGCGCGGAGATCCTCGGCGACGACCCCGTCGCCGCGCGAGCAATCGCAGGGCGCATCTGGGACCGCACGCCCGGCACCGCACCCCCGGTCCAGATGGCCAACCAGATGGGCATGGTGTTTTCCAGGCTCGGCTGCAAACCCCGCTGGCGCGAGCGCCTGCCCGAGATCGAGGTCCCCACGCTCGTCGTCCACGGCCGCCGCAACCGGTTCTTCCCCGTCGGCAACGGCCAGGCGATCGCGCGCGAGATCCCCACGGCACGGCTGCTCGTCCTCGAAGAGGCCGCCACCGCGATACCCGATGCGGCGGTCGGCGAGGTCACCGAGGCGATGCTCACGCTCGGATAGAGGTGAGTGCCGTGCTGGTCCGGCTTCTACGCAGCACATCGCCGCTGAGGTGCCCACGGCACGAGCGAGTCAGCAAAGTGGAAGACGGGCCATCCCGAGCTTGTCCGCGAACACTGAACCCAGAGCCAGGCACTCGGCTACTGCACCAAGTGGCACCCATCCAGATCTGTGTCATCAGAAGCCCTCGTCAAGTGTGATTACCGACTGGTCAACCCATCCAATCCGCATGCAACCCAGAACAAACCGCCATAGGTGAACACCTTTCCACTGTCGCGCTCTCTCCGTCGGTGAAACACAACGGGCATGAAAGGGTGACCCCCCTTTGGATGGTTGGATGCCCACCCATCCGTTGGGGCCACAACCGATCATGGAAACGCTGGTCCTGCGAGCGGCAGTTTCGACCTGGTTTCAGACGGGGCGCGACACCCAGTTCGGGGGCCACGGTGCTGCTGTGAACGATGTGGGTTCGGCGACATTCTGAACGGTGCCACCTTCATTGGCGAATGATGCGCGCACCGAGTAGCGGTTGGTTGTGAGGTGAACGGCGAGGGAACCATCGACGATGGACAGCACCCATCGGTCCATATCTCTGAGCAGTTCAGCGGACCCGCGATCGCACGCGTCGCATCCACAATCGGGAATTGATGCCAACCTCATTGCAGGGTCTCCCGCTGCAACGGTGACGGTGACGATGTGGTCGTTGTCCACCGGTGTGTGCGTCGTCAGAACCAGGGGGACTGCTCCGTCGGCTGCGGGCTCGAGGACGGTGTCGGCACCGCCTGTATCAAAGGGGCGGAGCGCCCAATCTATTTGCGATGCTTCTCGCGCCCAGCCGCGGTCGAGGAGAACCTTCGTCCACGCTCGCGCTCTGGCCACCACGATCAGGAACTTCTCCGGGTTGGTGACTTTCTCGTACGCTGCCGCGTCAGGAGCGTGGCCATCCTTGTACGGGTGCGGCCATCCAGGAGTGGCTGCACCGGTGGTCGCGAATGCCGCGTCGACGTCGGCGAGTAACTCGCACATCTGTCGGGACAGCAGCGGCTAGTACCGTCCCCAACCGGTTTCGCGTGCGCGGAGAATATCGTCGTTGTATTCGTCCCACCACGACCGCGCTTGATCTGTCCCCACGACAGCGACGCTACCTGCCGTGGGGGGGCATCTGATCCGACGACGCTTGCGAGTGCTCGGCTTTTCACCGGCAGAGGTGCGAAGCTGCAACCTGTCGCGACGGCCCCGCCTACCCGACCGCCGCCAACCGTGGAACCAGTCCAGATTCGGCGTGATCAGCGGCCACTCCCAAGCGTGATTACCGATCCGTCAGTTCACGCAATGAACCGACGGCACAACAGGACCAGCTACAGGTGAACACCTCTCCATCCATCCATCCACTCCACTCCATCTCACGGTTCTCTTCCTCAGCCAGCCGCCATCCAGCCATCATGAGCCACCCGGGCGCACGCATTCGCACCCTCCGCGCTGTTCACGGGAACCGATTGGCGATTGCCGAGATGATCTCGTCTGGCTCGCGCTCCTGGATGAAGTGCCGCGCACGGGGTAGCTCGACGACGTCGAGATCGGCAAATGCGGCATGCATCCGCGGGATACACACCTTCGGACGGAAGATCATGTCCCGCATCCCCCACACTGCCAGCGTCGGCTTGTGTCCCAGCAGGGCGGGTACGTCTTGGGCGAGTTGGTCCAATAACGGGCGTGCGGCGCGAATTTCCTTGGGCATGAACGTGAGCCCCCGTCGCGCTTCCTCGGTGGGTTGCACCATGCGGTAGTGGTCGGCCTCTGCCTCGGTGAGCGTGCGGCCCAGCTCCCCGAGCAGGAATCGCTCCACAAGCAGGTTCTGCCCGAGTATGCGACGTTGCATGGGGCGGCTGCTCATGATCACGCTGAATGCCCTATTGACCAGTGGATCGATCGGCCAGAACACCGTGTTGCCCAGCACGACCCCTCTGACTCGATCTGCCCGCGCGGTTGCCGCGCTCAGCCCGATGGGGCCGCCCCAGTCGTGCCCCATCACGACGAAGCCGTCCAGTTGCAGATGGTCGATCAGTTCGCCCAGGACCGTCGCATGCTCAGCGATCCTGTAGTCGAAATTCTCCGGCCTTTCGGACAGTCCGAAGCCCAGATGATCCACGGCGATGCACCGATACTGGTCACGCAGGCCCTTCACGATGTGGCGGTATAGGAAACTCCACGTCGGTGAGCCGTGACAGAACAGAATCGGCGGTCCGGATCCCTCATCGATGTAGTGCACCCGACCGACAGACGAGTCGAACCATCGCGACTCGAACGGATACAGGGTCTCGTCGGGAACGAAATCGATCATCATTGAGCGCCCTCCTCGTCCGGACCATCTCTTCACGTCGCTCTACAGGGCCGGCACGCGCTCGGTGACCAAACCCAGGCCACCGAATCCCACCCCTGCGCAGCAACCCTCACCGCGAGGTTGCGCTACAGGTGTAGCACATTCTGACCAGTACGCTACACCTGTAGCATGTGGTTGTGTCTACACGAGCAACCGGCGCCGATGAACGCCGAGAACTGGTCGCAAACAGCGCCATCCGCATCATTTCCCGCGACGGACTTCGGGCGCTCACACACCGAGCCGTCGACCGGGAAGCCGGGATCCCGCAGGGGTCGACCTCCCATCATGCAAGAACCAGGCTCGCGCTACTCGAACTTGTAGTCGACACGCTCGCCGAACGCGCGATAGCTGACGCCAAGCACGCCGCAGACGCCCTGGCCGCAACGCCTCAGGGCGAACACCAGCTGAACATCACCGAGCTTGCAGACGTGATCGGCGCACTCGTCGAGAGACTCTCGGACCGCCGCGACGACATGAAAGCCCGCTACGCACTCATCCTCGAACTCGATGACGTTCCCCTGCTTCAGGGGAAGTTGACTACGCAGTCCGAAGTCCATGCGGTTACCCGAGAGGTGACCTCGTCACTCCTCACCAGCGCGGGCCTTCCCAGTTCCGACGAACGGATCGAGGAGCTGATCTCGCTCACGGATTCCTTGGTGTTCACGCGAACGGTCATCCGCGGAACCACCCCCCTGGAATCCATCCTCACTGCCTATCTGCGAGGTGTCGTCCCACTTTCGGCCACCTCTACCGGGAAGTCGTGAGGTCCGACGCCATATCGGGTCGACAGGCGTCGTGTGGTCAGGGGCCTCCGAAAAGTGTGGTCACCGACCGAGCACATAGCGAATCAATCTGCCTCAGCGGGCAAACCGTCGTCGAAGCCCGCACGGATGGACTCCTCGAGCAGATGCTGGTGCTGTTCACCGCATCGGCGATCCGCTGCATGTTTCGGTTGTCGTTGGAGCGGGCGGCGGCGCGCGAGTTCGCCGAGCCTCCGCCTATCGAGAGAAGCCGGAACGGTTCCTGCACAGCAGGATCCACACAATACGTACTGAACACGGCACACCGTGCGATGCTTGGAGCATGAACATTTCACATCGATCTACTTCAGCCGCGGCTGCCGGGCTCATGGGCGCTGCCATGTTCGTTGCGGCGCCGGGTGTGGCCAGCGCCGCTGATCCTTGCCAGCTCGGGTGGTCGAATGTGGGACCACGAACGTGCGCTATGACAGACGTCGGGATGGCCCCGGTGTGGACACTGGGAGACGGCATCTGTCCAGGGATGCTGGTCGCCTCCGGGAATGCGTTCGACGGACCACTGTCGGAGTACTCCAGCGCTCCAGGGGCGGTCCATTCCGTCGAACTGCGAGTTACGCAGGGCCTCTCACCTTTGGGCGAGTGGGGGTCGACTGTCCTGGCCTGCAACGCAACTGCGATCATCGATTGGCAGAACCTCGATACCGGTCAAACCGGCACAGTGAGTCGATACATCCCTGCGAGCAACACGAGCGCCTGGCCGGTATACGTGCATGTGGGTACGGGCCCGGGACGTGTTCGGCTCACCATGCGGACCGACCACCCGAGCATTCCGGTCTCGACGGACGTGGTCGTCCCCTGACGTCACTGTGCACGTAGTGGCGACCTTCTGGTCCCCATCGACACCCCACTGATCGTGTGCACCTTGCCAATCCTTTCGCTGTTGGCGATGTGGCGACCCGAGACCAGCGGGGCCGCCACGCCCTCGACATTGCCTTACGCCATCCGATCCGAGCCGCCTGCGCGAAGTATTTTCGGGGACTGCGGCATTCAGTGGTGACAAGACAAGTGGCCTGCACTCTGGAACTCATCCAGATTTGTGTGATCAGGGGCCCTCGTTAAGTGTGACTACCGATCGGTCGGTCTAGCCACAAAGTCTGCCGTCCAGGGCCGGCGCCATTGGTGAACACCTCTCCATCCAGGTCGAGTCCCTCTATCCATCGGTGGTGCTCTCACAGGTGGTTCGCCCGGTTCGGTCCATCGATCTCTCGCACGGTCCTCTCTCTCGCGCTCACGCGCTCACCCACCCATAGGGTGTTCACCCAGAATGCCCGTTTGGGTTCACCAATCGACACCGCGAACGATTCCCTCACGCGGAGATTGGCCCCGTTCAGGGGTCTTCATGGAGACTGCTGTGAGGGGTATGGTGGCTAATTGGAGTCGCTGGGTGTACGCGGCAACTCAGTGGCAGCGGTGTACGAGTGCCGTGGCGGAGCTGGCAGGGTCTAGGGCGTCGCGTGGGGCCGGGGGGACCATGCGCCAACCCCATTCAGGACCACATGACGCTCTGATTCGAGACCACCGACGTGTGGTTGAGTGGTGATGCGATCTGGGGACCCAGCGGTGAGCGGTCCGTCAAAAGGAACACATTCGCCGTGTTCGACGAAGTCGCACTCTGCAGATCAGCTTTTGTTGAAAGCTGCTGTTACGGAGGGTAGATCGTGCCGAAACTCGAACTGATTCATCGCAAACCAGCCGGAACTCCGAACGGCCCGCCGATTCTGCTGGTGCACGGCGCTTGGGTTGGTGCTTGGTGCTGGGATTACGGGTTCATCGACAAGCTGACCGAGCTCGGCTGGGAAGTGTATGCACTGAGCCTGCGCGGTCACGGCAAGAGTGAGGGCAGGGACAAACTCCGCTGGGCGAGCATCAAGAACTTTGTTGACGATGTCCGCTCGGTCGCGGATTCTCTGCCCACGCCGCCGCTGATTGTCGGCCACTCGATGGGCGGGTTTGTCCTTCAACGGTATTTGACGAAGGGACACCCCGCTGCGGCCGCCGTGTTACTCACGCCGGTGCCGGCGGCGGGGGTTCGCGGGTTCACAATACGTTTGATTCGCCGCCATCCACTGGTGTGGCTTCGCTGTCATCTCACGCTGAGCCTGATGCCGATCCTGGAAAGGCCGGATTACTTTCGTGAATGGGTTCTCGGGTCCGAAACGACCGAAGAGCGAGTGCTCGAAATTCACAGCCATGTTCAAGACGATTCGTATCGTGCCGTCGTCGACATGACCTTCGCACTGCCTCCTCGACGCAAGAACATCCCCGCCATCCCGATGACGGTCATTGCCGGTGAGAATGATGCGATCTTCACGGTCAAGGAAGCACGAAGAACTGCCAGGAGGTTCGGCGTCACCGCTGATGTTGTCCCTGGCATGCCGCATGGGCAGTTCGAACCGCATTGGTGTGACGAAGTAGCCGAACGTGTCGACAAGTTCGCACGTTCGCTGACCTGACTCGCGGGGGTCAGCCCTGCGTTCGCGTGTGACTGAGTCGGTATGAGGTGGTGCCGGTTTCGATGATGGTGCGGTGAAAAGCGTGATGGAAGGGTGTTCACGAATGGCGGAGCGTGCTGGGCTGCATACGGATTGGATAGGTTGACCAGCTGGTAATCACACTTTACGAGGCCTCCAGATCACACAAATCTGGATCAGTTCCAGTGACAGCACTCGGGCTCGACCAGACCCGATCCGGGGCACCGACAACGCGTTCATCATGATCGGGAACATTTGGCGTGGCGCAGGCCTGACCTGGCCCGATCAGTAGGACAAGAGGTCGGCCGTGGCCGTCGGCGAGCTGGTGGATCTCCGTGCCGAGCCCACCGCGCGAACGTCCGAGCGCATGGTCGGCCGGCTCGGCGAAAAGGTTCGTGTAATTCGACAGATCGCTCCCATTCGCATCGGCGTGTGCGAGTAGCGCATTCAAGATCGTGTCCCAGGTCCCGTCGCCGGCATAGCGGCGGTGACGCTTCCAGATCGTCTGCCACGGAACAAAATCCGTCGGCACGTCCCGCTACGCGATCCCCGCCCGATAGCGGTAGACGCTGCCCTCGACAACCCGACGATTGTCCCGGAACGAGCGGCCCCGACATCCGTCGGACGAGGGAAGCGACGGTTCGATCAACGACCACTGCTCATCGGTCAGATACTCGGTGCGCGACACACTGAACGGTGTCGCGCACCGACTACGCGTATTCGGGAGACACGCCCTAGGTGTCATAGTCTCCGTCGTCCCACGGGGCGTAGAAGGCCATATAGTCGCCCGGTTCGACCGTGACATTCCAGTACCACTCATGGTCGTCCTCCGAATCCGGCCCGTGAAGGATCAACCCGAACTCGTGCCCGTGCGCCGTCACGGAGAACGGGGCGACGGTAATGTCGCAGAACGAGACTGGTTGAATCTCCGAAAGCAGGCGCTCGGCGGCATTCTCCTGCTCGTCGAAGTGCGCGACGTTACCGGGAAGCGAACCATCCCCGGGTCGGGTTCCCAGTGGAACAATCGTCGAATCCACAAGCGCGCCGCCCACATCGAACAGGTACCTGGCTGCGAACTCCGCCCCGGACGCGTCGCCACTAGCCCACGCGAACGGAGTCGTGACAAAGAACTGGCGGCCGTCGACTGCCGTCCCGACGAACGCCGCGTGGTAGTCGTCATGCGCAATCACCAGGGACTGGGGAGCCAACTGTCCGTCAGCATCCCGCAAACCAGGATCGAGATGATTAGTCACCCAAAAATGATAACGATCAATCAACAGCACTGATGGAGATGCGCGACGGTGACACCCGGCTGCCGAAGGGGCGTGACCGGATCCGGATCCGTATGAGCAGTGGTGCTCGATACGTGTGTCTGCCGACCAGTCAGCTGCGCCAGTCCGCTTGCGCGCCAGCCCGGCCCATCATCCCTCGCGCTCCGCCGCCACCTCGGCCAGTTGGTCGAAGGTCCGCACGAGGACCTCACGTCGCCGCTCCTTGTAGTCCGGCGCAGGCTCCAGCCCGTCGATTGCCCCGTCCCAGACGGCCAGGAACCGGTCTCTCCAGCCGACGATGGTTCCCGGGTCGGGCAGGGTGACCCCGACGTAGTGCTGCTGCGCGATGAGGTGGAGCAACTCCAGGTTGCACGGCACCGCGACACCCCAGTACTCATCCGGCTCGATCTCGACCGGGTCGCCGGACATCGCCTTGGTCACCTCGTCGACGAGCCGGCCGGTCATGTCGGAGAGATGATCGGCGGCGGTGTCGTCGTCGAAGTTGCCGCTGCCCCAGGTCCCCATACTGTCCACACCCTCCTGTATCCGATTCTGGCGACATCGAACCAGACAGCGCCGACATTCCGCCGTCGGCAGGCCAGGCCCGGGCCGCGCTAGCCGGTCATGGCGCCGATGGCCCCCGTGAAGTAGGGCACCAGCCAGATCGTCCACACGACCAGGCTGAACTGGTGGAACTTCGCCTTCTCGGAGGGACGATCGCGGATCAGGACAATGACGGCCCACACCAGGTGAACGGCCATGAGCACGATTGCCACGGCTCCGGTGACGATCATGATCTTGTCGAAGGTGGATGTTCCGGTTTCCGATGACTCGTCGGAGATTCGGCTCATCAGGAAGGTACCGGTGGCGTCGCAGACCAGGCCGAGCGCGAAGGCGCCGGCATGCCACCACTTCAGGGTCTTCTGGATGCGTTCCGACCACACGCCGACGGAGTAGAAGACCAGGGCAAACGTGATGACGATGATCGCGGTGGCCAGCATGCCCCGAGACTAGCCGGGGCTTGATGCCGATCCGCGACGCCTCGCCGCCATCTGCCGCCGTCGGCTCGGAACGAGACGCATCGCCGCCGAGCTCGTCACCGGTCAAGATCACGGCGGTGAGCGGATTGGCGAGAATCTGGGCGGCCGTGGAATCGCTCATGCCGGCGGGAACCGGCAAGACCCGCCCGGCGTCGGCGACGACATACTCCTGCCACGTGCCCTTGACCCCGATCGTGATGACGCGTTGCCCGACGGTCAGACCGTCTGTGCCGCTACCGAGTTCGTCGATCACGCCGACGGATTCGATTCCGGGCACGGTGGGGAACTCCGGGATGAATCCGTATCGGCCGCGGATGGTGTGCAGATCGCTGGCATGGACGGGTACGGCGAGCACCCGGATCCGGACCTGGCCGGGACCGGGCGGGTCTGCAGGTGCAGAACCTCGGACGGCTCACCTACCGTGTCGGCGACGACAGACCGCATGGTTCTCATCTTCCGGACGCTCCTTCGGACGGATCCAGACCTCGCAGCGGTTTCGGCTCGCACAATGTCTGCTGTGCCCTTTGAGGGCGAAGATTCGGATCGGCGCGGTGCAATTCCAGCCCTACTGGCTCCAATGCTGCCACCACGGCGGGGTCGTTGCGGTCCAGACCGTCGTCTCACTCCCCGCCCCGCACCTTCGGCTAACCATCCCGCGGGCACACTCTGGCTGCCGCCTACGGGAGCGCTACCGTTCGGTCGCATCAGCAGGCGCGCCGCATTCAGCACACGCGCGCTCCAGTGCCTCGATGCGCGGCCGTCCCACACCGGCCGGGGACTGTACCGCCAGCAGCGGCGGCCACGGCCAGTGCCGGCCGAGGCGGCCCCGCGCCCGCAGGAAGCCGAGTCCGAGCACGAGGCCGAAGATCAGGTGCCCGATCAGCGAGAGCGTGATCGTCGTCGGCGTCAGCGGAAACATGTCATGCTCACCGCGCGACGACAGGGCAACCGTTGCAATGAGCCCAGCCCATACGGGGACCACCGCGCCGGTGACGAACGCGAGGAGGACGGTGCGGCGGGACCGGTGGTGGAGGCCTAGCGCGAGGGCGATGAGGAAGAAGGCGATTCCGATTCCTCCGCCGTCGCCGAAGTAACGCCACAGGTAACCGACGATCGCGCCGGTCTGGGTGTCGGTTCCCGAGTGGAGCCAGGTGCCCATTTTCGGAATGAAGTCGTCCCAGAGACCGAGCAGATAGACGGTGTCGAGGCGGAAGACGTCATAGACCAGACACGCGAACATTCCCCAGCCGAGGCCGTGGCCGACGATGCGATCGATCGGGTGCGGAGCGATCACGCACAACACGACGAGGACGGCCGCGAGCGGAATGACCACCAGCGCGCCGGTGGCACTCATCGGCGCGACGCCGAACACCTGCGCCGAGATCCCGAGCAGCGGCAGGGACGCGAGCAGCAGGTACATGCCGATCCGGGCCAGGGTCCAATGGTGACGGACCGTCTTCCGGACGGATTCGACGGCGGGCAGGGCTGCGGCGGGCGGCCCGTGTTCGTGAACATCGGGGATGGCGGTACCGGGGATACGGGGCATAGCGGGCGGGGTCCTTTCGATCGGGGGACCTCTCTCGACGAGTGGCCGGTTTCCGAGGCCTCTCCAGCGTCCGTCGGGTGCCCTGCCTGCGAATAGTCCCCCGAGGGGTGATGAACAGCCACCCTCACGCACTCACGACTGCGACCTCCACCCATGACGCCCCACCCGTCGGCGCTACTCTGCTTTCCTGCAGCAACCTTCGCCCTGCGATCGCGGCCGGGCCACATCATCTGGGGGCAGTCATGGGCTATGCATCCTTCACCAACTGGCGACGACTGGACGGTGACCCGGACGTCATCTGGCACGCATTCACCCACCCGGTGGAGACGGGACTGTACGAGGAGCACAAGACGGAGACCGTGCTCGGGCCCGACTTTGCGATGGCCGCGGGGCACGGCTGGGACAGCAAGCACGGCGAGGAATGCGACTTCGACGTCGTCCGATGGACCATCACCCGGCACGTGCCGAACGAAGTGTTCGAGTTCTCCGGCAAGCAGCGGGGGATCCGGCAGAGCGTCGTGCTCACCATGGAGCCCGCGGACGGCGGCCACATCGTGACCGAGACCATCCACTTCCGCCCGGCACTCGCCGGTAAACCGGGTGCGCAACTGCTGTCCTGGCTGCTCCTGGCCACCGGCCTGCTGGCCAAGGTCGGCAATGATCACGGCGAGAATCTCGATCTGCTCGAACAGCACGTCGCAGCCATGTAGCGGAACCTGTCGGCGCCTCGAATGGTCTGGGGAAATAGGCTTTGAAGTGACGGATCTGATTTCGAGCGGGATCACGACCCTGCGTGCTGTTGGATGGGCGTGGGAGCCTGCAGGTGACCGGCAGGTGGTGTTTCCGGGTTCTCGTTACGAGGTGGTACCGCCGCAGTTCTCGGCGTGGTCGTCTGCCTTCGGGCGCCTGTCGAACGCGGATGAGACAGTGTGGTTTCTGTCCGCAGGTGACTACTCGGCCGTCGGCGAAGACGCTTTTGCGTGGAACGAGTTCGAGATCATGAGTTTGGACGCCGCGGTGACCGACGAACAGGTCTCGGCCGTCGTTCGTTTCTGGGACCGCCACCTTCCGGTTCTGGTGTCGGTGAAGGACGGTTATTCGTATGTCGCAGTCGTGACGTCCGGTGAGGGTGTCGGAAGGATGGTCTTCGGCGAGGAGCCGGAGTTCGAGGAATCGGTGCCGCTAGCGGACGACTTCGACCAGTTCCTCGCCATCATCGCAGGCCGGCGGGACCCTGCCGATCCGCGTCTGTGGAACTTCCTCTTCGACAAGTGAATCGCTTCCTGGGTGGCCGGCACTTCAGCCCGGCGCGCCCAGGAGTCGTGTAGTTGTCGGCCCTGCTGCTCCCCCTCACCAACCTGTTCGGCGCCGAGAACGTCAGGCGAGTTCCGACTCGGCATCGAAGCGTTCGCGGGCGTTGTCGATGTCCGGCAAGTACGTTTCGGCCCACCCGAGGAGGACGTCGACCGGGTGACGAAGGGTCTTGCCGAGCGGGGTGATCCGGTATTCGACGGCGATCGGGCGGGAACTGAGCAACTCGCGCTGGATGATGCCGTTGCGTTCGAGACGACGCAGCGTGGCGGTCAGCGATTTTTGTGTCACCGCGGGGATCGCGCGACGCAGCTCGTTGAAACGGCTCGGCCTCTCGCACAGTTCGTTGAGCACCGCCAACGACCACTTGTCGAGGATCTGATCGAGCAGCTCTCGATGAGGCGGGGTGATCGTGAGTTCGCCGCGAACGGCCGGGGAAGTATCGCGCACGCTACCTAGTCTCGTTGAAGTGACCTCCGTATACCAGGTATCAAAGTTATACCCATCCAGCTCGTAATTCGAGGAGATCTCTCATGACCGTTCAGTACCTCACGCCCGAGGGCATGACGCATCCCACTCCGTATCATCACGTCGCCGTCGGCTCCGGAACCCGACACGTCCACGTGGCCGGCCAGATCGCGCGGCTCGCCGATGGAACCCCAGTGGCTCCAGGCGATCTCCCGGGGCAGGTCGCCCAGGCACTGCGCAACACCGCTACCGGGCTGGCCGGGGCGGGCGCGACGTTCAACGATGTCCTCCGCCTGACCTTCTACGTCACGCACTGGCATCCCGAGAAGATCAGCGAGTTCATGACCAGTGTCGAACGGGTCGCCGAGGACATCGGTCTCCCGCTGCCGCTACCGCCGGCATCGCTGATCGGCGTGGACTATCTGTTCGAGCCGGACGTGCTCGTCGAGGTGGAGGCAACCGCCGTCATCGACTGACTGCATTCTCGGAGTCGCCCGTGTCGGAACAGACCGAGGGTCGACGTCGAAGGTTGTCCCGCAGGACAATCCCGCTACGAGCCAACGTCACAGCGGTGACCTCGGGTGGTGCGTGACAGTGCGCCCACCCGAGGGCCTCGCCTTCACTGGGCCGTCGATGACATCGACGGCTGCCTCGATCCGATCGCCGGAAGTCGAGGCGTCGCGGAGCTCCGCAGCTTCCTCACATCATGTAACCATCCCGCCATGACGGAGGAAGCCTGGATCATGTTGCGCGACTCCCGATGTTGCCGCGGCGAGACCGTGCAGGCACCACGCCCGGCCAGATCGGCAGGTCGATCGGCCATACCGCAGAATGGGCGTCGTGACGAGAATGGACGAAGTGGCGCCCAACGTCTTCCGTGCCACCGGGACGGACGTCAACGTGGCGATTCTCCGAGACGGTGACGCCTTGACCCTGATCGACGGCGGCTATCCCGGCGACATCGGCGCCGTCGAAGGCGCAATCCGCTCCCTCGGCCGCCGTCCCGAAGATGTGCAGGGCATGCTGCTCACTCACGCACACATCGACCACATGGGTGCGATCGTCGCGTTCCACGACCGCTACGGAATTCCTGTGTTCACGGACCCTGCCGAGGTCGCCCACGTGAGACGGGACTACCTGGAGCAGGCAACTGCCAAGGACTTCCTTCCGATGCTTCACAGGCACGGAGTGCTGCCGTGGCTGCTGCGCATTGCACGGGCCGGGGCGACCAAGCCGCTCTCCCTCGACGACGCCCACGCCTTCCCGTCCGACGGCCCCTCGACCTGCCCGGTGCGCCCGTCCCCGTGGCGACCCACGGCCACACGTCCGGGCACACGGCGTACCACCTGCCGCAGCACGGCGTGATCGTCACCGGCGACGCACTGGTCACGGCGCATCCACTGTCGAAACTGCAAGGCCCACAACTTCTCCCGGCGGTCTTCGACCACGGGACGTCGGACACTCTCGCCGCGCTCGACCATCTGGCGACACTCGACGCGGAGACCATCCTCCCGGGGCACGGACCCTCGGTGTCCATGCCGATCGCCGCGGCCGTCGCGCAGGCAGTCGACAGGTACCGGATCGGATAGTCGACCGCCCGGTCGCGTGTCGTGCAATCCGTCGAGACGAAGGATCTGCTGCTTTACGTCCTCACCGTGGCTCGTCGAGACGCGATGATCGCGAACCAGCGGATCCGCGCTCAGTTCAACGCCCGGAGGCTCTCCAACCTGCTCAGGATCGGCGCCCGCCACTCCTCGAGATCCTCCGGGCCGTTCTCGGCCCACAACTCGTGGAGCTCCGAGGTGTCGCTGTCGGCGATGGCGCGTCCGAGCGTCGTGAGGATCCACGCGCGCTGCTCCGTCGTCAGGGACCCGGTGTACGCGGCGGCGTCGATCCCCTCGAGCTGCGAGGGCGCCGACCGCAGTCCGTGGGCCACCGCGACCACCTCTGCGAGCGCGATTGCCGCCTGCGCGTCGTCCGCCTCGAGGTACTCGTCGTCGACGTGCCGGCAGTAGTCGTCGATGTCGAACTCGCCTGCCCGAATCGCCGCGAGCAGGTCGCCCGCTCCGTCGTTCTCGAACGGTCCCGAACCCCACGTCCCCACGTTCGCTCCTCCTGTTCCGCGGGCTGCTCAGCCCGTCGTGCCGACCCTACGGTCGACCACCGACAGTCCACGACCGGCGGCATCCAACGCCGAGTAGCCCATCGCGGCGAGCCCGATGGGTCGGCGTGACGGTGGAGGAAGTGAAGTTCGGAGGCCGGAAAGGGGGATGCCCGCTCCTTTCCACTTTCAACTTATAGCGCACAGGGGGCCTTGCGGCAAGGCCCCGGTCATGCCGCAGAATCGCTGGCCGAGGTCTGGAACTGAGGGAAACGGAAGCACCGGGATGCACATGTCGAATCAGGGGTACGACGACGAACTGCAGCACGAGCAGAGCTACGTGACCGGGCTCTACGCACGGCTCGACGCCGAACGCGCGCGGGTGAAGGGCAGGTACGGCGCGGCGTTGCGGGGACACGACGGGACACTCGTGGATCGGGAGGCCGAGGTGCGCGCGCTGGCCACCGAAGTGAAGCGGCTGGACGTGGCCGACAACGGGTTGTGTTTCGGCCGACTGGACTCCGTGTCCGGAGATCGTTCGTACATCGGCCGCATCGGCCTGTTCGACGAGACGAACGAGTTCGAACCGCTGTTGCTCGACTGGCGGGCACCGGCGGCCCGCGCGTTCTACGTCGCCACCGCCGCGAGCCCGGAGAACATGCGTCGGCGTCGCCAGTTCCACACACGGGGGCGTCGAGTGGTCAGCTTCACCGACGAGGTCCTCGGCCGCCCCGACGGTGACGAGCGGGCCGACGGCGCGGCACGGGGAGACTCCGCCCTGCTCGCGGCGGTCAACGCACCGCGCGGTGACGGGATGCGCGACATCGTGGCGACGATCCAGGCCGAACAGGACCGGATCATCCGGCTCGACCACCCCGGCGTGCTGGTGATCGAGGGCGGCCCGGGCACCGGGAAGACCGTGGTGGCGCTGCACCGCGTCGCGTACCTGCTCTACACGCAGCGAGAGCGGATCGAACGCCACGGCGTGCTCGTGGTCGGACCCAACCCGGCGTTCCTGACCCACATCGGCCGCGTTCTGCCGTCGCTGGGCGAGTCCGACGTGGTCTTCATGACGACGGGCGATTTCATGCCCGGTCTGCGCGTGACCGCCGAGGACGGACCGGAGGCCACGCGACTCAAGGGCTCGCTGAAGATCCTGGACGTGCTCGCGGCCGCGGTAGCCGACCGGCAGCGACTGCCCGAGGATCCCCTGCCGATCGAACTGTCCGACGTCACGGTGCGGATCGACGCCGAGACCGCACAGTGGGCCAGGGAGGAGGCGCGCGCGAGCGGGCGTCCGCACAACGAGGCCCGCGCGGTGTTCGCCGACGTCGTGACCTACGTACTGACCGAACGCGCAATTGCGCGGATCGGCCGGGGCTGGCTGACCCGGAAGGACGAGCAGGCGTGGGAGGAGTTGCGGGCCGACCTGGTCGCCGAGCTCGCCGACCACGATGCGTTCGCCGCAGCGCTCGACGAACTCTGGCCGAGCCTGACGCCGGAAACACTACTGGCACAGCTGTACACGTCCCCCGAACGGCTGCACGCGGCCGGCGCCGACCCGGCGCTGGGACGCGCCGACGGCGACGCCTGGACGGTGTCGGACGTGCCGCTGCTCGACGAACTCGTCGACCTGCTCGGCCCGGACCCGTCGGCCCAGCAGGCCGCCGACCGGGAGCGGAAGGCCGCAGCCGCGGCCGAGGCGTCGTATGCGGCCGGCGTGCTCGACCTCATGGTCGGTCGTGAGGACCACATGGACGACGACGACCATTTGTTCGCAACGGATTTGCTCTATGCCGAGGACCTGGCAGACCGGTTCGTCGAGCACGACACTCGGGAACTCGTCGAACGTGCTGCCGCGGACCGGGACTGGACCTACCGGCACGTCGTGGTCGACGAGGCCCAGGAACTGTCCGAAATGGACTGGCGGGTGCTGATGCGGCGCTGCCCGAGCCGATCCTTCACCGTGGTGGGCGATCTCGCCCAGCGCCGGTCGGCGGCCGGAGCGACCTCGTGGGCCACGATGCTGGATCCGTACGTGCCCGACCGCTGGGTCTACCGGGCACTGTCGGTGAACTACCGCACCCCGGCGGAGATCATGACCGTCGCCGCCGCGCTGCTCGCCGAGTTCGCGCCCGGAGTCCAGCCGCCGGAGTCGGTCCGTGCGTGCGGGGTCCGACCGTGGTCCAGACGGATCACCGAGGGCGAACTGGCCGCTGCCATCCAGGAATTCGCGGGGGACGAAGCCGGACGCCAGGGGACCAGCGTCGTGATCGGGCCGCCGGGGGTGCCGGGCACGGTGGCGGCGTCGGAGACGAAGGGCCTGGAATTCGACGCCGTCCTGGTGGTGGAGCCGGAACGGATCCTCGCCGACGGCCCCCGCGGCGCGGCCGAGCTCTACGTCGCCCTCACCCGCGCCACCCAACGCCTCGGCGTGCTGCACCAGGGCCCATTGCCGCAGACCCTGACCGGACTCGTCGAGACCGGGACACCTGCCCGGGCCGGGAATCGACCGTCGGCGTAGCGACCGGCGTCGGGCGGATTCACACCACCGGACCCTGCCACAGACGCACCGCGCCCGATCCGTCCGGCCTGCGCAGCTGCGTTCGGTCTCACAGACTGACCGCCGCGAAGTCGAGGCCATCGGACACCGCCGAAACACCGCACGCTTCGAATTCTGCCGAGAACAGCGACCGACCGAACGTCGCGTCGAATACCTCCAGCCCTCCGGGCGACCCGACTTGGACATTTGACCAATTTCGGGAGTGCGCGGGCGCGGCGGCATCTAGGCTTGCCCGTCGTCCCCTCAGCGAACGGAAGTACCGGTGTCCCCACAGCGCCTTGCCTGGCTTGCCACTCTCACCTTGGGCCTGCTGGTCGTCGTCCAGGCCGCCGCGGATCCGAGCGGGCTGCTGAGCCTGGTCGGCTGGACCGGAGCCGACCTGTGGCCGATCCGTGCCCCGTGGCAGATCGCACCGTTCGTCGTCTATCTGCCGGTGCTGCTCGGTGTCACGTGGTGGGCGGTGCGCTCGACCGCCGGGTCGCGCTGGCTGTTCACTGCCGCCGCGTCGAGTGTCGTGCTCGCGGTGATGTTGGCGAAGTTCGCCATGTCGTTGGTGGCGGTGCACGACATCGGGACCGCCGCGTGGGGCGCGGGATTTGCCGCGGCCAAGGCGCTTCCGGCAGCACTGATCGTCGCCGGCGTCGTCGCGGTGGCCGGACGCAACCGCGCTGTCCCCGAGGTCCCCGCCGACGCGCCCCCGGTCCGGGTCGGGGCGCTCGTCTTCGGGGCCGCGGCACCCGTGCTGGCCGGGCAGTGGTGGGCGGGAGCGCCCTACGACCGGTGGATGCCGGCACCGAATCCGATGAACGGGCTGATCGCAACCGTCGGAGGTGTCGCCGTTCTCGTGCTCGGCACGATTGCCTGCCATCGGGTGCTCGGCCGCCGGATATCCGGCGGCCCCGCCGCAACCTTCCTCGCCGGGTGGTTCGCGGCGATGGGCGCGGGCATCCTGCTGGCACTCACCGCGACGATCGTCGGGCTGTTCTCCGATGACGGATTCGCCGGCGACCTCTGGCCGTTGATGTCCGGATACATCCGGTTCGCCGACGGCGTCTCCTACGGCGCCTGCACCGGTTGGATCGTCGGACTCGCCGCGCTCTGGGCGTACCGCCGTCGGGAGCAGCCGGCACCGGTCCCCCACACCGCAGCGTTGATCGGCKCAGTGGCGCTGCTCGCCGTCGCGATCGCCGTGCCGCTCCTCGCCCGGCCCGACGCCGCACCGACCGCCACTGCCTCGCCCGCGGCGGCCGACGCCGCCGACACCGGGGCCCTTCTCCCCCTGCGTGTCTCGGGCGAGGTTATCGCCGACTCCGCCGGCCGTGAGGTGCTGCTCCGCGGAGTCAACGTCAACCAGCTCGTCGACTTCTACGCGCCCCGGCCCGAGGTCCCGTCGACCCTGCCGCTGACCGACGAAGACTTCGCCGGGATCGCCGACCACGGGTTCAACGTGGTCCGCCTGGCACTGTCCTGGTCGGCGCTCGAGCCCGAGCCCGGACGCTACGACGAGGCCTACCTCGACCGGATCGAGCTGGCCGTCGCCCAGGCCAAGGCGCACGGCCTGTACACCGTGCTCGACATGCACCAGGACGGCTGGTCGAACGCCCCGTCCCCCGACGACGTCGACTGCCGACCCGGCACCTCGCCCATGTGGGGCTACGACGGCGCGCCCGAGTGGGCGACGATCACCGACGGCGCGCCGCGTTGCCAGTTCACCGGCCGCGACATCTCGCCCGCCGGCGGCCGCGCCTTCACCAACTTCTACTACGACACCGACGACGTGCAGGAGCACCTGGTCCAAGCCTGGGCGATGCTCGCGGGCAAGTTCAAAGACGAACCGGCTGTCGCCGGGTACGACCTGCTGAACGAGCCGAACTTCGGCGAGTCCGCGCCGCTGACCTCGTCGCTGCTGTTGGGCCGCTTCTACGACCGGACCATCGACGCCATCCGGGCAGCCGGCGCCGAGCAGATCGTCTACTTCGAGCCGAGCATCCTGTGGTCGGGCCTGGGCTTCGACAGCGGCCCGCCGGCCGGCTTCACCGACGATCGCAACATCGTCTTCTCCCCGCACCTGTACGCGGAGTCGATCACCATGGACGCCTCGCTGGGCCTGCCGACGATCGTCAGTATCGAACGGGGCTTCACCCTCGCCGAGCGGGTGGCAGACAAGTACGGGGTCCCGGTCTGGACCGGCGAGTACGGCTACTGGGGCGACGGCCTCGTCGACAACGCCACCCGCTTCGCGAAGGAACAGGACGCGCACGCCCAGGGCGGTGCGTACTGGGTGTGGAAGCAGTCGTGCGGGGACCCGCAGAACGGCATCCAGGAACTGGGCGACGGACTTATGCCGGTCCTGTGCAGCACCGGGGCCGACGCGCCGCGGAATACCGCGCTGCTGGACCAGCTCACCCGCGCCTACCCGCGATTCGCGCCCGGGCGGATCACCCATCTCGCGGCGGACGGGAATCGGTTGGAGCTGACCGGCCGCGCCGGTGACGGCAGCTGCCGGCTCGAGGTCTGGTTCCCCCACGCGGTCGGCACCGGAGCCTCGTTCGTCGACACGTTCGGGATCGACGACATCACGATGACGCCGCTCGGCCGGGGCACGCTGCTGACCGGATGCGCCACCGGCGACTACGAGGTCCATACGGACGGCGCCTGAGGCACTGCCGAACTCGGCTACGGGGCCCGGCGCCCGCCGACCCTCAACGCCGCGGTTCGACGTTCGGCACCTTGACCGATGCAGTGTCGCTGCGCCGCACCGTAGTGCGGTCGGCGCCATATGATGCGAGGGCCCGGCCGCGCGCCTGCGCGGCCGAAGCATGTCGACRCACCCCTGTCCTGGCCCGGATCCACTACCGGACCCGGGGACCACGAGGGCAACGAACCCTCGGATCTGCTGGACAGTCTCCGCCGAACACCTCACCTGGTGTGAGGCGCCGCGTCGCCTCGAGCCGCAAAGGAGTCACATGAACAACGAACTCGCGGATCCGGCAACCGCCGCGATCGCCAAGGGTGACGTCGTGTTCATCGGAAGTTCGGCCGCGCTCGAGGATGCGCGAACGCTGGCAGGCGCTCTCGGTCACCGCCGCGCCGACACCGTGGACAGCAGCATCGACTGCGCCGTGGTCGACGACGACGTCCTCGACGGCATCTGCACGGCAACGCAGGCGGCACTGCTCGTGCAGGTCCGAGCACTGGACGTGCCGGTCCTCACCGTTCACGATGCGCGCACCCGCTTCCGGATCGCAGCCGGGGTCCTGTCGCCGACGTGAGCTGACTCTCAGCCCAACCTTCGTCTTTTCACAGACTCCGGTGCTACAAAAATAAACATGTTGTGGCTGTGGGTCGTACTGGGCGCGTGGATCGTGCTCGCTTGCGGGGCGGCCGTCCTGATCGGACGGTCGATCCGTCGTGCCGACCGCGAGGAGCTCGGGTCGACCCTCGACTGGAATCCTGCCGACCTCGTGTCCGAGGACATCGAACGTCCTCGCGATTCACGGCACTGACCCTCTCCCCTGTCGCCGGATCACCCGGCATGTTCGGTGTCATCCCCACGCGATCTCGCCCGTGCCGAGAGTCGCGGTCGGGCACAGGAATCCGGCTAGGACGACGTCTACCGACGCGGGATCCGGGATCAATCGGACGATTCGACTCCGACACCGGACAATAGCCCAAAAACACGCATTCACCTGGACATTCGCACAGGTAGCGCAGTCTTCGACGATCCCGTACAACTGACGACAGACTCGTGATCTGCAGCACACCGTGCCCGGGGTTTCGCGGGCAGACCACCTACCGAAGGGTGCCCTGGATGCCGCTCCCCATGCCACCGGCCGACTCCGTCTTCCTGCTCGGTGAATCGCGGGAGCATCCCATGCACGTCGGCGGACTGGTCCTGCTGCAGCCACCCGACGGCGCCGAGTCCCACGACGTCCGGGCGATGCTCGACGCCGCCGTCGCCCGGAACGGGGTCACCCCGCTGCTGAGCCAGCGCGCCAGACGCTCCGTTTCGTCACTGGGACAGTGGAGTTGGGAGACCGACACGCAGTTCGACATCGGGCACCACATCCGGCACGACGCGTTGGCGCGGCCCGGCGGGATGCGCGAACTGTCGGCGCTGTTGGCACGGCTGCACGGAACACTGCTGGACCGCAACCGGCCGCGGTGGGAGATGCACCTGATCGAGGGCCTCGCCGACGGCCACTACGCCGTCTACACCAAGATCCACCACAGTGTCACAGATGGTGTGGGCGCGATGCGGTTGCTGCGCCGCTCGCTCAGCATCGACGCCGACAAGCGCGGCATGCCCGCCCCGTGGGAGCCCCGCATCCGGAGCGAACGTCCCACCCGCGACACCGGACTCGTCGATGTCCCCCTCGCCGCCGTCCGCGCCGCCGTGGACGTCATCGGGGAGGCCACCGGTCTGGTCCCCGCACTGACCGGGACGGTGCTCCGCGCGCTGCAGCGGCAGGGCGGGCCGGTTTCGTTCGCAGCACCGCACTCCGCCCTCAACGTGCCGATTACCGGCGCGCGCCAATTCGCTGCGCGCAGTTGGCCACTCGACCGCCTGCGTCTGGTCGCGAAGTACGCCGACGCCACGATCAACGACGTGGTGCTGGCCATGTGCTCCGGCGCCCTCCGCAGCCACCTGACGGAGCGGGGCATGCTCCCCGTCGCTTCGCTGGTCGCGATGGTTCCGGTCTCGCTGCGGGACTCGCGGGAAAGGCCGGAGTCGATTGTCGATCCGAACGACAAGAGCGGCAACGAGATCGGCACCCTCATGTGCAACCTGGGCACCGATCTCGCGGATGCCGGCGACCGGTTGGCGCGGGTGCACCGATCCATGATGGAGGGCAAGGCCTCGCTGCGTGGGATGAGCACCGCACAGATCGTCGCGATGAGCGCGCTCGGCTCGGCACCGCTGGCACTGGACATGCTGTTGGGCCACCACGGTCCCGTCCGACCGCCCTACCACATCGTCATCTCCAACGTGCCCGGCCCCAACGCGCCGCTGTACTGGAACGGTGCCCTCCTCGACGCGCTGTACCCGCTGTCGATCCCGCTCGACGGCCAGGCACTCAACATCACCTGCACCAGCACCGAGGAGTCGATCGCCTTCGGCCTCACCGGGTGCCGCCGCGCGGTGCCGCGTCTCGAGCCGATCCTCGAACACCTCGACCACGAGCTGGCCGCCCTCGAGATCGCCGTCGGCATCTGACGCCCGCGGCGCCGGTGCGTCACGCTTCGAACGGAATCACATTGCCGGCGGCGTCGCGCGCCCCGACACCGGCTTCGATCGCGGTCGCGAGATCGGTGACCGACTCCCACCTGGCCGGCGGTTCGCCGTCGAGGTTGCCGATCGTGAACCACGCTTCGGTGTCGCGGTAGCGGACGAGCCCCCGCCCCAGGGCGTCGACCATGACATCGAGGGCACCGGACACCGTCCCTTCCTCCTCGGTCATGACGGCGGCGCTCACGGGGATCTCGACGATGTCGTTTATACGGACCCTCCTTGACGGACACAATCATCAACGGCGGTGCGCAGGGCGGCCTGCTCGGCGGTGTCGACGGCCAGCCCGTACTTTACCTTGATCTGCAGGTATCGATCGACGTACGCGCACCGGAACTTCCCGGGCGGCAAGTAGTTCGCCGCGTCCTGATCACCCTTCGACCTGTTGGCCGACGGATCGGATGCCGCAAGATTGATCGCGTCGTTGGCGATGCGGCGACGGGTGTCTTCGTCCCGGGTCGCGGCGCCCGACCGCCACGCTTCCGCCAACGCGACGATGTGTTCCGCATCGACGGCCGAGGACTCGGTCATCCACTTGTACGGCTTGAGTTCGCCGGTCTTGCGATCGAGAAATCCGTACTCGTCCCGCCACCCGCCGTCGGAACCGACCGACAGCTCACAGGTCTTCGGATCGAGCCGCACCGACCCCTCCGCGTCGCGCAACATCATCACGTCCCGGGTCGTGCACCGGCTGTACTGCGCGTACTCGGGACCGAACCCGTGTTCAGGCTGGTTCACGTCCCAGTGCGGGAACTGCTCGCGGCTGTACCCGGCCATCGGCAACTCGGGTGCGACCGTCACCTGTGCGAGCAGTTCGGCGAGTTCGCCGACGGCGACCGTGTCCTTCGCCGGCCCCGACTCCGGGCCGTCGACCTTCAACCACTCGTCGACCAGCACGTAGCCGACCGCCATGATCACGGCGAAACAAACTGACGCAGCGACGGTGAGCGCTCGGCGCACGGAGCGGGAGGCGCGAGACAACTTCACTCGGCCACCCCCGCGAGTGCGGACATACAGGACTTGTCGATTCTCACTGCACTCACGGGCGACCCGGATCCTCTTCTCTCGTACATATGTTCGCAGGGAAGATCCTAGACGGCCCGAAAAATCGGCTTGTCACCTGTTACCACACACCGGAATTCGCCCTCGCGTGCTTCCGTGAACTGGGCGTATTGTCCGAACCGGGCCGCTCACCGCCCCGCCCGAGTGCCAGTGTCAGGAGTTCGATGTCCACAAACATGCAGTACGTGAACCTCCCCGGAACCGACCTCGTCGTCTCGACTGTATCGTTGGGCTGCAACAACTTCGGATCGCGTATCGATGCGTCGCAATCCCACGCCGTCGTCGACGCCGCATTCGAGCAGGGCATCACGTTCTTCGACACCGCCGACATCTACTCCACCGGCGAATCCGAGAAGATCCTCGGCGCAGCGCTGGCGGGCCGTCGGGACCGAGCCGTCATCGCTACCAAGTTCGGCGGACCGATGAGCGACGAGGACCGCGGCTCCTCCCCCGCGTACGTCCGACGCGCCTGCGATGCGAGCCTGCGCCGACTCGGGGTCGACCACATCGACCTCTACTACCAGCACATGCCCGACCCGACCGTGCCGATCGAGGACACCCTCGGTGCGCTCGACGAGTTGGTCCGGGCCGGCAAGGTCCGCCACGTCGCGTGCTCCAACAACTCCGCACAGCAGATCGCCGACGCGGTGGGGACCTCCCGCGAACGCGGCCTCACCCGCTTCGTCGCCGCCCAGATCGAGTGGAACCTTCTCGAGCGCAAGGTCGAGAACGACGTCGTGCCGGCCTGCGAGGAACTCGACCTCGCCGTGATCCCGTACTACCCGCTGGCCGCCGGACTGCTCACCGGCAAGTACCGCCGGAACACGGAGTTCCCGGCGGACTCACGCTTCGACAAGTCGGAGTACTTCGCGGCCACCGCGACCGATGCGGCGCTGACCCGGGTCGAGGAACTCCTCACGCTGGCGAGCAAGCTCGACCGTCAGCTGTCCGAGCTCGCGGTCGCGTGGCTCGACGCCAAGCCCCAGGTCGCTTCGGTGTTGATCGGCTCCTCCACCCCCGCCCAGGTCGCCCGCAACACCTCGCACCTGCGTCGTCCGCTCGACGAGGACGAACTGGCACTGATCGACGGGTTCCTCGCACAGCGCTGACTCGGGCCGCACCCGAAAACGCGGTGGGCCCGCTCGATTCGATCGAGCGGGCCCACCGTGACAGTTGCGGAGCGTCAGTCCTGCGCGAGCGGCGGCAGGGTGACGACCTGACCCGCGTACGACAGACCGGCACCGAAGCCGACCAGCAGCGCCAGCTCGCCCGGCTTCGCCTTGCCCGTACGGATCACTTMCTCCATCGCCAGCGGAATCGACGCCGCGGACGTGTTGCCGGTGTCGGCGATGTCGTCGGACACCGGCACCGACTCGGGCAGCTTGATGCTGCGCGCGATGACCTCGTTGATGCGACCGTTCGCCTGGTGCGGGATGAACGCGCCCAGATCCTCCATCGCGACCCCGGCCCGCTCGAGTGCCTGCGTGGCGACCTTGCCCATCTCGAAGGCGGCCCAGCGGAACACCGCGGTGCCCTCCATCTTGATCCACGGACGCTGCGACGGATCGTTGGCGAACGAGAGCCAGTCCGGCTCCTGGCGGATGGCCTGCGACTGCGAGCCGTCGGAGCCCCACACCACGGGGCCGATGCCCGCGACGTCGCTCGGACCCACGACGACCGCGCCCGCACCGTCACCGAAGATGAAACGCACCGAACGATCGGTGGGCTCGGTGCTGTCGGACATCCGCTCGACGCCGATGACGAGGACGTTCTGCGCGGTGCCGATCCGGACCATGTCGGACGCGATGGACAGCGCGTAGCAGAAGCCCGCGCAGCCGGCGGTGACGTCGAACGCCGCGGCGCCCCCCGTCCCGAGGACGTCGGCGACGATCGCGGCGCACTGCGGCGTCTGCGACGGGTAGGTGGAGGTCGCGACGACGACGGCGCCGATCTGCTCGCCGGTGAGGCCGGCGGCTTCGAGCGCCTTGCGACCGGACGAGATCGCCATCGCGAGCACGCTCTCCTCGTCGTTCGCGAATCGTCGGTTCTTGATCCCGGAACGCGACTGGATCCACTCGTCGGTGGAGTCGATCAGTTCGCAGATCTCTTCGTTGCTCACGACCCGCTGCGGGCGGTAAACACCCAAACCGAGGATGGCGGACTGCCGGACCTCGGTGGAGTTCGAGATCTGCGCACCCATGTTTGGTCTCCTCTACTGCGTATTCTCGCGACGCAGAACGCCACGCGACGACGCCCACGCGGCACCGTCTCCCACGACACGGTACTGCGCCCCACCCGCAGGTTGTGTTACTCGGGTCCCTGTATTCGCGCGTGGCGCGTCGGCCGCCGGCCTGCGGCGTCCTCCGTCCACCGGATCCCACGGGCGGGCGAGGCCCGGGGAGCCGCACCCGCACACCGCGCCGGACAATCCTGCGATACCCGACGGCATTTCCGATTCCGACAATTTCGATACCGCTATCGAAGCATTTGCACCGATGCCGATTTCCCATTCTTCGAATAGCCATTCCTGCTACCGTATTACGCGCTCACCGGAGCATCCAGGCAGTCGAGATCGCGGCCATACCGCCTGGCAGGGGTCTATTTCCACCAAAGATGGGAACATCCGTGAGACGAAGCCGAGTCCGATCCGTCATCGTGTGCGCGATCTGCGCGACCGCATCGTTCGTCGCATTCTCCGGCCCCGCCGCGGCCGATCCCAATACGGTGAATCCCATTCCGGTGCTGAACGGAACGACCGGGGTGCCGATACTCCACGGGCGCAGCCAGGCCGTGGCGCAGGCCACCGGGCTGCTCAGCGCCAACCGCACCCAGGACTACAACGTGCTCGGCACGGACCTCGGCATCATGTGGGACAATGGGGACGGCCAGGTGCTGACCGCGTTCGGCGACACGGCCGGGCTCGGTATCCCGAATCTCCTCGCGGGCAGCCTGTGGTCCTGGCGCAGCAACATCCTCGTCCGCAGCTCCGACCGCGATCTCGCCGACGGAATGACCTTCGACAGCTCGCCGCGCGACATCCTCGGCCAGTCCAAGGAGCTGGTGCCGAGCCCGAAGATCCCGTTCGTCGAGATCAGCCGCATCCCGACCGCCGGGGTCGCGGCCGACGGGGTCCAGTACATGAGCCTCATGTCGGTGAAGGAGTGGGACGAGCCGGGCAAGTGGAAGACCAACTACTCCGAACTCGCTTTCTCCACCGACAACGGCGAGAACTGGGTGGAGGCGCCCGAGACCCGCCGACCGCCCGTGGGCGGAAACGCCAACTTCCAGATGGGCGCATTCGTCGAGGACGGCGGCTTCGTCTACCAGTACGGCACGCCCGCCGGCCGCGGTGGTCTGGTCTACCTCGCCCGAGTCCCGGAGAAGCAGATCCGCGACCTCGGCGCCTACGAGTACTGGGACGGCGGCAAGTGGGTGGCGAAGAACCCCGACGTGGCCGCACCCATCGTCTTCGGCGGCGTCGGCGAGATATCGGTGCAGTACAACGCGTTCCTCGGGCAGTACCTGCTGCTCACCACCGACAACCGGAACTCCGTCGTGATGCGCCGCGCACCGGCGCCCACCGGACCGTGGGGGCCCGCCGAGGTCCTCGTGGACGGCAACGAACTGGGATCGATGTACGGGGCGTACATCCACCCGTGGTCGTCCGGGCCGGACCTCTACTTCCTCACCACCGTGCACTCCAACTACAACGTCCTGCTCATGCACACGACACTGCAGAAGTGAGCCGAACGTCCCGTCACTGCTACCGTCCCAAGCAAACACTTGGTATCGACCGTGTCAGTGAGCGAGGAGACGACGTGGAGCAGCAGACGAGCACCGATCCCCGCGGTGAGATCCAGGATCTCCTGGCCCGCATCGCGCAGCTCGCCGACGACGGCACCGTCGAGGACTACCTCGACAGCTTCACCGCCGACGCCGTCTGGGAGTCGCAGCCCAACCCGGTGACGGGCATGGTCGCGCAACTCTGCGAGGGCGTCGCGTCGATCGAGGAGGGTGTGCGCGAACGGCGAGCCGGCGGCGTCCAGGGGCCGGGCACGTCGAGTCGGCACGTGATCACGACCGTCTCGGTGTCGCTGGACTCGGACATCGAGGCGTCGTCGACGGCGTACTGGCTGTTCTTCCGCGACACCACGAGCGAGCCGCGACTCGCGGGTGTCGGGCGATACGACGACACGCACCGGTTCGAGGACGGTCGCTGGAAGCTGGCCCACCGGCGCATCACCGTCGGCTGACGCCCCGCGCTTTGCGCACTTGTCGTTGATTTCGAGGCCCCCCGAGATCGATAAGTGCGCAAATCGCGAACGGGGGATGAACGATCGCGAGGACACCGAGAGCCCACCCCGCCGGGCGATACCGTCATCCCCATGAATGCACAGGACTGGGACGAACGCTATTCACAGGCCGACATGGTGTGGGGCACGCCGCCGAATCCGGTGGTGGTCGAGTTCGTGACATCGCTGCCCGCCGGGCGGGCCCTGGACCTCGCGTGCGGCGAGGGCCGGCACGCGCTGTGGCTCGCGACGCGGGGCTGGGAGACCACCGGCGTCGACTATTCGAAGGTCGCGATCGAGAAGGCCCGGGAGATCGCGAAGCAGTCACCGCGCTCGGTGCAGCAGCGCCTGCATTACGTCTGCGGCGACATCACGACGGCGGATGTGTCGGACTATGACCTGGTCCTCATGATCTTCGTCCACCTCGAACCGACACAGCGGCGCGCGCTTGTGAGTCGCGTCATCGAATCGCTGAAACCTGACGGAACCCTCATGATTCTCGGCCACGACGCAATCAACCTCACGCAGGGCGTCGGCGGCCCGCCCGATCCCGAAATCCTTTACACCCCTGAAGATCTGAAGCATGATCTGGAAGGACGCCTCGACGTCACGGTGGCCGAACGGCGCTATCGCGACGTCGAGGGCGGGACGGCGATCGACGCGCTCCTCGTCGCCCGCAAGCCCACTCTTGGCAGCTAACTTAATCGCGGGTAACATCGGCTAAGTTACCGACGAGTAGCTACTTGGGCGGTACTCACGGAACGCAAGACCGCACCAACGCAGTGCCACTTCAGGGAGAGCAAAACATGGGCCACTACAAGAGCAACGTCCGCGACCTCGAGTTCAACCTGTTCGAGGTACTTGGTCTGGACAAGCCGCTGAGTGAGGGCGTGTGGGGGGATCTCGACGCCGACACCGTCAAGGAGATGCTGTCCGAGGTCGCGCGCCTCGCGGAGGGCCCGCTCGCCGAGGCCTTCGCCGACACCGACCGCAATCCGCCGGTATTCGACCCCGAGAAGCACGAGGCGACCCTGCCGGAGTCCTTCAAGAAGTCGTTCAAGGCGATGTGGGACGCCGAGTGGTACCGCATGGGCCTGAGCGAGGAGATCGGCGGCGTTCCGGTTCCGCGCACGGTGGTGTGGGCCATCGCCGAGATGCTGCTGGGCGCACAGCCCGCCGCGTTCATGTACCAGGCCGGCCCGTCGTTCGCGGACGTGCTCTTCCACAACGGCACGGACGAGCAGAAGCAGTGGGCGGCAACCTGTGTCGAGCGCGGCTGGGGTGCCACCATGGTGCTGACCGAGCCGGACGCCGGTTCCGATGTGGGCGCCGGACGCACCAAGGCCATCAAGCAGGACGACGGCTCCTGGCACATCGAGGGCGTCAAGCGCTTCATCACGTCCGCCACCTCGGACGACCTGTTCGAGAACATCTTCCACCTGGTGCTGGCCCGCCCCGAGGGCGCCGGACCGGGCACCAAGGGCCTGAGCCTGTTCTTCGTCCCGAAGTTCCACTTCGACTTCGAGAAGAACGAGCTCGGCGACCGCAACGGTGTCTTCGTCACCAACGTCGAGCACAAGATGGGCCTCAAGGCGTCCACGACGTGTGAGCTCACGTTCGGCGGCCACGACGTTCCCGCGCAGGGCTGGCTCGTCGGCGAGGTCCACAACGGCATCGCCCAGATGTTCGACGTCATCGAGCACGCTCGAATGATGGTGGGCACCAAGGCCATCTCCACCCTGTCCACCGGCTACCTCAACGCGCGTGACTACGCCAAGGAGCGCGTCCAGGGCTCCGACCTGACGCAGATGACGGACAAGACCGCCCCCCGCGTCACCATCACGCACCACCCGGACGTGCGCCGCAGCCTCGCGATGCAGAAGGCGTACGCCGAGGGCCTGCGCGCGGTGTACCTCTACACCGCCGCGCACCAGGACGACGCGGTCGCCGCGCTGGTCTCCGGCGCCGACAAGGAGACCGCGTTCCGCGTCAACGATCTGCTGCTGCCGATCGTCAAGGGCGTCGGTTCCGAGCGGGCCTACCAGTACCTGACCGAGAGCCTGCAGACCCTCGGCGGCTCCGGCTTCCTGCAGGACTACCCGATCGAGCAGTACATCCGCGACTCGAAGATCGACTCGCTGTACGAGGGCACCACCGCCATCCAGGCGCAGGACTTCTTCTTCCGCAAGATCGCGCGTGACCGCGGCGTCGCCCTGGCCCACGTCGCCGGCGAGATCAAGAAGTTCATCGACAGCGAGGCGGGCAACGGCCGGCTCAAGGCCGAGCGGGCGCTGCTCTCGACCGCCCTCGAGGACGTGCAGGGCATGGCCGCGGTCCTCACCGGGCACCTCATGGGCGCCCAGGAGCAGCCCACCGAGCTGTACAAGGTGGGTCTCGGCTCGGTGCGGTTCCTGATGGCGGTCGGCGACCTGCTGGTCGGCTGGCAGTTGCTGCGTCAGTCCGAGATCGCGATCAAGGCACTCGACGAGGGCGCCTCCGACAAGGACAAGCCGTTCTACGAGGGCAAGGTCGCGACCGCGTCGTTCTTCGCGAAGAACGTGCTGCCCGAGCTGACCGCGACGCGAAACATCCTGTCGCACCTCGACAACGACATCATGGAACTGGACGAGGCCGCGTTCTGATTCCCTGATCTGATGTCCTGATCGACGAAGGAACCCCCGCACACCACGTGTGCGGGGGTTCTTTCGTCGGTGCCCGGGCGCGGGCGGCGCAGGTGTGTTTGGCTGTTGATGTTGATGCCCTGCCACCGAACCCGAGGTTGGTGACCTGCAGTGACCAGCATGGACGACCCGTACTCGCCGCCCGCTCCGCCACCGGCAGTGCTCGCCGAGGGACTGACCCGCCACGGCGCCCTGGGGCCCGTCTTCGGTCCCGTGGACCTGAGGATTCCGTTCGGGGGGCTGGCCGTGATCCAGGGTTTCGCGGGGTCGGGCCGCACGTCCCTGCTGCTCACCCTCGGCGGGCGGATGAAACCGTCGGGCGGGCGCCTCACCGTGCTCGGGCGCACCCGGCCGGCCGCGATCCGGGCGGTGTCCGCGATCGCCGGATTCGCCGGCATCGACACCATCTCCGAATCGGTGACCGTGCGCGATCTGATCACCGAGCAGATCCGCTGGGACGCAACGTGGTACCGGCTGATCCGCCGGGCGGGCCGGCGCGAGCTCGAGCAGGTGTGCGCACCGGTGTTCGGGGATCGGCCGCTGCCGCGGCTCACCGACTACGTCAGTGATCTCGACGAACTGGACGCGATGCTGTTGCGGATCGCCGTCGCCGACACCCAGGTTCCCCCGGTGCTGCTGATCGACGATCTCGAACAGGTGCGGGACGAGACCGAACGCGCCGTGCTGGTCGACCGGCTCGCGGCCCTGGGCGCCCGGCAGACGGTGATCGCGTCCGCGGTCAATCCCCTGCCACCCGGCTCGCCCGCCCACGAGTTCCACCCGCTGGCCGACACGGCCGCGGCCGGGAACGGCTCGATCCCCGGAAGCGAGGAATAGCCATGCTGGCAGGGATGTCGCTCGGTACCGAACTCAAGCGGTTCTCGCGCGGGCTGATGCCGCGGGTCGCGCTCGTGACGATCGTGCTGATGCCGCTGCTGTACGGCGCGCTGTACCTGTGGGCGTTCTGGGATCCGTTCAGCGAGACGGGCAAGATTCCGGTGGCGCTGGTCAACAGCGATCACGGCACCGTCGTGGACGGCAAACCCCTCAACGCCGGAGACCAGGTGGCGCAGGGGCTGATGGACTCCGGCGACCTCGACTTCCACGAGGTGAGCGCGTACGAGGCATCCACCGGCGTCGCGGACGGGCGCTACTACTTCTCGGTGACGCTGCCCGGCGACTTCAGCCGATCCGCGGCGTCCCCCACCGGACCCGATCCGCAGAAGGCCCGGCTGATCTTCACCTACAACGACGCCAACAACTACCTCGGCACGGTCATCGGGCAGAACGCCGCCCAACAGATMCTGAACGTCGTGGGCGCGCAGATCGGTGAACAGTCCGTGGATCAGGCGCTCGTCGGCCTCGGCGCGGCGGGCGACGGACTCCGCCAGGCCGCGGACGGTGCCGGGCAGTTGGCGGCCGGTGCGCAGGCGGCTGACGGTGGCGCACAGCAACTCGCGGTCGGCTCCCGCACGCTGGCCGACGGTCTCACCACCGCGCACTCCGGGGCGACGGCCCTCGCCGACGGCACGGCGCAGCTCTCGGCGGGCATCGACACCGCGTCCGGCGGCGCGACCGCACTGTCCGGGGGACTGGACCAGTTGTCGGGCGCCACAGCCCAACTCGGGAACGGCGCCGGACAGCTCAGCGCCGGTGTGACGCAACTGGTCGCCCAGGTGACCGGCACTCTCGGACCGGCGCTGGACCCGGCCCTGCGCAGGCAGCTCGCGCAGCTCGAGGACGGGGCACAGCAGCTCGCGTTCCAGCTCGGCGACCCGTCGAGCCCCTACCGGTCGGGGATGTACCAGGCCGTCGGCGGCGCCGGCCAGCTGAGCGACGGCCTGACGCAGCTGCAGTCCGGCGGGCAACAGGCGGCGTCGGGCAGCTCGCCGCCGGTACGACTCAGCTGAAGGACGGATCGGGCGAACTCGCGTCCCAGCTGAAACAGGGCAGCGAGCAGGTCCCCGCCTGGGATCCACAGCAGCGCACCGCCGTCGCGCAGACCCTGTCGGCCCCGGTGACGCTGGACCAGCACCACGAGAACCGGGCCAAGACCTTCGGCACCGGGTTCGCGCCGTTCTTCCTGCCGCTGGCGCTGTTCGTGGGCGGCATCATCACGTGGATGCTGTTGCGGCCGGTCCAGACTCGCCCGATCTCGACCGGGCTCGGCGCGATGCGGGTGGTGCTGGCGTCGTACTGGCCGGCCGCGCTGATCGCGATCGCACAGGTGCTGGTGATGTACGTCGTGGTGCACTTCGGTGTAGGACTGGTGCCGGTCTACGTGTTCGGCACCATCGCGTTCCTGGGACTGGTCGGCCTCACCTACATGGCGCTGATCCAGGCGTTCAACGCGATCTTCGGCCCCGCCGTCGGACGCGTCGTCACCCTGGCGTTCCTGATGCTGCAACTGGTGTCGTCCGGCGGCATCTACCCCGTGGAAACCACCGCGAAACCGTTCGAGGTCCTGCACCCGTTCGACCCGATGACATACGCCGTCAACGGGTTACGACAGCTCACCGTCGGCGGCATCGACTCCCGGCTGTGGGTGTCGATCGCGGTGCTCCTCGGGCTGCTGTTGGCATCGCTGGTCGCCAGTTCGCTGTCGGTGCGGCGCGACCGTGCCTGGACGCTGATGCGGCTGCACCCGCCGATCGAGGTGTGAGACACCCTCATGAGCTGAAGGTACCGTTCACACGCCGACAGCGTATGAACGGTCCCTTCAGCTACGGACTCGGGGGCTACCCGCCGGGGGTGGGCGCCGGCGGCGCGCCTTCCCCCGAGGGCTTCGGCGCCGGCTCGTTCGACACGCACTTCACGATCGGGACCGGGTCGTACTTGACCGTCCGGGTGCTGCGCGAGATCTCCGCACCGGTCTTGGCGTCGGCGATGATCCGGGTGTCGCTCGTGGTGAATCCCGGTGCGCCGCCGGACGCCACGCAGTGCGGGCCGGCCGGGAGGCTGATCGTGTTCGGCGACGTCTGATTCGTCCGTCCGCCGGTCACGGATTCGACGTCGACCGTCTTGGTGCCCCAGATGCGCACCGTGATGTTCGAGTTGGTCCCGATGGTCTGGACCATCACGCCCGTCTTGTACGGGTTGCGGAACTTGAGGTCGATCGCGCCCTCGAACACCGTCGCCTCGCGCGCCGCCGGGTAGCGGGAGATGTAGTAGCTGTGCTCGGTGTGTTCGACGTCCTCCATGCCCGCGAAGTACGTGGCGTTGTAGAGGGTGGTCGCGAGCTGACTGATGCCGCCGCCGACCGCCTTGTCCGGGCGGCCGTTGTTGATGATGCCCGAGTCGACATAGCCCTGCGCCGCGCCACGGGGACCGGTCTGGGCATCGAACGAGAAGGTTTCTCCCGGCTTGACGAGCGCGCCGTTGATCTGACTGGCCGCGAGCCGGATGTTGACACCGGACGCGTACTCGAACCCGCCGGTGGTGTACTCGCCGATCACCTCGCGGATGCCGAGCGCATTCGCGCCCTCGGTGGTCAGAGCCGGCTCGACAGGCTCGTAGATCGCGGGAGTGGTTCGCTCACCGGGTGCGGTGAGCAGCGCCGGCAGCGGTTCGAGGGTCTTGGGCCACTGCACCATGTCGCCGGTCACCGACGGGATCACCTGCGGCGAGCCGCTCGCAAGACTGATCTGCGCGTCCTTGGGCTTGACGTCGGTGCTCGCGAGCTGCGGCGCGAGGATTCCGGTGGCCGCCTCGACGTTGTACTGCGGGGACAGACCACCACCGCCGTCCGGAACGAAAGTGAGAACCTTGCCGACCTGGTCCCGTGGCAGCGTCGCGACCGCGCCRTCACGCCCGGTGACCACGACGTTCGCCGCGGCCGCGGGCGTCGCGACGTCGCGCAGCGCGGCATCGACGCCGGCCTGCGTCACCGTCACGTCCACGACGTCGACCGGCAGGTCGACGGTGGTGCCGAAGGCCCAGTCCTCGACGAACATGTCGGCGGCGTCGTCCGTCCGCAGGCTCTGCCCCGGCAACGGTGCGACCGGGACCGGGGTCGCGCCCTCGAACACGACGTTGCCCTCTCGGGGCGCCCGATCCGCTTCTTTCTGCACGCCGGCGATCGCGCCGTCGAGCGCGTTCTCGTCGACCGTCGAGACGAGCCCGACCTCACGGTTGGTGAACAGGGACGCGACGCGGGTGAACGGGTTGACCGGCTGGTCCCCGACACGGTCGAGGGTGGCGGCCCAGTCCACGCCGATACCGGCCTGCGCCGGCACGATCGTGCTCTCCGTGGTCCCGGCGAGCACCGGCACCGGGCTGTCCACTCGCGGGCCGAGTTCGGCGCGCAGCGTCGCCTCGGCCGACGACATGCTCTCGCCGCCGATCTCCACGCCGGCGACGGTGACGCCGCGCGGCACCCGGTCGGCGGAGACCACAAAGTCCACGGCATACGCGATGGCCGCCACTGCCACGACGCCGCCGGCGACCGCGGCATACTTCACCCAGCGCGGCCGCCCCTGCGACTCCGACTCGGGCGTGGTCTCCGACTCCGAAGCAGGCTCGGGAGCGGGCGCGGGCGCGGGCTCCGGCGTCGGCGTCGGCTCGGGATCGGCAGGGGTGATGGCGAAGACCTCGGTGGGGGCCTCGGACGAGACATCCGGTGCGGGCTCGAGGGAGGCGTCCGGTGTCGGCTCGGACGGCACATCCGGCGTGGACTCGGACGGCACATCCGGCGTGGGTTCCGACGAGTCGTCCGGTGTCGGATCATCGGATTCCGACGGCACCGCCGGCATGATCTCGGTGGGATTCTCGTCCGGCTCCGGACCGTCCATGTGGTTTTCGGAACCGTTGTTGCCGTCGCGCTCGTCACTCATCAATGGGCCCTCCTGCCGAATCGACACCGTGCCGGGCCGTCGCGTTGCGTGTTTCTACCCGTGCAGCCTAGTCCTCGGGACTCCGGGCAACCGCTCGGGAATCCCGGTCAGCAGCCGCTGCTCGCATCATTCCATCCGCCCGAAGGGGCGGAGAGCGTAGAGCGGCCCCGTGTGATTGCCAGGTCGGGGGTCAGGCAATAACACGGGGCCGATTGGATTATCGCTCCCCTGCGGACCGCGTTACATCCTCGGTTCGGGTCAGTCGGATTTTCTGCCCGACCGGTCGATCAGACCTCGACGATGGCGGTGACGCCCTGACCGCCGGCCGCGCAGATGGAGATCAGGCCGCGGCCCGACCCCTTCTCCGCCAGCATCTTCGCGAGCGACGCCACGATCCGACCGCCAGTGGCCGCGAACGGGTGACCCGCCGCAAGCGACGATCCGTTGACGTTGAGCTTGGACCGGTCGATGCTGCCCAGGGCTCCGTCCAAGCCCAGGCGCTCCTTGCAGTACTCGTCGGATTCGAACGCCTGCAGCGTCGCCAGCACGACCGACGCGAACGCCTCGTGGATCTCGTAGAAGTCGAAATCCTGCAGCGTGAGACCGTTTCGGGCCAGCAGGCGCGGGATCGCATAGGTCGGCGCCATCAGCAACCCGTCGGCGCCGTGGATGTAGTCGACGGCGGCGGTCTCGGAGTCCACCAGGTGCGCCAGCACCGGCAGGTTCCGCTCGGCGGCCCACTCGTCGGTGGACAACAACACCGCGGAGGCGCCGTCGGTGAGCGGCGTGGAGTTGCCCGCCGTCATGGTCGCGTCGCCCAGCTTGGTACCGAACACCGGCTTGAGCGTCGCGAGCTTGTCGACATTGGAGTCGGGACGCAGGTTGTCGTCGCGGGTCAGGCCCAGGAACGGGGTGACGAGGTCGTCGAAGAATCCACGGTCGTAGGCGGCGGCCATGTTCTTGTGGCTCGCGGCCGCCAACTCGTCCTGGTCCTCGCGGCGGACACCGAACTCCTTCGCGGTGATCGCGGCGTGGTCGCCCATCGACAGCCCCGTGCGCGGCTCACCGTTGCGCGGGATCTCGATGCCCAGCATCGACGGGCGCACCTGGCCGAGCAGCTTGACCCGGTCCGCGGTGGAGCGAGCGCGGTTCATCGAGAGCAGGAACTCGCGCAGTTCGTTGTTGACACCGATCGGCGCATCGGACGTGGTGTCCACACCGCCGCCGACACCGGCCTCGATCCGGCCGGCCGCAATGGCGTCACCGACCGCGATGATCGACTGCAGCCCGGTGCCGCATGCCTGCTGCAGGTCGTACGCCGGGGTGTAGGGGCTCAGCGCGCTGCCGAGCACGCACTCGCGCATGAGGTTGAAGTCGCGGCTGTGCTTGAGGACCGCGCCACCGACGACCATGCCCAGCTGCTCGCCCTGCAGCCCGAAGCGGCTGACCAGCCCGTCCAGCGTCGCGGTGAACATGTCCTGGTTGGACGCATGCGCGTACGCCCGATCCGAGCGCGCGAAGGGAATGCGGTTGCCGCCGACGATGGCGACGGGGCGAAGCTGCCGACCACCGGACTGCGGTGCGGACGCCGGCTTGGCGCTGCGATTACGGGCTCTGCTGGTCACGTCGGTCTCCATGTAGGTGGGGGGATCCCGCTGGAAATCTGCTCGAGATCCGCATGGTCGATCCGCCTCGGCGGTGGGTTCTGCACTCGACATTGAACTTACTCCAGAGTAAGTTCAATGTCGACACCGCACCCGGATGCACGGGTGCCCGATTGCGACAAAGAAGGTGGACCGTGGCAGCCAGCAAGGGCGCTCCCGACCTCTACTCACAGTTCCTCTCGTCCGCGCCGGGCGCGTTCATCGCCAAGCAGGCCGGGTTGCCGCAGCCGGAGAAGCTGCGTCGCTACAAGGCCGGCGAGCCGCCCCTGGCGGGCCCGGTCCTGATCGGCGGCGAGGGGCGTCTGGTGGAGCCGATCCGCGCGCTGCTGTCGGACTACCCGGCCGCGCAGCCGCACGACGACCGCTACGGCGCGCTGGTGTTCGACGCGACCGGCATCGGCCAGGTAACCGAGCTGGTGCAGCTGTTCGAGTTCTTCCAGCCCGTCATCCGCAACCTCGCGCCGTCGGCCCGCGTCGTCGTGCTCGGTACGACGCCGGAGCTTGCATCGGGCGTCGACGAGCAGATCGCCCAGCGTGCGCTCGAGGGCTTCACCCGCAGCGTCGGCAAGGAGATCAAGCGCGGCGCCACCGCCCAGTTGGTCTACGTCTCCCCCGACGCCGCCACCGGCCTGTCCGGCCTCGAGTCCACCCTCCGCTTCCTACTCTCGGCCAAGTCGGCGTTCGTCGACGGCCAGGTGATCCGGGTCGGCGCCGAGGACGCGGTCGCCCCCGCGAGCTGGGACCGCCCGCTCGAGGGCAAGGTCGCCGTCGTGACCGGCGCCGCGCGTGGCATCGGCGCCACCATCGCCGAGGTCCTCGCCCGCGACGGCGCGCAGGTCGTATGCGCCGACATCCCGGCCGCCGGCCAGGCACTGTCCGAGACGGCCAACAAGGTGGGCGGCACGTCCCTCGCACTCGACGTCACGGCGGCCGACGCAGCCGACAAGCTCGCCGAGCACCTGATGGAACGTCACGGCGGCGCGGACATCATCGTCCACAACGCCGGCATCACCCGAGACAAGACGCTCGCGAACATGGACGAGTCCCGCTGGAACAGCGTGATCGGCGTCAACCTCCTTGCCCCGCAAAAGATCACCGACACCCTGGTCGCCAAGGGTGTGCTCCGCGAGGGCGGCCGCGTGGTGGACGTGTCCTCGATCGCCGGCATCGCCGGCAACCGCGGCCAGACCAACTACGGCACCTCGAAGGCCGGCGTCATCGGCCTGGTCCAGGCCACCGCACCGGTGCTGGCCGAGAAGAAGATCACTATCAACGCCGTCGCCCCCGGCTTCATCGAGACCGCGATGACCGCCGCGATCCCGTTCGCGACCCGCGAGGCCGGACGCCGGATGAGCTCGCTGCTGCAGGGCGGCCAGACCGTGGACGTGGCGGAACTGGTGTCGTACTTCGCCAGCCCCGCGTCGGGCGCCGTGACCGGCCAGGTCGTGCGCGTGTGCGGCCAGTCGCTGCTGGGCGCGTGATGACCGGCCGCAAGGGAACACTCGTGCAGTTGCGCGAACAGCCCGGCACCCTCGACAACTACGCACGAGCGGCACTGGGCGCGCTGCCCTTCACCAAGCCCTCCGGCAAGCGCAGCCTGCCGAAGGAGACCCTCGCCCTGCAGGGTCTGCGGGTGGACAGCGCGAACCTTGCCGCATACGCCAAGGTGTGTGGGCTGCGGTTCGGCGACACGCTGCCGATCACGTACCCGTTCACACTCGTCTTCCCGAGCGTCATGCGGCTGCTCACCTCGCGCGATTTCCCCTTCCCTGCAATCGGTTCCGTCCACACCGACAACGTGATCGAGCAACTGCGCCCGATCTCGATGAGCGAGCCGCTGGACCTGAAGGTGCGTGCCGAGAATTTGCGGGCGCACCCCAAGGGCACACAGGTGGATTTCGTCAGCGAGGTCTCGGTGGGCCGGGAACTGGTGTGGCGCCAGGTCAGTACGTTCCTGAAGATGCACCCCACCGGCGCACCCAAGGAGCCGAAGCCCGAACACCCGAGCGAGGTGCCGCCCCCGCCCACCCGCACGTTGCGGGTGGACCAGCGGATCATCAGCCGGTACGCGGCGGTGTCCGGTGACCGGAACCCGATCCATGTATCCGCACTGGGCGCCAAGGCATTCGGCTTCCCGGGCACCATCGCGCACGGCATGTGGAGCGCCGCGGCCGCGCTGCAACTGCTCGAGGGCCGCCTCCCCGAACGGGTGACGTACAGCGTGCGCTTCGGCAAGCCGATCGTGCTGCCGGCCACGGTGAACCTGTACGCCGACCGGACGCCCGACGGCTGGGAACTGGCACTGAAGAATCCGAAGAAGGGCTACCCGCACCTCAGCGCGACCCTGCGGTAGGACCGGTACGCCCGCCCACGCCCGGGTGCAGTCGAGATGCCTCGCCTGCACCCGGGCGTCCGCGTCTGTCGGGGGTCAGGCCTGCCGACCGTCCAATTCGCCTCGCAGACGCGCATTCTCGGCGACGAGTTCGGCGTTGGAGGCCTCCAGTTCGAGGATCTGCCGGATCCCCGTCAGATTGACGCCGGCGTCGACCAGTTCGGACACCCGCGAGAGCCGGTAGATGTCCTCTTCGCTGTAGCGACGCGTGCCACCGCCGGTACGTGACGGCGTGATGAGCCCGCGACGCTCGTACAACCGCAGAGTCTGCGGACCGATTCCGGTCAACTCCGAAGTCACCGAAATTCCGTAGACTCCGCGGGTCGAGCGGGGCGGAGACTGTTGCGTCATCGTGGCCTTCATATCGCGTCGAGGTTGGTCGCGTGGGATTCACGCCCACAGGTGCCCCGTACGGACTCTCGAACGGCCTCTGCGAGCGGTTGCTCAGGCCCCACGGTATCACCGGGACCATACCGAATGTGCGGCAGCAGAGTCAGATTCCTTCACACCCTCCACACGGGTCGTCGGCGCGCCCGATCCTCGACTTCTTACATCTCGAGAATCTCCCCTCTCACCTGCACGGGAGATCCGATCCTCCGGCAGATTCAACATATCTGATTTGGCAGACATAGATTTTGTTGTACGGTTAGGGAGTCAAAGCTTCCAGATGCAAGCGAAGAAGAGTGAGACGGAGAAGTCAGCCCACGCCGAACGAGGCAGGCAGGCGCACTCCACCCCACCGGTCTTCCGAGCCCGAGCGGCGAACCGAGAGGTTTCGTCGACTACGGGTGGGCCGTATCAGAGAAGAAAGGATGACCACACGTGAGTGCGCATCGCCCGACCTTTGCAGGCCGAAAGTCCGCGACATGGTCGCTCAGCACCGAAGAAATCAAGCGCCGCTTGGAGCAGATGTACGGCGGCGACCCGGTCACACCGTCCGCCGACAACAGGCTCAGCGCCGCCTGACAGGCCGCACACCCGCGCAGCGCCCGACCGGCGCGCGCCTTCACGAGGCCCCGAGCCGCGCACAGACGCGATCGGCAGCCGACGAACATTCTCGAGGAGCATCCGATGACCGGAATCCGACCGAACCTCGCACCCCTGGCCGACACCTGGGAATGGCAGCAGCACGGCAACTGCCAGGGCATGAACGAAGCGGTCTTCTTCCCGCCGACCGGCGAACGCGGCAACGCCCGCATGATGCGTGAGCGCCGCGCCAAGGCGATCTGCGCGGCGTGCCCGGTCGTGGCCAAGTGCTTCGAGCACTCCCTCGCGGTGCCGGAACCCTTCGGAGTGTGGGGCGGCGTCGGCGAATCCGAGCGCGCGATGCTTCTCCGGGAACGACGCGCACCGCAACGTGGGGCCGCCTGACCACTCGCCACACCGCCGCCCATCGCGAACGGAATTTCTATCGAAAACGAAAGGGGCGAAACATGATCACCCTCGGCATCATCCTGCTCGTCCTCGGCCTGCTGATCAAGATCCCGATCCTGTGGACCCTCGGTGTCATCGCACTGATCGTCGGCGCCGTGCTGCTCATCCTCGGCGCGGCAGGTCGCGCCGTCGGCGGACGCAAACACTGGTACTGACAGAGCGACGGGCCCCGGGCGGAAACTCCGCCCGGGGCCCGTTCGCAAGGTCTTTGACTACTTCTTCTTGCCGGCCAGACCGCGCCACGCGAGGTTCTCGAGCAACTCGACGGCCGCGGCGACCTTGATCTCGCCACCGGCGACGCGGTCCGCGACCGCCTCGCCCGCGCCGACCAGCGCGACCGCCATGATCGAGAAGTCGGTTCCCGGCTCCGGATCCTTGGTGCTGGACTCGAGCAGCTTGGCGGTCAACTCGATCAACCGGTCGCGGCTGCTGCCGACCTGCGACGCGAACGCCTGCTGACCGATCGCCTGCCGATACAGCACCATCCAGGAACTGCGGTTGTCGTCGACGAAGCCGAGGAAGCCCGTCAGCGCGGCGCGCAGTTGTTCGCGCGGCGGCAGATTGGGATCGCCCGCCGGTGAGATGGCCTCGACGAAACGCAGCCCCTCACGGTGAATACACGCCGCGAACAGTTCGTCCTTGGACCCGTAGTACAGGTACAGCATCGGCTTGGAGATGCTCGCCTTGGCCGCGATCGAGTCCATCGACGCGTCGTGGAACCCGTTGTCGGAGAAGACCTCGACGGCAGCGTCGAGCATCTGCTGCTCACGGACGGCCCTGGGCAGCCGCTTGGTGCCACCAGCCATAATTCCTCCAACCACGGGTAAGAAGTGCCATCTTACTCGATGGTAAGAAGATCAACGGTCACGACAGGAGGCTCCATTGTGACCCAGATCCGGCTCAGCAGGTCACGGCACCCTTGGCGCGCGCCAACGTGAGCACCGAGGAATCGACCTGAGCTGCGGGCAGACGCCCGGACGACACCGCCTGTTCCAGATGATCCAGGACCCGCGGGACGTCGTCGGTCGTGAGCCACAGCGCGACCGTCACGCCGGACTTCAACGCCTGCTCCACGGCCTGAGCGATGTCGTAGCGGTCGGTGATGGCCTTCATTCCGCTCAGATCGTCGGTGAAGATGGGCCCGGTGAACGGGGGTGCGTCGTAGCCGGTGCCCTCGCGCAGCAGCGAGACCGCCTCCGGGCTCAGGCTCGCCGGAAGTCCGTTGGTCGTCAAACCCGGAACGCTCAGGTGTCCGAGCATGACGCCGACCTCGGTATCCACCAGGTTGCGGTACGGCACCAGGTCGGAAGTCTGCAACTGGTCCAGCGGCGGCGTGGTGACGGCACCGGTGTGCGAATCGCCCGATGCCGAACCGTGTCCGGGGAAGTGCTTGAGCACCGGCAGAATTCCGGCCTCACGCATGCCCCGCGCGTACGCCTCCGCGTATCGCGTCACCACCTCCGGATCGTCCGAGAACGACCGGTCCCCGATCACCGAGTCGGCCGGCTGACTGCTGACGTCGACGTCCGGCGCGAAGTTCACGGTGATACCGAGGCTCTTCAGCTCGCGTCCCCGCTCGAGCGCCATCTGGTACGTCTGGTCCGTCGTCATCGTCTGCGCGACCTCCCGCGCCGACGGGTCCGGCCCGAACAGTTCGTCCACGCGGGACACCCGGCCACCTTCCTCGTCGATCGTCACCATCAGTGGGATCACGCTGGCGTCCTCGACCTGCGGGACCTCGCCGTTCGCGAGCATCGACTCGTCCGTCCAGCTGCCGATGAAGATGCCGCCGATCCCCTCCGACTTGACGATGTCGAGCGCGTCCGCGGTGCCGGTGACCCCGACGGTGAGCAACTGCGCGAGCTTCTGCCGCTGCGTGAGCGAATCCAGGAAGGCGGGACCGCAGACCGCGGACCCTCCGAACCCCGGCAGTGACGGACCGGACGGCTTGGTCTGCGACGTGGGCTGACTGGACGAGGACTGCGAGGACTGCGCCGTGGTGGTGGTGGAGGTGTCGCCACCGTCGCCGGACGAACAGCCGACGGCCAGTCCGGCGCACAGAGCGAGGGCCAGGGCATGTCGGATTCGCATGGATCCGACGGTAGTCCACATCCATTCCGACCGTTTTTCGAGCCGAGCGGCGGGGGTAATGGCAAGGTAATCTCGAAGAACGGAAGCCGAAGGCCGCCAACGGCGGTCGACCCCGATTTCAGGAGGTCACAGTGCCTGCAGATCTCATGCTCATTGCTTACGACGGCTCCGACAACGCCAAGCGGGCGATCGAGTACGCCGGCCGCTTCCTTGCCGCGAACCGCGCCGTGGTCGCCACCGCCTGGGAGCCGATGGTCCGTCAGGCCGCCCGCATGTCCGGGCTGTCCGGCGTGATGCAACCCGAGTGGGTCCCGGACGAGGCCTCCGAGGATGTCGCGCTCACCGACGCGAAGGCCACCAACGAGGAGGGCGTCGACCTGGCGCTCGCCGTCGGCCTCAACGCCGAGGGCCGGTGCTGCGAGTCGGCAACCGCGATCTGGGCCACCATCGTCGAGTGCGCCGACGAACTGAACGCCGACATCATCGTCACCGGCACCCGGGGCACCACCGGACTGCGCTCGCTGCTGCAGAGCAGCGTCGCCGACCACGTGCTGCGGCACAGCCACCGGCCCGTGCTGATCGTGCCGCCCGGAAAGTGAGGCCGCGAACCTAGACGGCGCCGGGCCCGGCGGCCCGACTATCGTCGGCTTCACCATGGACGGCTTTCTCCTCTCGCGCCCCGACCGCACTCTTCGCACCACCGGGACACGGGAACGATTCGACAACACCGACGCGGCGGCGGACGCACTCGCGTCCGCCCGCACCGATGTGGTCGTCGGCGCGCTGCCGTTCGATCCGGCCGCACGCGCCGCCCTCACGGCCCCCGAGACCGTGTCGTGGACGCCCGGACCGTGGCACCCGGAGACCACCCCGCCTCTGCCCCGGGTTCGGATCGAACGCGAGATACCCAGTGCTGCAGTACATGTCGAGCGGGTTCGCGGGCTGATCGAGCGGCTGCGCCGCGGCGAGCTCGACAAGGTGGTCGCCGCCCGGGCCGTGCAGCTCGCGGCCGACGAGCCGATCTCACCGGAGACGCTGGCCGCGCGCATGGTCACCCGGCACGCGGCGGCCAACGGCTTCGCTCTCGATCTCACCGCCGCAGGCGACGGCTATGTCGGGCACACGCTCGTCGGCGCGAGCCCCGAGATCCTGCTGAGCCGACGCGGCCGCACCGTCACGTGCCGACCGCTGGCCGGGTCGGCACCGCGCCACGCCGACCCGGACGCCGACCGTGCCGAGGGGGCGGAACTGCTGGCGTCGTCGAAGAATCTGGCCGAGCACGCGTTCGTCGTCGAATGGATCCGCGACATCCTCGGCCCGCTGTGCGTGGACCTGGACGTGCCGGTCGCGCCCGAGCTCACCCGGACCGGCGAACTGTGGCACCTGGCCAGCCCCATCCGCGGTGAACTGCGGGACCCGTCCGTCGGCTCGCTCGAGCTCGCCACCCTCCTGCACCCGACCCCCGCGGTGTGCGGCACACCCACCGCCCGCGCACTCGACGCGATCCGCGAACTCGAAGGAGACCGCCGCTTCTACGGCGGCGCGGTCGGCTGGTGCGACGGGGCCGGCGACGGCGACTGGATAGTGGCGATCCGGTGCGCCGAGATCGACGACGACGGGACCACGGCACTCGCGTGGGCGGGGGGCGGGATCGTCGCGGCCTCGGACCCCGAGACCGAGCTCGACGAGACCACCACCAAGCTCGGCACGCTGCTCGGCGCCCTGGGTGTCGATGCTCGCGAACCGGCGTGAGCTGGCCCGACAGCGAGCCGACCGCCGCCACGGGCCGGGAATGGAGCCGTCCACGACGTCACGGGTGATACCTTGACCCGGACATCACGTACGCACGAGTAGGACCCCGCGTACCCGGCGGCTTGATCATGGGAGATCAGAGATGGCGAAGTTCCTTGTCCCCGGCATTGCCAGCGCTGTGATCGGTGCTGTCGTCGGCGCCGGCGCCATCCTCGGCATCACCGCAGCCGTCGAGGACAACACGCTCCCCGACATCGACCGTTCCGGTAACGCCAACTCGTCTCTGCTGAACCAGGTTGAGTACGGCAGCCGCTGAACCCGCTGGTATCGCGCGTTCCCGCACCTCCCCCTCGTCCGGCGGTTCCGCCGACGGGGGGCTTTCCGTCGAACCCTCGACTGAACCCCTGACCCGGCGCTGGCTGATCGGCGCCGGGTTCGTCGCGTTGATCATGTGCCTGCTGCAGTCGCCGGGCCTGACCGTTGCCGACACCAAGTACGACCTCACCGAGAACCCCATCGGGTTCCTCGCCCGCGCCGCCCACCAGTGGAACAGCCAGGCGCCGCTGGGGCAGGTGCAGAACCAGGCCTACGGCTACTTCTTCCCGCACGGCGCCTTCTTCGCGTTCGGGGAACTGCTGCACATTCCACCGTGGATCACCCAGCGGTTCTGGTGGGCGCTGCTGATCGTCGCCGGCTTCTGGGGTGTCATCCGGGTCGCCGAGGCCCTCGGCATCGGCAGCCGCAGTTCCCGCATCATCGCGGCCGTGGCCTTCGCGCTGTCGCCGCGCGTGCTGACGACGATCGGGTCGATCTCGTCGGAGTCGCTACCGATGATGCTGGCCCCGTGGGTGCTGCTGCCGGTGATACTCGCGACCAGGCCGGCCGGGCCGGGATCGCGCAGCCTGGGCCGGCTCGCCGCGCAGTCGGCGCTCGCGGTCGCGCTGATGGGCGCCGTCAACGCCGTCGCCACCGCGGCCGCGTGCATGATCGCCGGGCTGTGGTGGATCGCGCACCGCCCCAACCGCCGCTGGTGGGTGTTCACCGCATGGTGGATTCCGTGCCTGCTGCTGGCGACACTGTGGTGGATCGTCCCGCTGCTGCTGCTCGGCCGGGTGAGCCCKCCGTTCCTCGACTACATCGAGTCGTCGGGCGTCACGACGCAGTGGACGTCGCTCACCGAGGTGCTGCGCGGCACCGACAGCTGGACCCCGTTCGTCTCCCCCGAACGCGTCGCCGGCACCGTCCTGGTCACCCAGCCCGTCGCCGTCGTCGCGACCGGCCTGATCGCGGCCGCCGGGCTGGCCGGGCTGTGCATGCGGTCCATGCCCGCGAAGGGCCGCCTGACGCTGATCCTGCTCGTCGGCATCGCCGGACTCGGCGCCGGCTACGTCGGCGAACTCGGCTCCCCGATCGCCGAACAGGTCCGCGCCTTCCTCGACGGCACCGGCGCCCCGCTGCGCAACGTCCACAAGCTCGAGCCGCTGGTCCGGCTGCCGCTCGTCCTCGGCCTCGCGCACCTGCTGGCCAAGGTCCCGCTGCCCGGGTCGGTGCCGCTACGACGCTGGCGCAGCGCGTTCGCGCACCCCGAACGCGAACCGATCCTGGCCCTGACCAGCCTGCTGCTGGTCGCACTCACCCTCACGACGTCGCTGGCGTGGTCCGGCCGGCTGGCCCCGCGCGGCGCATACGACGAGGTGCCGTCGTACTGGCACGACGCCGCGCAGTGGCTCGAGGACAACGCCGCGGGCAGCGGCGGCGACGGTTCCGGCGCGGACGCCGAACGCGCGCTCGTGGTGCCCGGCGCCCCGTTCGGCTCCCAGGTGTGGGGACTGACCCGCGACGAACCACTGCAGCCGCTCGCGTCGACGCCGTGGGCGGTCCGTGACGCCGTCCCGCTGGTCCCGCCCGGCGCGATCCGCGCCCTCGACTCGGTGCAGCGCCTCATCTCCGACGGCCGCCCGTCCGACGGACTCGCCGACACCCTGCTCGCCCAGGGCATCCGGTACGTCGTGGTCCGCAACGACCTCGATCCCGAGACGTCCCGCTCCGCCCGGCCGCTGCTGGTGCACCAGACGGTCGACGGCTCGCCCGGCTTCGAGAAGGTCGCGCAGTTCGGCGACGACATCGCCCCCGAGACCGCCGAGGACGTGGTCGTCGACGGCGACCTGCGTCCCGGGTACCCGGCGATCGAGATCTACCGGGTCACCGCGCCCGGCGCCCCGACACCGCCCGCCGGCCCGTACACCGTCGACCTGGACCCGGTACCCGTCGTGCAGGGCGGCCCCGAGTCGCTGCTGCGGCTCGCCGAGAACGGCACCGTCACCGGGCCGGCGCTGCTCGCCACCGACGCCGCGCGCGCCGGGATCGACGCCGGATCGGTCACCGTCACCGACACCCCCACCGACCGCGAGACGGACTTCGGGCAGGTCGACAACCACAGCTCCGCGCTGCGCGGCCCCGACGACCCGCGTCGCACCTACAACGCCGTCCCGGACTATCCCGTCCCGGACGCGCCGCTGGTGCACGGCGAGTGGTCCGGCGCGACGATCACCGTGTCGAGCGCGGCGTCCGACGCCACCCAGCTGGGCGGCACCGCGCCGGGCAGCGGTCCGGCCGCCACCGTCGACGGCGACCCGGCCACCGCGTGGCTCAGCAACGGACTCGAGACCGCGCGCGGCCAGTGGCTGCGACTGGACTTCGACACCCCGATCACCCGCGGCATGCTGCACCTGACGACCAGTCCGGCGGCGTTCGGACCACCCGTCAAGTGGCTGCGGATCGAGACGCCGAACGGCTCGACGTCGGTGAAGGTCGACAAGCCCGGCAAGCCGGTCGACGTGTCGCTGCCGTCCGGCACCACGCCGTGGCTGCGGATCCTGGCCACCCACACCGAGGACGGCTCGCCCGGCTTCCAGTTCGGCATCAGCGATCTCACCGTCGACGACTATTCGAGCGGCACCCCGGTGCCCGTCCCGATCGTGCACCGCACGGTGCTGCCCCCGACGCCCGACGGCGCCGCGGTGCGCGGCTGGGATCTGGGCCAGGAACTTCCCGGACGGTCGGGCTGCGCCGAGGGCCCGGACCGGGTGCACTGCAGCGGATCCCTGGTCCTGCCCCCGGAGGAACCGGGCACGTTCACCCGGACCCTGTCGGTGCCCGAGGCCGCCGCCGTCACGCCCGAACTGACGCTGCGGCCGCGTCCCGGCGCCGCACTCGAGGCGCTCGTCGCCGACCCCGGTGCGGTGTCCGCGCACGGACCGTCCGACGGTGTCGAGTTGCGCGGCACGGCGGGCGCCGCGGTGGACGGCGACGTCGCGACGTCCTGGACGGCCCCCTCGGAGACCGCTGCCAGGGCCAAGGGCAAGGGCGGGTTGCCGACCCTGACGATCCGGCTGCCGCAGCCGACCCTCGTCACCGGGCTGACGGTGACGCCCAGCCCCGGCAACCTGCCGGCGTCCCCCAGCCGGGTCGCGGTCAACCTCGGGGACGGACCGCAGACCCGCGACCTCGACAACGACGAGGACCCGTCCGCGCCGCAGACGATCTCCCTCGAACCGCACGTCACCGACACGATCGTGCTGACCCTCGTGCGCTGGCACGAGGTGCTCGACCGGACCGCGCTCGGCTTCCTGCAACTGCAGCCGGCCGGGCTGTCCGAGGTGGTCGCGCTCGGCGAGGACGGCCGCCCGGTCCCGGGGACCGCGACCGCGGCGGCCGACCGCACCGTCACGGTGGGTTGCGATGTCGGGCCGACCATCTCGATCGGCGGCACCCTGGTGCGGACCTCGGTCACCGCGACCACCGAACAGTTGGCGGCGGGGCTGCCGGTGACCGCGACCCCGTGCGCCCCGGCCGTCCCCGCCGCGCTGCCCGCCGGCCGTCAGGACGTGGTGGTCGCGCCCGGACCGGCGTTCACCGTCGACAGCCTGCGCCTCGACGCGGCCCCGGCCGCGCCCGCCGCCGCGCCCGCCTCGCCGACCGTGGGCCGGTGGACCGAGAACCTGCGCGAACTCGACGTCGCCGCCGCCGACACCGACCAACTGCTGGTGGTGCCCGAGAGCACCAACAGCGGCTGGATCGCCACCGCACCCGACGGCACCGAACTGCAACCGGTGATCGTGAGCGGGTGGCAGCAGGGCTGGATCGTGCCCGCCGGCACGGACGGCGTCGTGACGCTCGAGTTCCCGACCGATCGCTGGTACCGCGCCGGGATCGCGTTCGGCCTCGCGCTGCTGATCCCGCTGCTGCTCCTGGCCCTGGTCCCGCGGCGGCGCACCCGCGACCTCGGACCCACGCCGCGACCGTGGCGGAGCGTCGTCGCCGCTTCCTTCGGGGTGGTGGCCGTCGCGACCGTCGTCGCCGGGCCGGTGGGAACCCTGGTCACCGTCCTCGTCGCGGCCGCCGCGCTGGGACTGTCACGGTGGCGTGGACCGTCGTTCGCGGCGCGGGTACTCGTCGGCGTCGCGGGTGTCTCCTCGGTGCTCGCCGCCGTCCTGCTCTCGACCGGGCCGTGGCGGGCCGCCGACGGCTACGTCGGGCACTCCTTCCTGATTCAGCTGTTCGCGCTGATCGGGGTGGTCTGCGTGGGCGTCTCCGCGTTGCCGCTGTCGCGCTCGCCGATGTGGCGCCGCCTCTCCCAGCGGTGGACCGCCCGGCGGGACGGCTCCTCCACCAACGCGTAACTGGCCGACGCGACCGCGATGCTCAAAACCGTCGTGACGACGAGGACGAACACGAAGTTGCCGTTGAACGGTGCGATGCCGAACATCGGGAACACGATCGACAGCACCGCGAGATGCCAGATGAACAGGCCGTAGGACCAGCGTCCCACCGCCAGTGCCGCCGGACTCGCCAGGATCCGGTGGCGGTGCCCGCCCAGGACGAGCGGCGCGAGCAGCGCGAAACTCATCACCGCACCCAGCGCGATCTTGGTGGCGTACTGCCAGGGTTCCGGCCGCACCAGGCCCTCGGGTCCGGCCAGCCACGTCGTCGACACCCCGAACGCGACCGCTGCGATCGCCGCCATCGCGACCCGGTGCTGCGACAGGCGGTGCACCCACGTCCCGCTCACCATCGCGAGCTCGGCCAGCAGCATCCCGGCGGCGAACCACGGGATGTAGCCGGGCAGCCAGTTGTCGTGGTGGATACCGTCCGGGGCAGGGATCGGCAGGAACGCCCACACCAGGCTCACCGTCGCGGTCGCGAGCAGGACCGGCACCCGGAAGCGGGCCGCCGGGCCGCGCAGCCGCACCAGGGCCAGCGCGACGATCGGCAGGATCAGGTAGAACGCCACCTCCACCGACAGGCTCCACAGCTGCGTCATGCCCTCGGTGAGCGTGAGCGGCACGAACACCTGGATCAGCGCGAGATTCGCGACCCACACCTTCCAGCCGCCGCCGGCCGCCGGCAGGAACAGCAGGACCAGACACACCAGCACCCAGTACGCGGGCAGGATGCGTGTCGCGCGGGAGATCCAGTACTTGACGATGGTCGGCGGGGTCCCGAGTCCGCGGGCCGCGGCGGCGTGCGGACGCCACAGCAGAAAACCCGACAGCGCGAAGAACACCGCGACCGCCAGATCGAACCGCCCCCAGATCCGGCCGACGACGGGATCGCCGACCGCGCCGGTCTGGAACGCCACGTGCGTCACCAGCACGCCGAGCGCCGCGGCTCCGCGCATGCCCTCGAGCGCGGGAAGGAAAGCCCGCGGATTGCCCACTGGGGCCGGGATGTCGAGGTGGGAGCTGTTCATCGTCGTTCAGTGTGCCCGGACCGCCCACGAATCCGAAAGAGCACACCAGGAGCGACGGGAACGCGACCGAAATCGGTGCGCTGACGCAAATGGGACAACGGGACTGTTAGTGTCTGAGCTCACGTGGTGTCAGGTTCGAAGGCACCGTGCGACCCGTGCAGCGGGCACGCTGCCGGTGGGGGTATCTCAATTCCGAACATTGAGTTAGGAGACAGCATGGCCGAGCGTTCAGGCCCGAGCCGGATACTTGCGTGCATTCTGGTAGGCCTCGGGACCTTCCTGCTGGCCGTGGCAGTCCTCATTCCCGCGTACACCGTCGACAAGCTCAAGAAGACGCCGCTCGACCTCGAGGTCACCACCGTCGCCACCGGCAACGGTGACGTGCTCGACTCCAAGGCCCTGCTCGCGGGCAAGGCCGAGGTCAACACGAACGTGCCGATCGTCGCGCAGCGCTACGTCATCACCGAGCAGCCGTCCGACGCGGACGTCATCTCGCTGCAGGCCGGCCAGTCGGTGATCCGCACCGACAAGCAGGGCGACAGCGGTCTGCTGACCGCGACCGTCGACCGCGTCACCGCGGACCGCGTCAGCTCGATGCCGGTCGAGCCGCCCGTCGGCACCATCCAGACCGCGTCGAACGAGCCGGCCGAAGAGGTGTCGCACACGGGTCTGCAGTACAAGTGGCCGTTCGATGCGGAGAAGAAGAGCTACCCGTACTTCGACCTGAACTCGCGGAGCACGCAGGACATCAATTTCGTTGAGGAAACCGAGATCAACGGAATGAAGGTGTACCACTACAACCAGAAGATCGAGCCCGTCGATCTGTCCAAGGTGGTGCCGGCACCCACCAACAAGTTGACGCTGCCCGCCGCCACCTGGGGCGTCCCCGGCGACCAGCAGCCGGTCACGATGGTCCGCTGGTACCAGAACGAGCGCGATATCTGGGTCGATCCGGTCACCGGCGTCGTCATCAAGGGCCAGGAGAAGCTGTACCAGTACTACGCCCGCGACAAGGCCAAGCCCGAGGTCACAGTGCTCAAGGTGACGCTGCCGTTCGACGAGAACACCATCGAGTACCAGATCGGCCAGGCCAAGGACGGGCAGGACAAGCTGTCGCTGTTCGGCCGCACCCTGCCGATCGTCGCCGGCATCCTCGGCGCCATCGCGCTGATCGCCGGCATCGTGCTCGGCCTGCGCGGCGGACGCGGCAACAAGGGCGCCACCGCCGGTGGTCCTGCGAACCCGCCCACCGGATCCGGCCAGGCGCCCAACGGCGACCACGACTGGACGTCGGACAAGACCGAGGAATTCCCCACGGTCAACATGGACAAGGGCGGTTTCACCGAGCCGCCGCGCCAGCAGTGACCGGCGCTTCCTGACGAAGTAGCGAACCCCCGCGCGGATCACCGCGCGGGGGTTCGTTCGTCCCAGGGCTCCCCTCTCGCAGGCGGTCACATGGTGAGGACCATGCGATAGCGCGCGCGTCCTGCGACCGTGGCGGAGTAGGCGTCGGCGGCATCCGCCAGGGGGCGTTCCTCGACTCGGGCACGCACCCCCGACAGGACCGCGAACCGCATCGTCTCCTCGACGTCGCGGGCGGTACCGGACGCGTGACCGTTGACGCTGATGCCGGGCAGGACCAGCTGTACCGGGCTGATCGGCAGCGGCTCCGACGGGACGCCGATCACGACCAGTTCGCCCTGCGGACGCAGCCCGCCGACCGTGTCGGCCATCGCCTGCGAGTTCGCCGCGGTCGCGAGCACCACCGTCACGCCGCCGAGTGCCCGCAGGGCCTCGCTGACGTCGCCGGCGGTGGAGTCCACGTAATGGTGGGCGCCGAGCGCTCGGGCGTCGTCGCCTTTACCGGCGCCACGGGCGATTGCGATCGTTTCGAAGCCCATCGCCCGGGCGAACTGCACACCGAGGTGGCCGAGGCCGCCGACCCCCAGGACCGCGACCCGGTCGCCGGGCATCGCCTTGGACTTCCGCAGCGCGTCGTACGTGGTGACACCCGCACAACTCATCGGTGCCGCTTCCGCGAAGGACAGTTCGTCCGGAATCCGGGCGAGCGCATTCGCCGGCGCTGTCACGGACTCGGCGTAGCCGCCGGGATACTGCCAGCTCGGCACCTGCAGGTTCTCGCAATAGACCAGGTGCCCCTGCCGGCACGGGACGCACCGGTTGCAGCAACCGCCGAACCAGCCGACCGCGACCCGGTCCCCGACGCTGTAGTTGTCGACGCCGGCACCGAGTTCGGCGATCGTCCCGGCGATCTCGTGGCCGGGCGTGAGCGGCCAGGACATCCCGGGGAATCCGCCCTCGACGAATCCGTGGTCGGTACCGCAGATTCCGCAGGCGGCGACCGCGATGCGTACATGATCGCGTTCGGGAGACTTGGTCTCGACGTCGACGAGTGTCAACGGTTCACCGGCGGACTGGACGTGCACTGCTCGATGAGTAGGCATCTGCATCCTCACGATGTGTGGTTGTCCCGGACTATCGGGGCCACCGTCCAGTCAAACTCTCCGGTACGGCCCGAGGCAAGGGGTCATTGCGCCGGGACGTCGTCGCTGCGGGCGCTCCGCAACGCGAGCACAGCCGCCGTGCAGGCCGTCAGCGTCGCCACGGAGGCCGCGACGACGACGAACTGACGGACGGTGTCGGCGACGGTGAACATCAGCACCGCCTCGACCGCCAGGCCCACCCACGCGACGATCGCGAGATGCGTGCGCTCCCCCGCGATCGCGGACAGCAACGCGCCCTGCAGCACCGCCAGCGCCGCACCGTTCAGCGCGAACATCCACAGGATTCCCTGGACCGGCGCGTAGTCGTCGCCGAACAGCATCGTCGCGATCGGCGCGACCACGGCGGCGCCGATCACCAGGAGCGCCCCGAGCCCGGTCAGCACGGTCAGCGCGGACCGCACCGCGCTGGCCGAGTGCACCGGATTCGCCATCCGCGGGTACAGCACCACCCCGATTGCCTGCGGCAGCCAGAACGCGGCCTTGGTCGCGACCGCGCCCGCCGCGTAGATACCGGCGTCGGCCTCGGGAAGCACGACGCGTGCGATCAGCAGGTCCACCGACGACAGCGCGATCATCGCGAGCTGCACCTGCGACGCGCGGAGCACCGTGCCGACCCCGACGCCGGCGCCGCCGACCACGCGCTCGCCCCGTCGCCGCTCGAGCAGTCGCGCGACGACGACCATCACGGCGGTCCCGACCGCCCCGGCGAGCAGCATCGGCCCCGGTCCCCCGCCGATCGCCAGCACCGCGACCGCGGGCACCACCTTCGCGACACCGGCGCCGGCCAGCACGACGCTGAGGTCGGCGAAGCGGCCGGCGCCCTGCAGTAGACCCTGTTCGGTCGCCAGCAGCACCAGCAGCGGGGCCGCGACGAGAGCCCACAGCGTGGCGGTCAGGCTCGTGTCGAGCGCCCACGAGATGCCGGGTACGAGGAGCAGGGCGATCGCCGCGACGATGGCCGCGCAGCGGTATCCGAGGGCCCGCAGCTCGGTGTGGCCCTTGCCGTGCACCAGCTCTCGGGCCACGACGCTCTGCAACGCCAGGGCGGGCACCGCCAGCACCAACTGGGCGGCGAGCAGACTCGCGAATTCTCCGTACGCGGACGGCCCCAGCCAGCGCAGGGCCAGCAGCTGCAGCACGTAGGCGGCGAGGTTCGCCGTCATCGAACCGGCCGTCACCATCGTCATCCCGGCGACAGTGGAGCCGGTGAGGGATTGGCGTGGCATCCGCTCATGATGCACCACGTAAGGTGCCGCTCATGACGGCACGGCGGACGACGCTCACACGCGCCGCGCCGAGCCTCTACAGCCTGGCGCTGACCGGGCTGATCCTCGGACCGCTGCTCGGCCCCGGCTACCTGCTGCTCCGCGACGCGGTGAGCACACCGCGGTCGTACCTCACCGATTCGGCGCTGGGCCTGACCGACGCCGCGGCGCGCGCCGTCCCGCAGGACTGGCTGATCGCGGTGCTCAGTTCCGTCGTCGACGGCGGTGTCGTGGTCAAGGCGATCCTGTGCGCGGCGCTGTGGCTCGCCGGCTGGGGTGCGGCCCGGATGGTGGCGGTGCTGCTTCCGGGGTCAGGCCTGGGCCCGCAGCTGGTGGCGTCGACGGTGACGCTGTGGAACCCGTACGTGGCCGAGCGTCTGCTGCAAGGACATTGGAGCCTGCTCACCGGATACGCCGCGTTACCGTGGGTCGTGTGCGCCGCCGTCGCGATCCGGCGCGGACGCCCGGGCGGCTGGTGGTCACTGACGCTGTGCCTCGCCGCGGCGGGCCTGACGCCGACCGGCGCGCTGCTCGCGGTGGTCGTGGCGCTCGCCGCCCTCGCGGCGCCCGGCGGCAGCGGACGCGCGCCACTGCGGCTGCTGCGGACGGGGGGCCTGTTCGTCGCGGTGTCGGCGCCGTGGCTGATCGCGACGGCCGGTTCCGGCAGCGGCGGGACGTCCGACCCGGCTGGGGTGGCGGCGTTCGCGTCCCGCGCCGAGCCGGGCCTCGGCACCCTCGGCAGTGTCGCGGGGCTGGGCGGAATCTGGAACTCCACCGCCGTCCCGGGCTCGCGCACGTCCCTGTGGGCGCTGGTCGGGACGCTACTGCTGCTCGCGGTCGTGGGCTGCGGGCTGCCCGCGCTGTGGCGGCGTCGGCGCCATCCGGTGATCGTCGCGCTCTCGGTCCTCGCCGCCGCCGCGGTGCTGCTGCCCGCGCTCGGCGCGAYGGGCTGGGGGCTGGCCGTCGGCGAGTGGGCGGTGGTGCACGTGCCGGGGACGGGGCTGCTGCGCGACACCCAGAAGTGGGTGGCGCTCGCCGCGCCGCTGTACGCACTGGCCGCGGCGGCCGGGGTGCGGACGCTGAACACCCGGGCGCCGCTGCCCGGTGCGGTCCCGGTCGCCGCGATCGCCGCGGTCGTGCTCGCGCTGCCCGACCTGGTGTGGGGTGTCGGAGGCGCGCTGCAGCCGGTGCAGTATCCGGCGTCGTGGCAGCGGGTGGTCGAGACCCTCGAGGCGTCACCGGCGCCGGGCGATGTCGCGGTGCTGCCGGCCGGGATGTTCCGGAAGTTCCCCTACAGCGGCGACGCCCCGGTGCTCGATCCCGCGCCGCGGATGCTGCCGGCGGACGTGCTGCAGACCGGACAGCTGGTGGTGGGGCAGGCGTCGGCGGTCGGCGGTGAGGGCGCGCGGGCCTCGCGCGTCGAACAGTTGCTGCTGACGGGGGCGTCGCCGAAGGAACTCGTCGAGGAGCAGGTGGGTTGGGTGCTGGTCGAACGCACCACCCCGGGCCCCCTCGGCGACTCGCAGCACACCCTCGACGATCTCGAAAAGACTTGGGAGGACGACGAACTCGCGTTGTACCGGGTTCCCGGCGAGATCACGGTCGGTGCGACCGGGTCCGCGCGGGCGGTGTCCACGGGCGCGCACCTGCTGTGGGCGGCGCTGCTAGTGGGCGGCGGTCTCGGCTTCCTGGAGTCGCGGCGGCGCAACCGTGCCGGTTTCGGAGCCGGCGATGAGCCCCGACACGTGCCGCCCGGCGGCTGACGCGGCGAGTACCGCGTACACCCCGGACGCGGTCTGTGCCCACGAGAACTCGGACGCCCGCAGCCGGGCCTTGTCGCCCAGCTCGGAGCGCAGTTCGGCGTCGAGCAGCAGCGATTCGACGGCGGTCGCCAGCGCGGGCACCGCGGCCGCCCGATCCGACGCAGCGTCGTCGGAGTCGCCGCCCACGAGCAGACCGGTGACGCCGTCGATGATCGAGTCGGTAAGCCCCTTGGAGCTGCGGTAGCCGACCGTGGGGACACCGTGCTGGGCGGCCTCGATCACTGCGAGTCCCCAGCCCTCCTTGCGGGACGGCATCACGTGCACCCACGAGCGCGCGAGCAGTGCGTGCTTGCGGTCCTCGGGCACGTGTCCGTGGAACGTGACGGCGTCGGCGATACCCAGCTCGTGGGCCCGTTCGCGCAGGTTCTGCTCCCACCAGCCGCCGCCGACGACGTCGAGGTGCAGCGCGGGAATGGTCCGGCGCAGCGTCGCGACGGCGGCGAGCGCGTCCTCGATCTGCTTGTGCGGCACGAGCCGCGACAGCACGCACACACTCGGATGCGCGGTGCGGGTGTGCCCGCTCCCCGGCTCGACGCCGGCCGGGATCGCGTCGGCGCCGTTGCGGACCACCGCGATCCGCTCGCGCTCGACGCCGAGGTCGGTGAGCTCGTCGGCCGACGGCAACGACACCGTCAGGTACTGGCTCTCCCGGTGCACGCGCGGCGACAGCCGCGACTCGATCCACCAGCCGACGCGCCCCATGAGTCGACCGGCGACCGGCCACTGCTCGCGGTGGCAGTGGTGCACCAGCACGGTCACCGGCGCGCCGGACACGGCCTTCGAGAAGAAGGGGATGCCGTTCTGGGTGTCGAGCACCGCGTCGGGGCGCAGTCCGGCGAGCGGTCCGAGACCGAGACGGCCGGCGACGATCGCGCCGAGCGCCCGGGGGTACACCGTCAGCCGTCCGCCGCCACGACTGATCCGGACACCGTCGACGATCTCCTCGCGCGGGGCACCCGGGTAGCCCGCGGTCCGCAACGTGACCTTGATGCCGCGTCGAGCGAGGCCCGCGCCGACCTCCTCGAGGTACCGCTCGCTGCCACCGCCCTGGGGATGCCCGGTGTCGCGCCAGCACAGCAGGAGAACCTCTCGCACGTGCGTGCCCCCTCACTGGCTCGGACCGTTGCCTGCGACACACCTTATCGGCTGGACGCGGCCCGCCCTACCGTCAAGCAGTGGAATCCGGCGAACGGGAGCGCGGTATGTCCGATCGATAAGGTTCCTCCCGTGACTCCCGCCCGCGCACGCCGTCTCGTCCCCACCCGCGCACCTCGAGTGACCCGGCATTTCGCCCGCCGCGCAACCCTGAAGCGGTCGGTCGGGCTGCTCAGCGACTTCCGGTACGAGCAGACCGACCCGGACCTGTTCTACGGCGCCCTCGCCCGCGACTCCGTCGAACTGATCGGCGACCTCTATCGCGGCCTCACCGACGCGGACCTGACCGGCACGACGGTGCTCGACGTGGGCGGCGGCCCCGGCTACTTCGCGGACGCGTTCGGGCAGGCCGGTGCCCGCTACATTCCGGTGGAGCCCGATCCGTCGGAGATGCACGCGGCGGGCCTGACGGTCGGCGACTCGATCCGCGGCTCGGGGCTGGCGCTGCCGATCCGCACCGGATCGGTGGACGTGTGCTTCTCGTCGAACGTCGCCGAACACGTGTCGCAGCCGTGGGTGATGGCCGAGGAGATGCTGCGGGTGACGCGCCCCGGCGGGCTGATGGTGCTGTCGTACACGCTGTGGTGGGGCCCGTTCGGCGGGCACGAGACCGGCCCGTGGCACTACCTCGGCGGCGAATACGCGGCCCGGCGCTACAAGCGCAAACAGGGCAAGGAACCCAAGAACCGTTACGGCATCTCGCTGTTCGACATCGGTGCCGCGGACGGGTTGAGGTGGGCGAAGGACCAGACCGGCGGCGACGTCCTGGCCGCGTTCCCCCGCTACCACCCGCGCTGGGCGTGGTGGATGGTGAAGATCCCGGCGCTGCGCGAACTGCTGGTGAGCAACCTGGTTCTCGTGGTCCGCAAGCGCTGACCCTCCGGTCGCCGTACGAGGTGCGGGCGCTCCGACGGGGAGAACCGGAATCGGCAGGACGAGCCGCACAGGGAACTACGCTCGGGATCATGACCGCACTCGCGCTCGATGTCGGCGGCACCAAGATGGCGGCGGCGCGGGTGCTGCCCGACGGCTCGCCCGATCATCGGGTGACCGTCCCGACGCCGCAGTCCGGGGTGTGGGACGCGTGCGGCGCGCTGCTCGAGCGAGCGGCCGGCGGCGAACCGATCACGTCGGTCGGCATTGCGTCAGCGGGGCCGGTCGACACCACCGCGGGCACGGTCGCGCCGGTCAACATCGCCGAGTGGCGGGACGGCTTTCCGATCGTCGACGCCGTCCGGACCCTGTTCCGGTCCGCAACCGTGCGTCTCGCGCTGGACGGGGCCGCCGCCGCTCTGGCCGAGCACCGACTGGGCGCGGGCCGAGGCACTCCCGATCTGCTGGGCGTCGTCGTCTCGACCGGGGTGGGCGGCGGCGTGATCCGCGGCGGCCGGATCGTGGGCGGACGCACCGGCAACGCGGGCCACGTCGGACACATGGTGGTGCCGGGCGGCGCCGAACAGTGCGGATGCGGGGCATTCGGCTGCCTCGAGACCGTCGCGAGCGCTCCGGCCGCGCTGCGGTGGGCACGGACCAACGGGTGGGACGGCGCCACGGCTGCCGATCTGGCCGTCGACGCAGCGCTGGGAGAACCCACCGCGGCCGACGCCCTCGAACGGGCCGGCACCGCGCTGGGACAGGTGTTGGCGTCGGCGGCAGCGTTGCTCGACATCGGCCTCGTCGTCGTCGGCGGCGGTTTCGCGCAGGCGGGCCCCGCGTTGTGGGATCCCATGATCGCGGCGGCGGCGCGGCACGCACGGTTGTCCTTCCTGCGCGACCTTCGGCTGGCGCCCGCCGATCTCGGTGTACTCGGCACCCTCACCGGCGCCGGGCTGCTTGCAACGGACGGCGTCTGACCTGCGATCGGACCTCGCCTATTCCAGTTGGCTGTAACGTGTTCTAGTGTGACCCAGGGCACTCCACAAGAGCGAGGAATGGACTGATGACCGACTACGACAAACTCTTCATCGGCGGACGATGGGTCGCGCCGGCCACCGACCAGCGGTTGGAGGTGTTTTCCCCCGCTACCGAAGCGCGCGTGGGCAGTGTCCCCGTCGCCGCTCCGGCAGACATCGACGCCGCCGTCGGCGCAGCACGCGCGGCCCTCGAAGCGGGCCCGTGGGCCGAGACCACACCGGCCCAGCGTGGCGAGATCCTCGCCAAGGTCGCCAAGCTCATCGAGGAGCGCAGCGCGGAGCTGATCTCCACCATCTCCGACGAGATGGGCGCGCCGGCATCGGGCGTCGAGGTGATGCAGAAGACCATGTCGCTCGCGACCCTCAACTACTACGCCGGGCTCGCCACCGAGTTCCCCTGGGAAGAGGTCCGCACCGGGCCGTTCGGCCAGAGCAAGATCTACCGCGAGCCGGTCGGCGTCGTCGGCGCGGTCATCGCGTGGAACGTGCCGCTGTTCCTCGCGATCAACAAGCTGGCTCCGGCCCTGCTCGCGGGTTGCACCGTGGTGCTCAAGCCGGCGCCGGAGACTCCGCTCAACGCCAACATGGTCGCCGACATCTTCACCGAGGCCGGCCTGCCCGAAGGCGTGCTGTCGATCGTGCCGGGCGGCGCGGAGACCGGCGAGTACCTGGTCTCGCACCCCGACGTCGACAAGGTCACCTTCACCGGCAGCACCGCCGTCGGCCGCAAGATCGGCGCGATCGCCGCCGAGCAGCTCAAGCGTTGTTCGCTCGAGCTGGGTGGCAAGTCGGCCGCGATCCTGCTCGAGGACATGGACGTCGCGGCGACCGTCCCGATGCTGGTGATGTCCGGCCTCATGAACTCCGGCCAGGCGTGCGTCGGCCAGACGCGCATCCTCGCGCCGCGCTCGCGCTACGACGAGATCATCGAGGCCATGGTCCAGACCGCCGGGTTCATGCCGGTCGGTCGTCCGGCCGACGAGGGCGCGACGCTGGGCCCGCTCATCACCGAGAAGCAGCGCGACAAGGTCCTCGGCTACATCGAGAAGGGCAAGGCCGAGGGTGCGCGCGTCGTGCTCGGCGGCGGCGCCCCGGCCCACCTGGACACGGGTTGGTTCGTGGAGCCGACGATCTTCGCCGACGTCGACAACTCGATGACGATCGCCCGCGAGGAGATCTTCGGACCGGTTCTGTCGGTGATCCCCTACGACACGGTCGACGAGGCCGTCAAGATCGCCAACGACTCGGAGTACGGCCTGGCCGGTTCGGTGTACACCACCGACATCGAGAAGGGCATCGAGATCGCCAAGCAGATCCGCACCGGCACGTACGCCATCAACTGGTACGCGTTCGATCCCGGATGCCCGTTCGGCGGCTTCAAGAACTCCGGCATCGGCCGCGAGAACGGACCGGAGGGCCTCGAGGCCTACTGCGAGCTCAAGTCCGTCCTGATGCCCCCCGGCTACACCGGATAGGCATAGAGGCACGATCGACATCCGTCAGGCGCGGTCCGAGAACATCTCGGGCCGCGCCTGACGCGTGTGGGCGCTACGCCAGGTTGATCCACACGCCCTTCGTCTCGGTGAACTCGTCGATTGCGTTGGAGCTCATCTCACGGCCCCAACCGCTGGCACCGAATCCTCCCCACGGGGCGGCCGGATCGAGGAACGGCAGCATGTTGACGAACACGCTTCCCGCGTGGATCGACGCGGCCAGGTTGTGGGCGGTCGTCAGGTCCTTCGTCCAGATGCAGGCCGCGAGCCCGTAGTCGGTGTCGTTCGCGCGTGCGGCGAGCTCGTCCTGATCGTCGTACGGCAGGATCGACAGGACAGGTCCGAAGATTTCTTCGCGCGCGATCGTCATCTCGTCCGTGACGCCGGTGAACACGGTGGGGCTGTAGAAGTTTCCGGCGGAGAGATCACCCTGCAGTCGCGTCCCACCGGTGACGAGCTGTGCCCCCTCGGCGATACCCGACCGGACCAGCCGATCGACATGAGCAGTGTGCTCGGGAGACGTCAGTGGCCCGATGACGGTCTCGGGCGACATGCCGGGGCCGACGGGCAGCGCCGCGGCGGCTGCCCCGATCTTCTCCGCGAACTCGTCGACCCGCTTGGAGTCGACGAAGAAGCGGGTGTAGGCGGCGCAGACCTGTCCGCTGTTGAGCAGCGCCCCTTGCAGATTGCCGGCGACCGCCGCGTCGATGTCTGCATCCCGGGCGATCACGCTCGGCGCCTTGCCGCCCAGCTCGAGGGTCACGCGCTTGAAGTTCGACGACGCCGCCACGACGATCTTGCGACCGACCTCCGTCGACCCTGTGAAGGAGACCTTGTCGACCCCGGAATGCGCACTGAGGGCTGCACCGGCCTCGGGACCACCCGTCAGGCAGTTCACGACGCCGGGTGGGACACCGGCCTCGACGCAGATGCGGGCCAGCGCCACGGTGGTCATCGGAGTCTGCTCGGCCGGCTTGAGAATTACGGTGTTCCCGCATGCGAGGGCCGGCGCGAGCTTCCACGCGGCGATCATGAGCGGGAAGTTCCACGGGGTGATCAGCGCACACACGCCAATCGGTTCACGGCGGGTGTAGTGCATGGTGCCCGGAATCGACACCGCGGACGTGTGGCCCTCGATCTTGGTGCACCAGCCCGCGTAGTACCGGAACACGTCGGCCGCCATGGTCAGGCTGACGGTCTTCGCGACACCGAGTGGCTGCCCCTGATCGCGAGTCTCGAGCTCCGCGAGCGCGTCGGCGTCGCGCTCGATCAGATCCGCGATCCGCCACAGCAGCCGCCCTCGTTCGGCCGGAGTCATGTTCCGCCAGGCCGGATCGGCGAACGCCTCGCGGGCCGCGCTCACCGCCGAATCCACATCGCTCGTCCCTGCGTCGGCGACGACGCCCAGTACCTCGCCGGTTGCCGGATCGCGCGTTTCGAACTCGCGGCCGGAATCGGCGTCGACCCATCGGCCGCCGATCAGCAGCCGTTCACGTGTAGTCATGAATCTCCTTGATAGCAATGGGAATCGATCAACGGCTCGCTCCGGGAGCTCGGTCGCGCGCGGGCGGGGTGCCTCCGCCCCGGCATGAGCACCCCGCTGCGTCGAGCAATGTCAGCAGAAGAACAGGTCGTCGCTGAGGCCGACGTTCAGCCCCCGGTAGCCGCCCGTATAGAACAGCAGTGGTGCACCGTCGCGGTACTCGAGGTGTTCCACTTCCCCGATGAAGAGGGTGTGGTCACCCGCACGGTGCCGATCGACGATGCGGCAGCCGATCTCGGCGAGCCCACCAGGAACGAAGACATGTGCTCCGTACTCGGCGAACTCGATTTCGAGGCCCGACTGATTGCGGCCACCGAAATGTCGTGACGTCGCTTCCTGATTCGCGGCGAGCAGTGTCACCCCGTAACGGTCCCCCGCCTCGAGATGCCTTGCCATCGAGCAATCTCCGAGCGAGACCAGGACGAGCGCGGGCGTCAGGGACACCGACATGAAGCCGTTGGCCGTCATGCCGTGGACGCCGCCCTCCGTCCTGGCGGTGATGACGGTGACTCCGGTAGCGAAGCGCCCCATGGCGTCTCGGAATGCACGCGGGTCCGGGGTGGTGCCCGGTCCGAGGTTCGCGGAGGATCTCACGATGTGCTCCGAGTCACCGGGTCGCCTCGACCGCGAAATGGAGCAGGTGCGCCCCACCGGTGGCATAATTGCCCGTGTCCTCGGCTACGCGACGGCCCACCGGCGAACCGAGCGCCCGCTCCATCGCTTCGCGTGAGTCGAACTCTCCCTCCCACACCGCGAAATACGGGCTGGGATCCCCGACTCCGGCGACGTCCAGGCTGTAACGCATGCCGCGCAGGCCCGGTAGTTCCGCGGCAAGGGGAAGATGGTTGTCGACGTAGTACGCGCGGAAGTGGTGCGGATCCTGCGGCTGCGGATACAGAACCATTAGTCGATGCATGCTTCGTGGCCTCTCTACGCTGTTCTCGTGGAAGCGATTCCGTGCCGTGCCAGGAATCGGTCCGTGCGGTCGGCGGTGGCGAGGATCTGCCACTGGCGATCGGGGTGGTCGAAGTTGTGCGTGAATTCGTCTGCGATGGCCTTGTCGGCGCTCATCGCCGCGAACAACCGCTGGATATGGTCGGCCGGCGGCGCCAGCATCATGTTCGTCCACTGCGCGGCACCGAGGACGACGTCCGCCCGGCGCGATGCGACGCGCCGGCAGAAGATCTCGTCGAATCCGAGATCCTCGATGATCTCCTCGCCGGCGATCCAGGAGGAGTGGGACGCCGAGTTGGCGCCTTGCCCCAGCAGCGGGTCGACGACGCTGTGGACATCGCCGATCGCGAGCGCGAACTTGCCGCCGGGGAGTCGCGCGTAGTCGGCGCGGACCGTCGGCACCAGCGCGCCCTGGAGCAGGTCGATCGATCGGTTCACTCCGAACTGTGCCGGGTCGACGCGCTCGAACGTCGTGGGGTGATGCTTTGCGAGCGCTTCGAGGACGGTCTTGTCGAACGTCGTCGGATCGTCCTCGTACGACATCTTCGACAGGACTTCGAGGTCGCCACCGGGGACGTTCTCGAACAGCAGCGCGGTGAGGAAGCCCTCCTCGGTGAACATCGGGATCTCGAGCAGGTCGCCATGGCCGGGCGAGGAGCTGATCGTCACACCACGCGGCTCCGACTGCGCGATGCCTCGATACAGTCCAACGCTGAGTAGTCGCTGCGGTGTGTCGTACGGGCTGTATTCCAGCCTCCGCGGGAACATCGACGCGAATGCTCCACGACCCGCCGCGACGACGATCAGATCGTGCCGGTCGGCGATGGGTTCGACGTCCTCGGCCTGCAGCATGCGGACCTCGATCTTGCCGCCACGGTTCTCGAATTCCTCGGTGAGTCGGGGAATGTAGAGCCGGTAGTCGATCGCACTCGACCAGTTGGTGAAGTCGCCGCTGAACGACAGGGGCTGATCACCGCCGATGTAGTGGTGGTGGCACGAGTACCCGTACATCTCGACGGGCCAGTAGTGAACGCCGAGCATACGTTCACGCTCGAGCGTCGGTCCGTGGTGCGCCACACTGTTGAGCAGGCGTCCGGACGCAATCTGCTTGGCGGTCTTGTCGGTGTAGATCGTTACCGGGATGTCGTGCTGGCGCAGCTGGAGTCCCAATTGGAGGCCTCCGATACCCGCGCCGATGATTCCGATGTTCGGCATACGTGAGTGCTCCTCTGCGAGCTGGTGTCCTGCAGGAGAATTCGAACTCCTACTGTTCATACGATCGCAGTGAGAGCGGGGCGTCGTCATGGCTTGCAGGGAACAGTCCTTGACGATTCGCGCACACCGTCAGAGCGGCATTCGGACCACCGACGGGTCGGCTATCGCCCGGAGGACCGGTACAGTTCGCTGGGGCTGACACCGAAGTGCCCCTTGAAGACTCGGCTGAAGTGCGCACCGTCAGGAAGTCCCCAGCGGGCGCCGACCGCACTGACCGAGGAAACGTCCCTGTCCGAGATCAGGTCGCGTCGACACTCTTCGAGTCGACGTTGTCGAATCCACTTCGCGACCGACTGACCGTCGGCGGAGAAGATCTTCTGGAGGTAGCGGGTGGACACGTGAACTGCCGCCGCGACGGCATCGGTACAGAGATCCGGATCCGAGAGGTTCTGGTCGATGAAGCACTTGGCCTCCATCAGCAGCGCGTCGGCTCCGCGGCATTCGCGTTCACCGAACTGGTCGTTCAGCAACGCCGACAGAAGATCCACCACCGCGTCGGCCATCGGAAGCGCAGAGGGGGCGCTGTCGTCGCGGAACGTCTGGCGGATCAGCCGGGACAGCAGCGGACCGACGAGTGTGCCGAGGTCGTCGTCACGTCGGACTCCGCGGGCCAGGATCGCATCCATCGCCGCACGCGACACCCTCAGGCGCTCGCGCGGGAACATGAAGACCGCCATATCGGTCGAGGTGGTGAAGGCCATCGAGTACGGCTTGTCAGTGTCGTACAGGGCGAAGTCGCCGGGACGCAGGACCACCTGCCGATCACCCTGGGAGAGGACGGCGTCCCCCTCGAGCTGCAGGCCGAGCTTGTAGTACCCCCGCTCGCTCGCGGCGATCATCGCCTTGCTGCGGTGCACGGTGTGCGGTCCGGCGGTGACGCGCGAGACCACGGTCGCGCCGAGCGTGCTCATCCGCACGTTGCCGCCGAAGTCGGGCGACGTCGTGTCGGCGCTGAGAGGAACATAGAGTTGGGAAACCAGCTCCCGCCAACAATCGACCCGCAGTTCGGGTGCCACCCCGTCGGTTCCGAGGGTGCATCCTGCATTGGAAGCGGATAAGCCGGACAATGCGGTTCGTCCCTTCAGGTGGCGGGCGGTGCGGGCTCGGGCTCGGGCCCGGCGGCGATGAAGCGTTCCGCGCGGCGGTCCGTTGCCAGGATCCTCCACTGACGCTCCGGATGGTCGAAGTTGTCGGTGAAGACGTTGGCCAACATCGGGTTTCGAGCTGCAGCCCGCATCACATCCGAGACACGCGGGTGCTGCTGCAACATAAGATTGGTCCACTGCGAAGCGCCGATCAGCACCTCTGCACGCGCACGGGCCACCTGGTCACAGAACAGCTCGTCGAAGATGCCGCCGCTGTCGATGATGCAGTCGGCGACGACGCCGGCGCTGTAGGCGGCAATGTTCGCCCCCAGACCCATGATCGGATCGACGACGACGTGCGCATCACCCAACGCCAAGGCGAAGACGCCGTCTTCGATTTCGAAGTAGTCCTCGCGAAATGCCGGAATGACCCCGCCCTGCAGGAGGTCCCGGGGATCGGTCAATCCGAAGTCTGATTCGTCGACACGCTCGAACGTCATCGGGTGCTGGTCGCGGAGCAGATCCAGTACCGCGCGGGCGAATCGACCACCGCCATCCTCTGTCGGACGGATATCCGAGAGCGCGGCGGCCTCGGTGTCCGGGAGGTTCTCGAACAACAGCGCGGTGACGCGACCGTGTCGGGTGATTATGGGGATCTCGAGCAACTCACCGACGTCGGGCGCGAGGCTGATCCCGACTCCGTCCTCGATACGTCGATCGATGCCGGTGTACAGGCCCGCGCAGATGCGGCGCTGCGGCGCGTGTATTGGAGACAGGGATGCTCGACGATCGAACAGCCCGCTCAGTGGCCCCCTCCCCGACGCGATAACCACCAGTTCGTGCTGCGAGGCGAGACGGGAGAGATCTCGTGCGCCGACGGCGGCGGTGCGGATCTGCCCTCCTCGATCAAGGAAAGTCTCCGCCAGGGCCGGAAGGTACAGGCGGTGGTCGACGGCCGACGAGGGCCGCCTGAAGACCCCCGTGAACTCGACCGGGGCGCTTCCTCCGATGCGATGGAAGTGCCGGCGGTAGCCATAGCGATCGGCAGGCCAGCGATCCGTTCCCAGGAACTCGTCCCTGGCGATGGTCGGATTGTGATGGACAACCGTGTTGAGCAGGGGCCCGTCGGGCAGATCGCCGTGGCCCCGAGCGGTGTAGACGACGGCATCGATCTGCGCCTTCTGCAGCGCCAACGCCAGATGAAGCGCGGCGATACCGCCACCCACGATGCCGATGCCCATCAATCACCTCATGCTCTAATATCGAGTCACTAACCCGAATATCGAGTGCGATCGTACGCTCCCTGTGACGCGACGCACAACATCGCCCGGAGGGGGCCGAGTGGGAAAGACCGACAAGTCGGGTGTCACGTCTCAGACGCTCGAGCGCGGCCTCGCGGTCCTGGAGTGGGTCGCAGACAATGCGCCGTGTACCGCGGGTGATGTGGCGTCCTCGCTGGGGCTGCATCGCTCGATCGCGTACCGGCTGCTGACGACGCTCGAGGCCAGGGGCTATCTGCAGCGCGACGACAGCGGCCGGTACGAGCTCGGGTTGACCCCGCTCGTCATCGGTGCCGCGTCGAATCGGGGCCTGACCGCGTTGGCGGAGAAGGCGCTGAGACAGATCACCCGCGCCGTCCCGGCGAGTGCCTATCTCGCGGTCAGGCGCGACACCGACGCCCTCGTGCTGATGTCGGCAGCATCAGACCGCCCGGCCACGGTGAGCCTGCGCGACGGTATGCGTCATCCGTTGGATCAGGGTGCGGCCGGACTGGCCATCCTCGCGGCCCTCCCGCCGACACCGGACGAACGGCCCGAAGTGGGCCTCGCCCGGGAGACCGGCTACGCCAGGACCGTCGGAGAAGTGCTGCCCGGGCTGGGCATGCTCGCGGTCCCGGTCGAATTCGAGCAGGGCGGTGTGGGAAGCCTGTGCGTCGTCTTCGTCCCGGGAACGGTGGACCGGGGATCCGCGCTGACCGCTCTGATCGCGGCCGCCGATCAACTCGGGCAACTAGGAATCAAGGGCGACCGATAAGCGCAGGCCGTGACTCGCGCCTAGCCTGAGGCGATGGCGACCTCACCGACCTCGCATGCGGACTCCGGCGGGGAGAGCACCCTCACCGTCGTCATTGCGTTCGTCGCGAATGCGTTGATCGCAGTGGCGAAGTCGGTGGCAGCGGTGCTCACCGGATCGGCGTCGATGGTCGCCGAGGCGACGCACTCGTGGGCCGACACCGGCAACGAGATCCTGCTGCTGGTCGCCGACCGCCGCGCCCGCAAGGTCCCCGACCGCGCACACCCCCTGGGCTTCGGCAGGGAGGCATACATCTGGTCGCTGTTCGCCGCGCTCGGCCTGTTCGCGGTCGGCGCGGGAGTCTCGATCACCCACGGCATCCAGGAACTGGTGAATCCGGCGCCGGCGTCGGACTTCGGCGTCGCGTACGCGGTGCTGGGGATCGCGTTCGTGCTCGAGGCCATCTCGTTCCGGCAGGCGTTCAAGCAGTTGCGGGGCGAGGCGTACGACGCCCACCGCGAGGTCCTCGAGCACGCGCTGCTGACGTCGGATCCGACGGTCCGGGCGGTGTTCGCCGAGGACGCGGCCGCGCTGATCGGCCTGGTCATCGCGTTCGCGGGCGTGCTCGCCCACCAGCTCACCGGATCGCCGATCCCGGACGCGATCGGGTCCATCGCCGTCGGCGTGCTGCTCGGCGTCATCGCGCTGGTCCTGCTCGACCGCAACCGCCGGTTCCTCGTCGGCGAGCCCGGCACCCCGGAACTGCGCGGCCAGGCGGTCGCGAAGCTGCTGGGCTATCCCGAGGTGGAGCGCGTGACGTACCTGCGGATGGAATTCCTCGGACCGCACCAGGTGTATCTGGTGGCCAGCGTCGACCTGATCGGCGACTACGCCGAGTCCCGCGTCGCGCACACCCTGCGCGACCTCGAGAACCGGATCACGACCGAGACCGCCGCCGTCCGGAAGGCCGTGCTCACACTCTCGACGTCGGAGGAACCGAGTCTGTCGGTGTGATCGTCTGCGTCCCATCCGCGATCCGAGGCGAGTAGAACTGAAGGAGCGTCGGCCGATACGGACCTGGAGCACCCTGGAGAACCCATGGACCCGCCCGCCAGTTCGGCCCCTCGGGACGCCGGGGTGAGCGGAACGTTCGAGCCCGTCCTGCCCGAGAGGCTCGGTTACCGGATCAAGTGTCGTCTCCTCGGTCCGCCGCTGACCACCGCGCGCCTGCACCAGGAGCGGCTGTCCAAGACCACCGCGCTGGGTGTGTTGTCGCCGGACTGCATCTCGTCGTCCGCGTACGGCCCCGAGCAGGTGCTCATCGAGTTGCTGCCGTACGCAGCGCTGGCCGCGTTCACGATCCTGCTGCCGATCACCGGCGTCATCCTCGTCATCCTGATCCTGCTGACGCTGTCGTACCGGCAGGTGGTCATGCTCTACACCCGCGCCGGCGGCTCGTACGTCGTCGCGCGGGACAATTTCGGCCCCAAGACCGCCCAGATCGCGGCGGTCGCGCTGCTCATCGACTACGTCGTGACCGTCGCGGTGCAGTCCGCCGCCGGCACGGTGGCGGTGGTGTCGGCGGTCCCGGCGCTGGGCCCGTACAGCCTCGAGATCACCGTCGGCGCGGTGCTGCTGCTCGCGTACGGCAACCTGCGCGGCCTCAAGGAGGCGGGGCGCGCGTTCGCGTTCCCGATGTACTTCTTCGCGATGTCGATCGGGATCGTCATCGTCGTCGGGGTGATCCAGGCCCTGACCGGCAACCTCGACCGGATCGACCCCACCACCCTCGACGGCGCCGTCGAGGTGCACCACGCCGACGGCCTGGTCATGGGGGCCACGGTCCTGGTGATCCTGCGCGCGTTCGCGAACGGCGGCACGTCGCTGACCGGATTGGAGGCGATCAGCAACGGCGTCAGCGCCTTCCAGAAACCGGAGGGCCCCAACGCCCGGCGCGCGCTGGTGATCATGGCGTGCATCCTGGCGTTCCTCGTCTCGGGAGTCTCCCTGCTCGCCTATCTCACCCACGCCACCCCGTACGCCGCCGGATATCCGTCGGTGATCAGCCAGGAGGCGCGGATCGTCTTCGGCTCGGGCACGCTCGGCGACGTCCTGTTCGTGGTGGTGCAGATCGCGACCGCGCTGATCCTGTTCACCGGTGCGAACACCAGCTTCAACGGCTTCCCGTTCCTCGCCAGCTTCGTCGCCGACGACGCCTTCCTGCCGCGGCAGTTGCGGCGCCGCGGCCACCGCCTGGTGTTCTCCAACGCGATCATCGTGCTCACCGCGGTCGCGATCGTCCTCCTGATCGCGACCGACGCCAAGGTCAACGCGCTCGTCCCGTTCTACGCGATCGGGGTGTTCACCGGATTCACGATGGCCGGCCTCGGCATGGCCCGGCACCACCAGAAGACCCGCGCTCCGGGCTGGCGCCGCGGCATCGCCATCAACCTGGCCGCCGGCATCACGTCGCTGATCGTGGTCGCGATCTTCGCGATCGCGAAGTTCACCGAGGGCGCGTGGGTGGTGGTGATCGTGTTCCCGATCATGGTGCTGCTGCTGATCCGGCTCAACCGCGAGTACCGCAACGAGGCCGCCGAACTACGCGAACTCGGCGACGCCGAGGCCGACACCGAGGCCGTGTACTCGCACCACATCGTCATCGTGCTGGTCGACGCCCTCGACCTCGCCACCATCGAAGCGCTGCGATACGGACGCAGCCTGCGCCCCAGCGAACTGCGGGCCGTGCACTTCGTCCTGGACAGCGCCCGCGCCGCGAACCTCAAACGGCAGTGGGAGAACAGCGACCTCGTGGTGCCACTCGAGCTCATCGAATGCCCGGACCGCCGCCTCTACCACGGGGTCCTCGAGATGATCGCCCGCGCCACCGCGCCCCGCACCGAGATCAGCGTGCTCCTGCCACGCCGCATCTACGGCTCGATCCTCGGCCGAGTGCTCCACGACCGCACCGCCGAACACATCGCCAAGGCCATCAGCGACGTCCCCCACGCCGTCGCGATCATCGTCCCGTTCGACGCCTCCAACCGCACCGGTGTCCTCCGGGCACCGCCCCCGCCACCTACCCGCACAAGCGGAAGAGGCCCGTCACCCGCTGTCGGCGAATGACGGGCACCTTCAGGATTCGTCGGACGACCAGCTCTAGCTAGCCGCGCCGGCAGCTCCGCCGATCGAGCCGATCAGCGGCAGCAGGCTCGCGATGTCGATGCCGGCCTCGAGCGCCGTGCTACCGAAGGACAGCGCCGGCGACAGACTGCCGATGCCGTCCGGAACGATCACCGGCACCATCGAGACACCGACGTTGGTCGGGTTCAGGACCGAACCCCACCCGCCGCAGGTGCCGAGGTAAATGTAGACACCGTTGTCGACCTGCAAGGTCTTGGTATTCGCATTCGGTCCGGGGTTGAGGAGGTTGTTGCTCGCCGCGGGGCCGAGACGCAGCCCGGGCGACGCCATGATCTGGACGAGCTTGCCGAAGTCCTTGTTGTTGTACGCGACGAAGGCCTCGAGACCCTGCTGGCCGTCGAGCAACGCCGAGGTGCAGCTGGACTCGTTGAACGCGCCCTCCGCCTTCTTCGGGTTGGTCAGCGTGAGTTCGAGGTTCTTGCCCCCGAAGTCACCCTGCTCGACCTTCAACTCCGGCCCGTCGTAGCGGTCGGCCGCGGCGGCCGTACCCGTCCCGGTCAGCGCCAGACCGGCGACCATCGCCGTCGATGCAGCCAGCCCCACCGCAACCTTCTTCATCCTGCGAAGCTTCACGTGTTTCCTCCGTTTCCGATGCGACACCCCGGTCGTCGCCGCAGCTGAGCCGGGGCGAGATCGGCCCCCTATCGTGCCACGCCGCAGTCACCGACGAGCTTTGCGCCGCACCTGAACCGAAAGAGCCTTCAGTTGGTCATCGGGAGCCGGGATACCTCAGGAACCGCGTCAGGTAGGGCACTATGCGGGTCACCGGGACCGGTCGAGGCCAGGAGTCGGCACGGAAGTAGGCGTCCGATCCGCCGTCGACGAAAACAACACTCCCGCAGAGGAAGTCCGCCGCGTCCGACAGCATGAACACGACCCAGTCGCCGAGCTGGCCGGCGTCGCCGAAGCCGCCGACCGGCACCGGGAATCGTCGGACCGTCTTCGCCTCCGAAGGTGTCGCAAGTTGCTCCTCGAGCAGCGGCGTCATGATCGCACCCGGAGCGAGGACGTTGAGCCGGATCCCGGCACCAGCCCACTGCTCGGCCGTCGCGTGCCGACGGGCCCATCGGGTGACAGCGATTTTCGATCCGGCGTAGAGGATCGGTGCCGCGCCCTTGCCGAACCAGCGCACCGACCGCACCGCCCTGTCCACATCAGCGGACAGGAAGGCGTTAATGGTGCGCCGCGGCACCGCGGGTGTCACCGTCGTCGAATTACTACCGAACACAACCACTTTGGCCCTGCCGGATGCCGCCAGCGCTGGGCGCCACCCGTCGAGCAATTCCACGACACCCAGATAGTTCACCGCGCCGATAAGGGGAAGCCGGTCGGCACCGGGCGCCGGGCCCACTCCGGCGGCGAGCACCGCACCGTCGAGCCTGCCTCCCGCCCGCGACAACACTTCCCGCACAGCGTGACTGCGCCCCGCGACAGTGGACAGATCGGCGACCACCTCGGCTGCGGAGAGGTCGACACCGATGACGGTGTGTCCCGCCGCTGTCAGCTTGTCCACGACCGCGCGCCCCATACCCGACGCCGAACCCGTGACGGCATAGACACCCATCCAGCACACTCCCCCGGAACGGCCGATCGGCGCCGGGGACCGTCCCCGACGAGGCCGTCGATGAATTTGACACCCTACGCCGCCACCTCGTCGACCATGCCCGAAAAGAGCTGAAGGGTCCCTTCACGCGCTGCCAGCGCACGGAGGGACCCTTCAACTAGGGGGCCGGGCTCAGATGTACATGGCCGGATCGATGTACGACGTCGGATCGACCAGTTGCTCGTGGCTCTTGCGCTGCCGCACCGACGCCGGGATACCCGTCGCGATGGCGTCGGCGGGGACGTCACGGGTGACGACGGCGTTGGCGCCGATCGCGCTGTCGTCGCCGATCACCACCGGCCCCAGCACCTTCGCGCCGGCGCCGATGGTGACGCGGTTGCCGATCGTGGGGTGCCGCTTGGTCTTCGCGAGCGACCGCCCGCCGAGCGTGACGCCGTGGTAGATCATCACGTCGTCGCCGATCTCGGTGGTCTCGCCGATCACGACGCCCATGCCGTGGTCGATGAAGAACCGCCGCCCGATCGTGGCACCGGGATGGATCTCGATGCCGGTGAGGAACCGCGTGAACTGGGCCAGCATGCGAGCCGGGCCGCGCAGCGCGGGCTTGGCCCACATGCGGTGCGCCACCCGATGCGACCAGATGGCGTGCAGACCCGAGTACACGACGGCGTTCTCGACGTCGCTGCGCGCGGCCGGATCCTGGCCTCGTGCGGCCCGGAGATCCTCCCGGATGGTGCGCAGGACACTCACAGTGCTCAGCCCCGGATGTGCTCGAACAGCGGGGTGGAGATGTACCGTTCGCCGAAGTCGGGCACCACCACGACGATCATCTTTCCGGCGTTCTCGGGACGCTTCGCCAACTCGAGGGCCGCCCACACGTTCGCGCCCGCCGAGATGCCGCCGAGGATGCCCTCGTCGGTGCCGAGGCTGCGCGCGACGCGGATGGCGTCGTCGAACTCGACGTCGATGATCTCGTCGTAGATCTCGCGATCGAGGACCTCGGGCACGAAGTTGGCGCCGATGCCCTGGATCTTGTGCGGTCCGGGCTGGCCGCCGTTGAGGATCGGCGAGTCGGCCGGCTCGACGCCGACGATCTGCACGTCCGGCTTGTGTGCCCGGAGGGTGCGGCCGACGCCGGTCAGGGTGCCACCGGTGCCGATGCCCGCGACGAAGATGTCGACCTCGCCGGCGGTGTCGGCCCAGATCTCCTCGCCGGTGGTGCGCTCGTGGATCGCCGGGTTGGCGGCGTTCGCGAACTGGCGAGCCAGGACGGCGTTGTCGTTCTGCGCGACCAGTTCCTCGGCCTTCTTCACCGCACCGGCCATACCCTCGGCGCCGGGCGTGAGCACGATCTCGGCGCCGAACGCGCGCAGCATGACGCGACGCTCGGTCGACATCGTCTCCGGCATCGTGAGGATGACCTTGTAGCCGCGGGCCGCGCCGACCATCGCGAGCGCGATGCCGGTGTTGCCGGACGTGCCCTCGACGATGGTGCCGCCGGGCTTCAGCTCACCGGACTGCTCGGCGGCGTCGATGATCGCGACACCGATCCGGTCCTTGACGCTGTTGGCGGGGTTGTAGAACTCGAGCTTCGCAACCACCTGGGCGCCGAGGCCCTCGGTGAGGCGGTTCAGCCGCACCAGCGGGGTGCGCCCGACCAGCTCGGTGACGTTGTCGTAGATCCCCATGCCGAATCCTCCTCGCGGCCACTCGGGCAGCCGGGTCGTTGTCTGGTTGGAGTTATTGCACCATCCCGTCGCGACGGGCATCCCATCGGGTCCGCTCATGTACGAACGTATACACACGACGACATCTTGGGGCGCCGACGTGGAGCCCACACCCGCCAACCCCCTGAACGCCGAATGTCACATCGGTTCAGTTGGACTGAACCAATGTGACATTCGGCTACGAAACGGGGATCAGCTCAGGCGCTGCTTCAGGGCCTCGAACTCGTCGCGGACGCCCGAAGGCACCTTCTCGCCGAGGAACTCGAGCCACTCCTCGATGAGCGGGATCTCGGCCTTCCACTCCTCGACGTTCACGGCCAGGGCCTCGTCGACATCCGCGGCCTCGACGTCCAGGCCGTCGAGCGTGAGGTCGGCGGCGGTCGGGACGAAACCGATCGGGGTGCTGACGGCGTCGGCCTTGTGCTCGATGCGGTCGATGATCCACTTCAGCACGCGGGAGTTCTCGCCGAAACCGGGCCACAGGAAGCGGCCGTCGTCGCCACGACGGAACCAGTTCACGTAGAAGATCTTGGGGAGCTTCTCCGAGTCGGCGTTCTTGCCGAGGTTGATCCAGTGGTTCAGGTAGTCACCGGCGTTGTAGCCGAGGAACGGCAGCATCGCCATCGGGTCGCGGCGCACGGCGCCGACCTTGCCCTCGGCGGCAGCGGTCTGCTCGGACGACAGCGTCGCACCGAGGAAGGTGCCGTGCTGCCAGTCGAACGACTCGCTGACCAGCGGAACCGTGGTCTTGCGACGTCCACCGAACAGGATCGCTGAGATCGGGACACCCTGCGGGTCGTCCCACTCGGGGGCCAGGATCGGGCACTGCGACATCGGGGTGCAGTAACGCGAGTTCGGGTGGGCAGCGTTGGTGCCGGACTCGGGGGTCCAGTCGTTGCCCTTCCAATCAAGGAGGTGCTGAGGTGTCTCTTCCAGACCCTCCCACCACACGTCACCGTCGTCGGTCAGGCCGACGTTGGTGTACAGCGTGTTGCCCGCCTCGACCGTCTTCATGGCGTTGGGGTTGGAGCCGTGGTTGGTGCCCGGCGCGACGCCGAAGAAACCGAACTCCGGGTTGACGGCGTACAGACGGCCGTCCTCACCGAAACGCATCCACGCGATGTCGTCACCGAGGGTCTCGGCACGCCAGCCCGGGATGGTCGGCTGGATCATCGCGAGGTTGGTCTTGCCACACGCCGACGGGAATGCCGCGGCGACGTAGTAGGCCTTGTCCTCGGGCGAGATCAGCTTGAGGATCAGCATGTGCTCGGCCAGCCAGCCCTCGTCGTGCGCCATCGCGGAGGCGATACGCAGCGAGTAGCACTTCTTGCCCAGCAGAGCGTTGCCGCCGTAGCCGGAGCCGTAGCTCCAGATCTCGCGGTCCTCGGGGAAGTGGGTGATGTACTTGGTGTCGTTGCACGGCCAGGGAACATCAGCGACGTCGCCCACCAGCGGAGCGCCCACCGAGTGCAGCGCCTTCACGAACGGGCGGTCGGTGCCCATCTTCTCGAGCGCGGCCTTGCCCATGCGGGTCATGATGCGCATCGAGACGACGACGTACTCGGAGTCGGTGATCTCGACGCCCAGCTTCGGGTCGTCGGCGCCGAGGGGACCCATGCAGAACGGCACCACGTACATGGTGCGACCGCGCATGCTGCCGCGGTACAGGTCCGTCATGAGGGCCCGCATCTCGGTCGGGTCCATCCAGTTGTTGGTCGGGCCGGCGTCGATCTGCTCCTTCGAGCAGATGTACGTGCGGGACTCGACGCGCGCAACGTCGGACGGGTCGGAGTTGCCGAGGAACGAGTTCGGCTTCTTCTCCTCGTTGAGACGGGTGAACGTCCCGGCCTCGACGAGCTGATCGGTCAGGCGCTCCCACTCCTCGTCGGAGCCGTCCGCGAAGACGACCCGGTCGGGCTGGGTCAGCTCGGCAACCTCTTGCACCCAGGCGAGCAGCTCGCTGTGCTCAGTGGGGGGTGTGCCGTCAGTTCCGTTCAGACCGGGGATGGTCGCTGAGGTCATCAAACTCTCCTGGGGTGGGGCCGGGAACCGATCCAACCACGTCAGCCCCGCACATGACGGGGCTGAGAGGTAAGCCGAACCGATTTCCCCCTCTCGGCGGGGTGCAGCCCGCCCACTCCGCTGCTGCTCACGTACGTCACCGTGGACAACGAACGAAGGACACGGGTGCCGGGTGTCCTAGCTATAGAGGTTAACGCCGCGCGTCCAGGTTGGGGGAACCGGGTGTCGTCGGTTCGGTCACAGGAACGATTCAGACGACGACGGGATCCTGCCGCGGCAGCGGACCTGCGCGTTCGCTACGCGCCGAGGGTCCCCTCGTCGGTGCGTTCCCACCGCTCCCCGCCGTCGGCGTCCCGATGGAATTCCCAGGACGAGTAGTCGCCGTGGCCGCCGACGATGGTCAGGTTGTCGGCGTCGCCGTCGCCGTCCAGGTCGCTCGCGACGATCATCGCGTCGTCGACCTCGAAGGTCTGGGTGTCGAGGATGCCGTCGCCGTCGATGTCGTGCGCAGGCCCGGTCAGGTGCACCGCACCCGAGTCGGCCCCGAACGAGTCGAGATCGACGTCCGGCAGGTTTCCCGTCACATCGTCGGTCGTGATCATGATGCCTCCCGCTGGTCGTGCCACTACAACTGTGGCTACGACGTTGGACGCGCCGCCGCTCCACTCGGTTCCACCGCGTTCGTCGGCGTTCCTCAGTGCCCCGCGAGCCCCGAGAACCCCTCGAGCACCCGCAGGAGGACGGCGTGGTCCCGCTCGCAGGACGCGAGCCGGCCGCTGCGTTCCGTCGCGAGACGCCGGGCCTCGACATCGAGGGCGGCCAACTCCTCGTCGACGGTGACGGTGGCGGCGCGACTGTCCGCGACGATGCGGGCACCCACCGCGGCCTCGGTCTCGAGGATCCGCCCCAACACGCGCTGCTCCAGTTCGGCCCGCAGCTGCGCGGTCGTGTCCGACGCCCACTGCCGCAGGTGTGCCCGGTCCGCGACCAGGCGGCGGGACCGCGCCAGCCACCAGGCCGCGGCGCCGCCGAGCATGAGAGCGATCGGGATGGTCGCGATGTCGAGCGCCGGCACCATCGAGATCGGCGCCACCGCGAGACGTCCCAGGCCCACACCGGCCGATGCGCCGACGACGACCATCATCCCGTCCTCGACACCGCGGTGCCGCGGCTCCGGCCCCGACGGCGCGGCCGCCGGTCGACCCGCGTCCGCAGGCGGGACATCGGACACCCCGGCCCGACGGACCAGCTCGCCGAGGTGCCGCTCGACCGCGGCGTCGAGCTCGGCGGTGGCTGCGGCGGCCAGGTGGCCCATCCGTTCCGGGAAGGCCTGCAGTTCGCGGCGTCCCGCACGATCGATCTCCGTCCGCGCCGTCGCCGACACCGCCCGGACCCGACCGCCGGCCTCGTGCAACAGGTCGACGCGGGCGCGCTGGACGTCGGCGCGCAACCGGCCGAGCCRCTCGGCCCGGCCCCCGTCCCGCTCCATCGCGAGCCGGGTCCTGCGCGCACGCAGCGCGGCGGCGGCCTCGTCGCTGCCGTCACGCAGGGCCCGCGCGGTGCCGGTGATCTGTCGACACGTCCGTTCCACCAGCGAGACGGCTCCGCGGCGCGCGTTGCGCTGGGCCGTGGTGTCCGGGTCCTCGGCGAGCGCCTCGCGCACCGCCGCGGTCATTAGATCCGGCGAGGACAGGACCCGGACGTCGGCGAATCTGATCGAGTGCGCCCGCAGCAGCGCCTCGTCCCGCTCCCGCACCGAGTCCCGGTCCGGATGCTCGCCGGCGCCGGTCGACACGAAGACGACGCGTTCGACGTCGTGCGCGGCCGCGTCGAGCGCGGCGAGCTCGTCCCGCCCCAGGACCGAAGCCACGTCGAGCACCATCACCACGACCTCGGCGCCGTCCGGTGCGTCGATCGCGGGCTCGAACGGTGCAAGGACGTCGAGGACCGGTCTCGGGTCGATCCCGCGCACCGCGACCACGTGCACGGATCGCATCCCGGTCCACGCATCCTCCCGCCATCCCCGCAGTCCGTCCGGGTTCCACCGCTCGACGATCCGCTGTGCGTCGGGTGGAAACCCGCCGACCTCGGTCACCGGACGGCCTCGCGGACGCGGGCCCGCCGGAGCGCCGACTCGACCCGTCGCCGATTCGCCGGGCCGTCGGGCAGCGACCGGGCGGCCCGCGCCGCCGCGTGGACGGCCTCGTCGCTGCGCAGGTACTGCTCGACGGCGTCCCGGTGCGGCCCGCGGGCCGCGGCCTCGGCGAGCGCGCGAAGCAGCGTCCGGGTCCGCGCGGCCTGCGCGCTGCGGACGCAGTCGGCGACGGCGGACACCACGTCGTCGACTCCGACGGAAGTGTCCGGGTCCGGCCCCGCCACCATCGGCACGGTCGGTACCCCGGTCTCGGCGGTGCACTCGATCGCCGTCCGCACCGCCACCGCCCAGGACCCGAGCATGTCGGCCTTGCCGAGGATCGCGACCGTGACATCGCGCGGCGCGCGCCGCAGCGCCTCGACGTCGGGCGTGCGCGGAGCACCGGCGAGCAGGTAGACGACGACGTCGCCGTCGAAGTCGGGGTCGGCCGATCCGGGGGCGTCGACGGCCGTCGACTCGGCCACGTCCGTGAACCCGGACCGCTCGAGCAGGCCGACGGTGGTGGTGCGTCCGGCACCGGCACGGCCGACGACCTGGATCCGAATCGGTTCCCGGTAGTCGTCCAGGGCACGCAGTGGCGCGCCGCCGACACCCGCGGCGAACCGGCCGAGCTGCGCCAGTTCCGTTGTCGTCGCGGCCCTGTGCTCCACGACAGTTCCGTTCCCCACCGTTACCTCCCCCACCCGACCCACTCCCCTGCCCGGGACCTCCGCCGCCGAGAATACCGCCGACTACCAGGGAGAACGCCTGGATTTCGGGGCATCCCCGACACCGAACCAGACCAAAGTGTCCATATTATCTGCAGACCGAGTCGGCCCGTGATCGTGGACATACGTGACAATGGTCGGGTGAACGACGCCCATCAGGATGCACCCGAGATCCCGCACGACGACATCGACAACTCTGCTGCCGACTCCGCTGCGGAGGAAACGACCGGTGAGTCGCGGGGGTCGCGCCTGTACCCGCGGGTGACGAGCTTCCGGTCCCGGCGCGGTTCGCTGACGGACCCGCAGCAGGGCGCGTGGGATCGGATGTGGCCGACGATCGGCGCCGAGGTGGGCGACGACCTGCTCGACACCACCGCCTGGTTCGGCCGCGAGGCACCGCTGATCATCGAGATCGGTTCCGGGACCGGCACCGCGACGGCCGCGATGGCCAAGGCGGAGCCGCACGTGAACCTCATCGCGGTGGAGGTCTACCGGCCGGGTCTGGCGCAGTTGCTGCAGACGGTCGAGCGCGAGGAGATCCCGAACGTCCGGGTGCTGCGCGGCGACGCCGTCGAGGTGCTCGAGAACATGGTCGCGCCCGAGTCGCTGACCGGCGTCCGTGTCTTCTTCCCGGATCCGTGGCCCAAGGCCCGCCACCACAAGCGTCGGCTGCTGCAGGCGCCCACGTTCGCGCTGATCGCGAGCCGCTTGAAGCCGGGTGGAGTGCTGCACGTCGCAACTGATCACGCCGAGTACGCCGAGGCGATCGCCGAGGCCGGAAACGCGGAGCCGCTCCTCACCGAACTCGATTGGGARTCGCCGATGACGCACGAGCGACCGGTCACGAAGTTCGAGGACAAGGCGCACAAGGTCGGAAGCGCCATTACAGAACTCATCTGGGGGAAGATCAAGTAATGAGTCTCAGCACGCCGGGCACGGCTACCAATTCCCCTGAGGGCGACGGCCGCGACATCCGTCACAAGCGGGTGCTTCTCGTCTGGGACGCCCCGAATCTCGACATGGGCCTGGGCGCGATCCTCGGCGGTCGCCCGACGGCCGCGTACCGGCCGCGGTTCGACGCGCTGGGCCGTTGGTTGCTCTCCCGCACCGCCGAGCTTTCCGCCACCGAAACTGCCGTACTCGAGCCCGAGGCGACGGTCTTCACGAACATCGCCCCTGGTAGCGCGGATGTTGTCCGCCCCTGGGTGGAGGCCTTGCGTAATGTGGGCTTCGCGGTGTTCGCCAAGCCGAAGGTGGAGGAGGACAGCGACGTCGATGCCGACATGCTCCACCACATCGAGCTCCGCCGTGGTGAGGGTCTGGCCGGTGTCATGGTCGCTTCCGCCGACGGACAGGCCTTCCGTGAGCCGTTGGAGGACATCGCAGCAACCGGCGTGCCGGTGCAGGTTCTCGGGTTCCGTGAGCACGCCAGCTGGGCGGTCTCGTCCGACATCCTGGACTTCGTCGATCTCGAGGACATTCCGGGTGTCTTCCGTGAGCCTCTGCCACGGGTCAGCCTGGAATCCCTGCCCGACGAGGGCGCCTGGTTGCAGCCGTTCCGCCCGCTTTCCGCCCTGCTTGTCGGGCGCTGAGGAGTCCATACGTGTTTGCTCGCTGGGGAGATCTGGTCTACCGAGCCCGTTTCACCGTCATCGCAGTGATGGTGGCCGGACTGTTGGCGCTGGGCGCCTACGGTTCCGGTCTCGGTGACCACCTCAGTCAGAGCGGCTGGGACGACCCCGGCTCGGAGTCCGTGGCGGCGGCCAAGCTCGCCGACGGGACCTTCGGCCGGGACACCAACGGTGACGTCGTGGCGATGTACACCGCCCCCGAGGGAAAGACGGTCGACGACCCGGAGTTCACTGCGAAGGTCACCGACAGCCTGCAGCGACTGGTGCAGGAGCATCCCGACGAGATCGCGAAGTTCAACGGCAGCTACTTCACGTTGCCGAACACGCCGCGGCTGCCGGCTCTGGCCACCGAGGACCGCTCCCATGCGATCGTCAGCGTCGCGCTGAAGGGCGACAACGACACCGCGATCACCAACAACTTCCGTGAGGTGCGGGACGCCTTCCACATCGACGGGGTCGAGGTCCAGCTCGCCGGCATGCAGCCGGTGGCGAGCGCCATCAACGACACGATGGCCAACGACCTCAAACGCATGGAGCTCATCGCAATCCCGGCGGTGGGGGTGCTGCTGTTCTTCGTGTTCGGTGGTGTCATCGCCGCTGCCCTGCCACTGATAGTCGGTGGTCTGACAATCCTCAGCGCCAACGGCATCGTGCGGGTGTTCACGCACTTCGCCGAGATCAACGTGTTCGTCGCGTCGGTGGTCTCACTGATCGGGTTGGGTCTGGCGATCGACTACGGCCTGTTCATCGTCAGCCGTTTCCGCGAGGAACTCGGCGACGGGCGCAACACCAAGGACGCGGTACGCCGCACCGTCATGACCGCGGGCCGCACCGTGCTGTTCTCCGCGACGATGATCGCGGTCAGCCTCGGCGGTCTGATCCTGTTCCCGCAGGGCTTCCTCAAGTCCGTCGCGTACGGCGCGATCGCGACGGTGCTTCTGGCCGCGTTCACCTCGGTCACGGTGCTGCCCGCGATCCTGAGCATCCTGGGCCGGCGGATCGACAAGTTCGGCCTCAAGCGGTTCGGCCAGATCAAGTCGACCGAGGAGATCGAGTCCAGCATCTGGGGCCGCCTCACTCGCTGGGTGATGCGCAACCCGATCAAGGTCACGATCCCCATCGTGGTCGGGTTGCTGCTCATGATCATCCCGCTGACGGGCATCAAGTTCGGCGGAATCAACGAGGACTACCTCCCGACGAACAACCCGACGCGCATGGCGCAGGAACAGTTCGACGAACTGTTCCCCGGTAACCGCACCGAACCGGTGAAACTGGTCATCGAGGGCGCCGACGGCACCCAGGTGGGACAGATCCTCAAGACCGCGAGCGGGGCGCCCGGCCTGGTCGAGAAGTTCTCGATCACCGGCCCCGCGAAGGACGGCGTCCAGGTCCTCAAGGCCGGTCTGGTCGACCGCAACGACTCCGCCCCCACCATCGACTATCTGCGGGCGATGGACATCCCGGACGGCGTGGACGTCCTCGTCGGCGGCACCCCGGCGATCGAGCAGGACAGCATCAGCGCACTGCTCGACAACCTGCCGCTCATGATCGTCACGGTCCTGACCCTCACGACGCTGCTGATGTTCCTGGCATTCGGCTCGCTGGTGCTGCCCATCAAGGCCGTGCTGATGAGCGCGCTCGGCCTCGGCGCGACGCTCGGCATCCTCACCTGGATCTTCATCGACGGCCACGGCTCGGGTCTGCTGAACTTCACGCCCGGACCGATCACGTCCCCGGTCCTGGTGCTGATCGTCGCGATCATCTACGGCCTGTCCATCGACTACGAGGTCTTCCTGCTCTCCCGCATGGTCGAGGCCAGATCGCAGGGCGCCAGCACCACCGAGGCCATCCGGATCGGCACCGCGCACACCGGCCGGATCATCACCGCGGCCGCCCTGATCCTGATCGTCGTCACCGGCGCGTTCGGATTCTCCGAGCTGGTGATGATGAAGTACATCGCGTACGGCATGATCTCGGCGCTCGTCATCGACGCGACCCTGATCCGCATGTTCCTGGTGCCGGCGGTGATGAAGCTGCTCGGCGA